>PLUF01000016.1 GCA_003164815.1 Candidatus Gagatemarchaeum stordalenia
CCCGCCTCCCCTGTGGCGTTCTGGGCAGGAGAACGGCCGTTCTCCTGCGTAGCATTAAGACCCCTCCTGCCCATTGGTACTGTAGCGAATCAAAATGTTAAGCTCAAGAAACAAGAATGCCAAACGGATCAAGGCGCTTGGAGTGGCGGCGGGGCTCTCCCTGATGGCCATCCTCCTCGTTGGCGCGACGCCGAGCCTTGCGGCAACCTCCGCGTCTTCCTATGACAACGTCCAGGTCTTCGTCCACACAACGAACAGCACCTTCAGCGGGACCTACACCGTCACGGCCTACAACTCGACGGGCTACCCGGTGATCACCTACTCGACGCCCTACCCGGCGGCGTCGTTCGAGCTCCCTAGCGCGAGCTACATCTTCACAGTGAGCGCCGACTCGAACTCCCAGTCATTCTGCGGCATACCCGAGCCGGTGGCGGCATCAACTGGTAGCGGCGGGACAGCATCCCCGGGCAGTTCAACGACGTACACTGCAACCGCATCCAGCGCTGGCTCAGCCATAGTCTTGCCGCCCTGCTACCCGGGCTACTCGGACTCTGAGTACGGCTTCGCCGTGCAACAGGTCTCCGGGCCGACTTCGCTGACAATCTCGACGCGCCCGGTGGCGGACATCGCAACGACGACGCTCACCCTCCGGGTCACCTACGCCAACGGCACCGCCGCAGCCGGTGCCTACCTGTACGCCTCTGTCCTAGGTGGGGACTACTACTCCCTGAACAGCGTGAACCCCCTCAACATGTCGGGACAGGTCGGGACCAGCGGTACGACGAGGCTCGTCGTCCCGGCGGTTCCGGTCGAGATCACCGCATGGAATTGGGTTCCGGTCAACCTGCCCACCAGTCCGGGCTCCACGGTCGTGATCGTCGGAGGTCAGAAGGTGAACGTAACGGTGACCTGGCAGCCGGCCTACGTCGGATTCGCGGGCTCGCTGCTCATGGTCCCGCCCCAGACCACCGGCAGTATAGTCCTGCAGCTCCAGCAGCAGAACTACTGGGCGACCCCCCAGGGAGTCTCCTCCACGGGCAGTCTGACGCCGGGAGTTGAGTCGGCGACCTCGGGCTCCGTCTCGAGCAGCCCCAACCTGGTGCCCGCGAGCCTTACATCGCAGCAGAGCACCGGTCAGTCTTCCACCCAGACCATCGTCCAGACGTCCACGGTCCTAGAGCAGGCATCGACTCAGCAGGCCTCGTCGCCTCCAGCTACTTCGAGTGCTACGAACTACAACACAGTCCTCTTCACGGTGGTTGGAGCCCTCGCCCTGGGCATCGCCTCGGCGAGCCTCATAATCGTGAGGAGAAGGCCTGACGCCTAGGAAGGTCTTAAACGCAGAGACAGGCGACGCGGCGTCAACTCGCCGCGGCCCGTCCGCTCTACGGTGCCATCGCCTATTTTCTGAAGTACGGCAGCACCTTCTTCTCGAATAGGTTGAACGCCTTCTCGTCGTCGAAGGTGTTGATCTGGACGTAGGTGTGGTCGAAGCCGCACTTGAAGTACTGCTCGATCCTCTTGATGAACTCGTTCTCGTCGGTCGCAATCGGGAAGACTTCGGCCAGCTCCTTGTCGGAGATGGACTTGCCCCTCTCCTCTATCTCCCTCGGGTCCGAGATATCCGTGGTGAACATCTCGTTGATCAGGGTCGCGGCCCACTTCCTCAGCGTCTTCACGGCCCGGTCGTAGTCTTCGTCATAGGCTACGTCTATCTCCACGACCTTCAATAGGTCGTCCAGCGTCCTTCCGGACTTCTTGGCCCCTGCGGCCACGTTCGGGAAGATGACCTCGTTGATGTACTGCGGCGTCTTCGCCGACGTGATTATCCCGTCCCCGTACTCCCCGACGATCCTCGCCATCTTCGGACCGAGGGCGGACATCACTATCGGGACGTCCGACTTCATGTAGATGTTCGCCGCCTTGAGCTTGTAGTACTCCCCGTCGAAGTCGACGAACCCGCCCTTCCAGAGCGCCTTCATGATCTTGACCGACTCGATCAGCCGGTCCCTTCTCTCGGCGTACTTGGGCCACGAGTAGCCGAGTGGGACCTCGTTCATCGCCTCGCCCGTACCGATTCCCAGGATCACCCTGTGGCCGAAGAGCGCCTCCATCGTCGCGAAGGCCTGGGCCGTTATCGCCGGATGGTACCTGAAGAGAGGCGCCGTCACGGCCGTGCCGAACGGGAGGTCGACCTGCTGCATCGCCGCGCCCATCCAGACCCAGGTGTTGTACTCGGTCGCGCCGGTGTGAAACCAGGGATGAAAATGGTCGCTTACCCAGATCGCCTCGAACCCCGCCTTCTTGGCGCGCTGGCAGAGCTGCACGAGCCTCTTCGGCTCCACCATGTCCGGACACGCGTTGAATCCAATCGAGCCTTTCTTCAGAATCGGGAGCGGCATGAGGAGGAAGCGAAGGAGGACGGTAGATAAGCATGCGCGGATCATCGGAGCACCCGAAGGACTCCCGCTAAGTTCTAATGGCGCGTCCGGATGCCGCAGCGAGATGGCGCGCGCCAAGTTCAACCCTTACGAGTACCTGCCGGAAAGCGTCTACAACCGCATAACGGACCTTAGGGTGACTGACCCTGACCTGCCCAAGCGCGAGGCGCGCAGGAGGGTGAGGCGGGACGCGATAACCGACGACGGGAGACTGGTGCTGCTCGCGGCCGACCACCCGGGGAGGATGACCACTTCGATACGCGACGACCCTGTGAGGATGGGCCGGAGGCAGGAGCTGCTCTCGAGGATCCTGCGGGTGCTGGCCGACTCGCCTTTCGACGGGATACTGGGGACGGCTGACATCGTCGACGAGCTCCTCATGGTATCGCACCTAGCAGGCAGGTCCTCACCGTCGAGGTTCCTCAACAAGAAGGTGATAATCGGCAGCATCAACCGGGGAGGGCTCGGCGGGAGCGCGTTCGAGCTGGACGACCAGCCCACCGGCTACGACGTCGACGGCATAGTCTCGATGAACCTGGACGGCGCGAAGTTCCTGCTTCGCGTCGACCTCGCCGACCGGGACTCGGCGGAGACGATCAGGTACTGCGTGCAGACGGTCGCTGAGTGCAACCGCCAGAACCTGCCGATCTTCCTGGAACCCCTTCCTGTGACGGTCCAGGACAAGAAGAGGCGGCTCGACCTAGACCCCCAGAAGCTAATCAAGATGGTGGGGGTCGCTTCCGCTCTGGGCAGCTCGTCGACCCGCATCTGGCTCAAGCTGCCGTACTCGGAGAGGTTCAGCGACGTGGCTAAGGCGACCACCCTGCCCATACTGCTGCTCGGAGGCGAGGCGATCAAGGACGTCCGCGGTCTGCTGCGCGAGGTCGAGGCTGCGATGAAGGCGGGACCCAACGTAAGAGGAGTCCTGCTCGGCAGGAACCTCCTTTATCCGCCAGAAGAGGACCCCCTACCGGTCGCGTTCGCGATCCACACCATCGTCCACCATGGCACCACCGCCGAGGAGGCGGAGGCGAAGATGGATGCGTGGGCGAGAAGAGAACCTGTGTCCCTCTTCCGCGCCGGTTCTGTCAGCTCTTCCAACGATTGAACGGCCTTCCATTGATGGGGCCGTGAGCCAACTTGCTGGCATCGACTCTGAGGATTGGGGTCTTCGTCCCGTTCCCCATCACAGCTTCACTTGCCAGCCCTTTCTCCTCGGCCTCAAGAGGCTCGTGCGAACGGCTCTTCGGCTTTGGAAGGGAACTTGCGAACCTCGCCAGCCCCCTCTGTGACAGGACGATTGCGACGTTCACGTCCCTATCAATCCAGACCTTACAACTCTGACACCAGAGCTCCCTCCCATGCACGGCATCGCCCATCGCAGGGCTGCGAAGCTTCTCCCCACACGCCGAGTGCACGGATGAAGACCCGTTTGTCTCAGACTTTGTAAGTTGGATTAGAGCGACACCCTTCCAGGCAGCCTTGTATGCAAGCATCCGTTTCGACTTGTAGTGCGGCCAGGAGTTGAGCCTGAATCTGAAATCGCGATTCTGTCCATTGCCCTTCCGATACAGCCTATTGATATTGGTCAAATCTTCGATTGCGAGGGACGCACAAGATGCAGATGCACAACCAACTACTAGGTTCGTCGCAGCATGGAGCAGCCGGTCTGTTCTGTTGTTCGACCGCGTCCAGTACTTGCGTGCCAGCTTCCGCCTCATGCGCACGTCGCTCCTCTTGAAGGAGCCGAGGATTTCTTTAGTCGTTGACCTGATTCTTACCGTCTTCGAGAGGTCTATCTGGATTACTCCTTCCACATTCCCGAAAGTCAAGTTCTTCTCGTTTCGATCTAAACCAAGAACTGACTTTACAGGAACTGGTTTGACCTCGTCCGAATAGCAGAACGAGAGAACGTTGCGGCTGATTGTAAGACTCCTTACCTTCCTCCCCGTGAGTCTTTCCTGAACGTGATGGTTGAGCTGTAAGTCGAAGTAACTACCCCTCTGCAGAGGAACGAAAAGTCGCCCTTTCATTGTCACGAAGAACCCAGAGGTGATGCAAATCATCGGCTTGAGTGGTCTTAGACCCCGGATCTTGAAACCCCTCATCTTTCCTTTCTTTCTGCTATTCAGGATAGCGCAAGCCCTCGTTATACACGCCTTCTTGTAACTCGAATGAAGATCAATTCCTTTGAGAGATCGATAGAATTCGATCATCCCTTTCCTGTTGTCGATTCTGCTCTTGCTAGCAAATGTCAATGCATTATAGGTTATCGTAAGACAGTGGGTGAGAAGGGAGTCGAGTCCATCTCCCTCGTAGGAGTGATAGACACACTTAGTCGCTCGCACACATTAGACTATGCCTGTGTATATAACCGGAAATGACGGTTCAAATTCACTTCATGGGAAGATAATCCCCTTGATGTTCGGCGGGTCTTCCGCGCTAACGATTAAAATACCACGCTCGGCTCCGTCGCCGTTATGGAGCCCTCTCAGAGAACAGGAGCCCAGTACGTTGTAGAGTCTCTCCGGAAGGCGGGAGTGAAGTACATCTTTGGTATCCCGGGGCACGGGAACGTCTCGATATTCGACGCGGCCCGGGACCTGGCGCCCGACATAAACGTCGTCCAGGTCAAGCACGAGCAGTGGGGCGGCCACATGGCGGACGGGTACTTCAGGGCCAACAGGAAGATCCCCGCGGCGGTGACCACGTCGGTGGGGCCAGGGGCGACGAACCTCGCGACGGCCTTCGCGACAGCGTACGTGGACTCGTCGGCGTTCATAGCGATCACGGGGCAGATACAGACCTACCTCTTCGGGATGGGGATATTCCAGGAGATCGAGAGGCAGCACTGGGTCGACTACTGGAACTCGATGGACCACCTGGTCAAGGGGTCATGGCAGGTCACGACGGACCGGCAGCTCCCCAAGGTAATGGTCGACGCGGTGAGGACCGCCATCAGCGGGAGGCCCGGGCCCGTGCTCATCGACCTCCCCATGGACATCCAGGTTGACAAGGTCGCGCTCGAGCTCCCCGACTTCTCGCTCCACATGGCGGCGGGGCGGGTCCGCCCGGACCCGGAGTCGGTCGGGAGGGCCGCGGACCTGCTCCTCTCCGCCCAGAGGCCGGTGATTCTCATAGGCGGCGGAGTGGTGATGTCGGGCGCGACGAAGGAGCTCGTCGACCTCGCAGAGTACCTGGGGGCGCCCGTCGTCTGCTCGTTCAGGGGAGACTCGAAGGGCGGCTTCCCCGAGGACCACGAGCTCTACGCGTTCCATCCGGGCAACGTCGGGACGGCGGTCTCGAACGAGATAACCAAGGGGGCTGACGTTATCCTCGCCGTCGGCACGACGTTCAGCGACGAGACCACGAGCTCCTACGTGCCCGGAGTCACCTTCAGCATCCCTCCGACGAAGCTCATCCACCTCGACATCGACGCCCGAGAGATAGGGAAGAACTACCCGACCACCGTCGGGATAGTGGCCGACGCCCGCGCCGGGCTCCAGGACCTGCTCTCCGCCGTGATGTCGCGTGCCGAGAAGAAGAGGTATCACGACTCGCCGTGGTTCGGCCGGCTGAAGGAGCTCAGGACCACCTGGGCCGAGGACCTCAGGAAGCTGCGGAGCGACGTCCCCATGGGGATCCCGAACCTGGTGGCGATAATGAGGGAGCGGCTCCCGAAGGACGCGATAATCACCCTGAGCGCGGGGCTGCCGCAGGAGATATTCTCGCAGCAGTGGGTCGCCTACAGGCCGGGGACATTCATCTCCTCGGGAGGGTTCTCGACGATGGGCTTCGCGCTCCCGGCGGCGATCGGGGCAAAGCTCGCGCTGCCCAAGACCAGCGTCGCGGCGGTAGAGGGAGACGGATCGTTCATGATGAACAGCGTCGAGCTCTCGACGGCCGTCCAGCTCCAGATGCCTCTAGTGGTCGTCTTGCTGAACAACCGGGGGTGGGTCTCGATAAGGGACCTGCAAATCCGGTCTTTCAAGAACAGGCTCATCGGCACGGAGTTCAGGATGGCCGACGGGTCGGAGTACTCGATCGACTTCGAGAAGCTGACAAAGGCCTACGGCGCGGAGTACATCCGCGCGGCGGACCCCGAGTCGTTCAGGAAGGCACTGGACGAGGCCCTTGCTATGCACGTCCCCGTGGTCGTCGAGGCGGTGGTGGAGAGGGCGTTCCCCAAGAGCGGGACGAAGTCGTTCGGTTTCTGGGACATTCCCTCGCCGTACGGATAGTGACCCGGCGTGTACGACATCGTCGCTCTGGGGCGGGCCGGGGTGGACCTGTACTCGCTCGACTTCGGGGTGCCGTTCAGCGAGATCCGGAGGTTCGCAAAGTACGTCGGGGGCACCTCAGCGAACGTGATGGTCGGCGCGTCTAGGCTCGGGCTGAAGTGCGCGCTCGTCACGAGGGTCAGCAAGGACGTGCTGGGCGACTACGTCATCAGCTACCTCGCGAAGGAGGGGGTCGAGACCGGGCACATCAAACAGGAGAAGGAGGGCAAGACGGGGATCGTCTTCGCCGAGATCTATCCGGGGAAGGACTCGATGTTCATCTTCTACCGCGAGAACGTCGCCGACCTCCACATCACCCGGGGGGACCTCGGAGGGAACATCATCGGCGAGACGCGCTCGCTCATAGTGACGGGAACGGGGCTGTCGCAGGAGCCCTCGTTCGGGACGACGTTGTACGCCGCCCGCCAGGCAAAGGCGCTCGACAAGACGGTGGTCTTCAACCTCGACTGGCGGCCCTCCCTGTGGAGCACGACCGAGCGAGTCCGAATCCTCAGATACAAGAGAGTCTTCGAGGAGGCAGGGATCGTCGTCGGGAACGAGGGCGAATACATGGCAGCGACCGGGAAGAAGAAGCTCTCCGACGCCATCGCCGCGATCCCCGCGCACTCGAAGAAGGTCCTGGTGGTCACACACGGCGGAGAGGGGGTCACGGTCATCCAGGGGGCTCGGAGGACGGACGTGCCAGGGATTCCCGTCCGCGTGGTGAAGGGACTCGGCGGAGGGGACGGTTTCCTCTCCGGGTTCATGTTCGGCTATCTCAGGGGATGGAATCCGGTGCGCGCGGCCAGCCTCGGCAACGCCGTCGGCGCGATGGTAGTGAGAGGGCACGCCTGTTCGGAGTCGATGCCCCGCCCGGGGGAGCTGAGGCGGTTCCTGAAGGAGAAGGAGACGGGCATCGACCTCGACGCGGGTACCGCCAAAGGCTAATATCGCCCCTAGGGACCGGACGGACGAGGCGCGATGAAGGCTTGATGCACAAAGACCAAGGCACGACCGACGCGTTCGAAGAGGTCTGCTCCGTGAAGGACCTCACGGTCAAGCGGTATAGGATGCGGAAGACGAGAGAGATCAAAGGTCTCCAGACGCTTTCGACCGAGTCGCTACTCGTACCGTTGAGCGGGAAGGTCGAAATCCAGGTCGCTGAGGCGAAGAGCCCGATAAAGCTCTCAGAGAAGGACACGTGCTACCTCCCGCGCTGGACAGAGTTCTCGGTCAAGTCGAAAGGGCCGGCCGACCTGATCTGGGCCCAGGCCCCGGCCAAGAAGTCATATCCGGCGTACGTCCGCCGGTACTCCGAGCTGAAGGTCATAGCCTCCGGTGTGGTCCCCTACAGCAGGCGGGTGATCACCACGGTGGGCGAGGGCGACCCAGCGAACAGGTTCATCGCGGGCTTCGTCGAGGGAGACGACGGGAACTGGACCAGCTTCCCGCCGCACAAGCACGACGGCAAGCCAGAGGTCTACATCTACTTCGGGATGGGTAGGCGGTTTGGGGTCCAGGTCGTCGGGTCAGAAGAGGAGAATGCCTACGTCGTCCGGGACGGGGACGCTGTGGCGTTCGAGAGGGGATACCACCCCAACGTCGCGACGCCCGGGGTAGGGATGAGCTTCCTCTGGATAATCAGCGCGGATCCGAAGGCGAGGAACCTCTCGGTCGAGTTCCACCCGGACTACAAGGACATGCCGATCGGCAAGACGCACCTCTCGATAAGGTAAGTGCCGGTAGGCTGGGCGCCCCCACCTGCTTGGATTGTCGACCCGTCAGAGCTACCCGGAGACCGAAAGCGCAGCCGAAGAACGGGAAGCCGTATGTAGCCCGACCCGGTCCGGAACGGCATCGTCTTGAAGGGAAAGCGCGCCGTTGCTGCCACGATAGCGATTATGGCCCTTCTCATAGTCGCAGGAGCGATCCTCTTGAACACCCGCTCGCGGTTAGGCCTCTCCGTCCCCGGAAACCCCCTCGTCCCCATCAGAGGGGTGGCGATGGCAGTCCTTTCTTCGGGAGGAGGCACGCTGAACATCTCCGTCGAGGACGCGGCCAACTTTCCCGTCACGAGCATCGCCGTATCGGTCTCGAACCCAACGCTGAACGGTCTTGTGCTCGAGAGCCCCTTCACCTACAACGGCTCCCAGGTGAGCGCCTCTAACTACCTGCAAATAGGAGAGCCGACGACGGGTTCCTACGGCTTTGCGTCATGAGGGGTCCCTGGCACCACCTACACGGTCTTGGTCTCGATGACCATGACCGACGGCCAGGTGATAACCGGGAGCCAGACGGTCCTCGCGCAGCCATGCACAGGAACTGGAGGCCAAGTTCGGGGCCCGATATGAACCATGGAATAGACGTATCTAACGGTGATTCCATAGCCCGTGCCATGCAAGCGAGAAGGAAGCGCGTTCTCGCGGTTGCAGCGGTTGTGGCGGTCGCAATCCTAGCGGGCGTGGTCGCCTCCCTCGTGGTCTTCCCGCAGGGCGCCCTCTCGAACAACCCGTGTCCTGGGTCCAGCGTCTGCCTCTTCTCCGTGAGCGGCGACATCACCATCGGCACGGACCAGGGAGCGGGAATGATCACACTGAACGTCGTCAACAGGGCGAACCTGCCGTTCATAGACATCCACCTCGTCGACGCAGGCCCCAACCTTACCGGCATCTCCGGGTTCACGCCCTTCACCTGCGAGGACGGGAGGGTCGTCAGCCCGGCGCACGTCCTGGACATAGGGAAGAACTCGACGGGCTACTACTCGTTCACGGCTGGCGGCATCAGCGCGACCCCCTACACTCTGACCGTTGAGGTGGAGATGACCAACGGGCAGTTCGTCACAGAGACCGCGAGCATCGTCTCGGACTCCTAGGACCGCCCGCGAGCCCGCCTAGGGCCAGAGGCGGGGTTTCGGCGCGTCTTCAGGAGGACAGGAGGCCGATGAGGCAATATCTTTAAGCCCCAAACCTTCTCGAATGCGCGCGTATCGCTTGGCGAACAAATCTTCATTGGCAATGAACGGCGGCAAGCCCGTAAGGTCCGGACCCCTACCCGTGATGCATCCGGGAGCGGGCTACGTGGGGAAGGAGGAGATCGACGCGGTCACGAGCGTGCTGAAGGCGAAGTCGATGTACCGGTTCTACGGCCCCGAGTTCCTGAACATCACGGGCAAGTTCGAGGACGACATCAAGAAGTACATCGGCACGAAGTACGCGCTTGCAGTCACCTCGGGGACGGCGGCTCTCCACACGGCGCTCGTCGGGATGGACATCGGGGCTGGCGACGAGGTGATCCTGCCGACTTATGCCTGGGTAGCCTGCCCGGACGCGGTGGTGGCAGCTGGTGCCACGCCGGTCTTGGCCGACGTCGATGACAGCCTGACCCTGGACCCGGCTGACGTGGAGAGGAGGATAACCAACCGGACCAAGGCCATCATGGCGGTCCACATCCGCGGGACGCCCGCGGACCTCGGGGCGCTGCAGAAGGTGGCCGACGACTACGGAATTGCACTCATCGAGGACGTAGCCCAGGCGGCCGGTGCCACGTACCGCGGAAAGAAGCTAGGGACGTTCGGCAGGGTGGCCTCCTACAGCTTCCAGCTCAACAAGATGATCTCGGCCGGCGAAGGAGGCGCTATCCTGACCGACGACAAGCTGATCTATCAGCGCTCGGTGATGTTCCACGACGTCGGGACTCCCTACAGGGCCTGGGACGACCCGTCCCTGAAGTTCGACTTCCCGGCCTTCCCCGGGGTCAACTACAGGATGAACGAGCTCTCCGCGGCCGTCCTCCGGGAACAGCTCAAGAAGATCGACTGGATAATCAAGGACATCAAGAAGAACAAGGCGAAGATCAAGAAGGGGATCTCTGACATCGACGCGATCACGTTCAGGCGCCTCAACGACCCAGGAGAGGCCGGGATCTCGCTGGTCTTCTTCACGAAGAAGCCCTCGCAGGCGCTCACCTTCAAGAAGGCGCTCCGGGCCGAGAACATCTGGACCACCTCCGGCTCGTATCCCGGGGTCGTCTACGACCCCTCGACCAACGACGGCCACGTCTTCATGCACTGGGGGCACATCTTCAAGGGGATACAGAGGGTCAGCAAGAGGTACCAGGCCAGCCTCGACCTCCTGTCCCGGGCCGTCCACCTGGACATCAGCCCGCTGCTCTCAGACTCGGACATCA
Source organism: Candidatus Gagatemarchaeum stordalenia (assembly GCA_003164815.1). Lineage (GTDB taxonomy): Archaea > Thermoproteota > Nitrososphaeria > Nitrososphaerales > Gagatemarchaeaceae > Gagatemarchaeum > Gagatemarchaeum stordalenia. The sequence continues at coordinate 10,907 of PLUF01000016.1, forward strand.
ACGACATCGTCACGGCCGTCCACAAGGTCGCGGACGAGATCCTCTGAGTGAGAGCATGAAGAGCATAGGCGTCGGCGTCATCGGCGTAGGTGCGATAGGGAGGCTCCACAGCGAGAACTATGCAACGAAGGTCCCCGGGGCGTCGCTTGTCGGCATCGCGGACGTCAACACGGCCGCGGCGAACGAGCTCGCGTCGAAGCTGGGGGTGAAGACCGTCTACGCGGACTACAGGCAGCTCCTGGCTGACCCGAACGTCGACGCCGTCGTCGTCGCGACCCCGCCGTTCCTGAAGAAGGACATCACCCTCGCCGCAGCCGAGAAGCACAAGCACGTCTTCTGCGAGAAGCCGATGACACTCTCGCTCAAGGAGGCCGACGAGATGATCTCGGCCGTCCAGAGGTCCGGCATCAAGTTCCAGGTCGGCTACCAGAAGCGGTCAGACACCTCCTTCATGCAGGCCAGGAAGGCGGTTGAGACGGGGGAGATAGGCAAGATCATCCTGGCGCGGGCGCACAACAGGGACCCGCCGACGACCGTCGGGGGATGGTCGGCCGACCCCAAGAAGTCCGGCTCGGTCTTCCTCGACACCTCAAGCCACGACTTCGACGCCCTGAGGTACCTGACGGGGAGCGAGGTGACGAGGATCTACGCCGACGGCAACGCCATGATGTACGAGGAGTTGCGGAAGAACGGCGACTACGACACGGTCGTGGTGGACATGCGCCTTGCGAACGGCGCCATGGCGCAGGTCGACGCGTGCGGGTACACCCCCTACGGGTTCGACTCCAGGGCGGAGCTGGTGGGGACCGAGGGCGGGATAATCATCGGGATGGGCGAGAACAGCTTCACGCACATCTACAAGAACGGGAAGACCAGCAACCAGAGGCAGGAGTACTGGGGGACGAGGTGGGCCCAGGCCTACCGGGACGAGATGGCGGCGTTCGTCGAGTGCATCGTCAAGGACGGGAAGCCGAGGGCGACGATCCAGGACGGCAGGGCGGCCCTCGAGATTGGCCTCGCGGCGTGGCAGTCGATCAAGACCGAGAGGCCGGTGACCCTCCCGCTCGCCTGAGCGGGATCGGCCCACCCAAGGGATCCGTCGCGGGTTAGCCCTTCATGCGGCCCACGACGACCTTCATCGAGTCGAGCCCCATCGAGACTTCCATGGCCTCCTGGGCGTCCTCCTGCCCGAATACGTGTGTGACCAGCTTGTCGAAGCCGAGCGAATGCCTGTAGCTCTCCATCATCTTCAGCGCGCGGCCGTAGGCCTGGTATGGCATCCCGGAGACCCCTATGATCTTCGCGTTCTTAGCTAGGATCTGCCTCGAGGGCGAGATCTTCGTCCCTCCGGCCTCAGAGTAAGCGCCCTCGACGAGGTACGTCCCGCCGTTCCTCATGAGGTCCAGGCCCTCCGAGATTATGTGGGGGAACCCGGTGCACTCTATCACCGTGTCCGCGCCCAGCCTGTCGGTCATGGAGAGCACCGCCTCCACACGGTCCTCGGGACGCGGGTGCTCGGATAGGTCGATCGTCTCGGCGTGGCAGAAGGACCGGGCCATCTTGAGCCGGAAGGGGGACTTGTCTATCGCGATTATCTTGGACGCGCCCAGCATCCGCGCCATCAGGGCGTTGCACATCCCGAGGGGGCCCACGCCCTGCACCACGACGGTGTCTGCGGGGGAGTAGCCCTCCTTCGGGTTCGGGTTCTGGAACGCCCGCCCGAAGGCGCCGTAGGCGACCGCCATCTGCTCGGTGAGGACCGCGACCTTGTCCGGCATCCGCCTGGGGACCCTGAACATGAACGTCCCCGGGAGCACGAACATCTTCTCGCCCATCCCGCCGAAGAGGTGCGGAGGGTCCTTGCTGCTGATGACGTCGCCGTAGCTCCTGTGGTTCAGGCACCACGGGAAGCCGTAGTAGTTCCTGCAGTAGTAGCAAGTCCCGCAGACGATGTCGGCGGAGATGACGACCCTCTCGCCGATCTCGAGGGGATGGCCCTCGGTGACCATCTCCCGCGAGGCGTCCGTCCCTATCTCCTCGATGACCCCGACGTTCTCGTGCCCGAGGATGACGGGCAGCTTGACGACGTCGCCGGGGAGGCCGAGCCTTATCTCACCCTGGGCGAACACGTGCTTGTCGGTGCCGCATATCGCTGCGCCTGACATCTTGACCAGGGCGTCCTTCGGCCCGATCTCGGGGGTGGGGAACCGCTGGGTCCTGAACTTTCTCCGCGCGACGAGGACGGGGGCCACTACCTGTTCCAACACCCGCCACTTCTTCTCCCCGTCTAAAGAACGCTTGGGTTTGGGGCGGTCTGCGGTCTCGCGGTCACTGTGACAGGGATCCTCCGCGTCCAAGCGCCCGGTACCCCAGCCTCCTGGCCGCGGGATAGGCGGTCGCAAGGGCGAAGACCCTCAGCGAGAGCTAGAAGGAGACGGCGCAGCAGAAGGGCGCCAGGATGCCGGCGACGATGCCCATCGAGAGGAAGACTGAAGCGGCCCGGCGGTCTGGACCCGTCATCCGGTTCTCGCCGGGAACGCCACCGGGCACTCGTTTCCCTTCCCCCATCGGTCTGTCTCGGCTGGCGCTTTGGCCGCCGATCCGGACAAGGCTTTTATCGGTTCGGAGGCCTGTCGCGACCATGGCAAAGGAGATAGGCGTAGGTGTCCTCGGCTATTCCATCGGGCGCGCCCACGCGCACGCCTGGAGGGACGTCGCCGAGGTCTACTATCCGATGAAGCTGGT
>PLUF01000103.1:0-3084 GCA_003164815.1 Candidatus Gagatemarchaeum stordalenia
TAAAAACGAGGGTCATCCGGGTCCGCCACGCTATCTTCTCAGGGCGGAGGCTCTCCTGTGCTTGCGGAATTCCTTGACGATCGACTCGGGGTCCGTCAGCCTGTCCCGTGGGTGCTCGCTGAAGTACCCGTCTCTGATCTTCCACACGAGTCTCACAAGGAGCGCCTTGTTAGTGTTGGCAGCAGGATATGCTTCAACGGCGATNNATGGGTCTTGAGTTTGTCTACGTAGTACCGCGATTTGCAGAAGAGGCACCTTTCGGTTGGTCCGAAGGACATGTGAACGGTGGTCCAGGGGCCATAAAAGCGGGCGTTTGGCTTCTTTGGAGCTGCTCTCACCTGCTGAGAGTAAGTCATGGAAAGAGTTACTCTCACCTGCTGAGAATAGGCGGCCCTGAGGACAGCCGGCTAACCCTCTCAACGCGCCTGTGCCTGCCCTCTCCTGATCTGCCAGCGCTCTCTCAGCCTCGCTATGTACCGGTCCAGCTCCTCTTCTGTCCACTCCTCGATGCCCGAGACGTCGAAGACCTTCAGGTCCGGGTAATGAACGAGGATTCCCCGTGGCATCCCCTTGATTATGTCCAGCTTCATCGTGTCGAGGAACTCGTCCGTCAGCCTGTACTTGCCCTTCACCGGCGACCTCGCTATGACTCCCGCATCGATCAAGGCTCGAAAGGTCCTGGCCACGCTGTTGTGGTCGAAGGGCATCCCCCAGATGCTCGCGGAATCGAAGTGNNCGTCTACCCACCTCCGCCGTTGTTGCCCCCGGAGAGGTCCACCGTTCCGGCGATCTTCCCACCGACTACCTTCTGCCAGACCTTCTCCCCGTAGTCGTAGCGGACATCGATCGTTTCGACGATTGTGGTGGGATACCTGAACTCCTTTGATGGCGAGGTGTCCGCGGCAAATCTGCTTCCTTCAAGATGCCTGAAGAACACGTAGAACTCCTTGCCGCACTTCCAGCACTCGCGGTCGTCCCTGCCGACGCTCTCGGCTACGACGGTCATCGACGCCTCCTCAGGGTCCGGAGAGATGTGCTCCGCCTCGATCTGTCCCTGGACGCGGACCATGTTCACGGCCGTGCACCTCGGACACGGGGCAAGAATGACAGCGGGTTCATTGGCCTCGAAGTGTCCCTCCTCCTCCCCTCCGTCGCCTTCGTCAGGCTGCTGCTGTTGAGGCACGGGAAGCGCCCCGTTCGCGTACTCGGGGAAGACGTCCTTGAACCAGTCGAGGCTGTAGGCCGCGTTCCTCCCCTCCACGGCCTTCTCCACGTCGTCCCCCCTGAACCCGAAGCCCGACGTCGAAGCCGCCGCAAGATAGAAGTCCTTGTCCTCCTTGACGGCGCAGAGGCGCTCGAGCTGGGCCAAAGTGAACCTGGAGCGGGTCCTTCGCTCCACGTCGTAGAGCTTCTTGAGCTTCACCTCCGTCAGCCTCCCCGAAATCTCATAGAGGCGCTTCAGCCCGCCGTCCAGCTTCTCGGGAGAGACCGAGTCCCTGATCCTGTACACGCCCAAGACCTCCTCGAGGACGGAGAGGCCCTGCCTCTCCCCCTTCTCGTCCTCGTTCTCCATCTTCGCCCTGACGAACATCTGGAGCTCGGAGAGGCCGACATCGACGTATGCGTTGAATACTGCGAACCTCGCGTCGTGCGTCTTCTCGTAGAGCCACTTGAGGGCGAAGTAGCGCCTCACACCGACGTACACGAGGTAGCCCTTCTTCTTGCCGTCCATCAATGGGACCACACGCCCCGGTTCGAGCTGGCCGTTCGGCGTGTTCTCGTCGACGGCTGCCTTGATCAGGGCGGCCAAGGCCGCTATCTCGTAGATGAACCTGAGCATCAGTTTCGGGTGCGGCTCTACCAGGTCAATCGGCATCGCGACGACCTGCGCAGGCAGCCGCTTGGTGCCACTACTCGGGCTCGTCGTCCAGCTCACCCGTCCATCCGCCGCCAGGCCTCCAGTTCGGGCAGCACCACGAGGGAGTTCATCTCCGACGCCTTGAGCCGGTACCTGTTCACGACGAGGTCGCTCACAAAGCCGGGAACCTCCGTGTGGCACGCCTCGACCAGGGACTCCTCGGCCAGCTTCCTCGGCATCCTCCCGTCGCCGTTTGCGAGCTTCTTCCGCAGGATTGCGCTGTACCTCGCACTGACCCTGTTGAGATGGCCCGTCTCGCGCAGGAACTTCTCGGTGAAGGGAAGCCGGGCGACCGAGTACTTCCTGACGACGTTCAAGGGGTCGACTGCCGGCTCGCCAGCCGGATTAACCCCCGAGAGCCGGGCCTCCTCCAGAATCTTGAAGAGCTGGAACGTCTTCTCGGGCAGGATCAGCGCGAACTTCGAAGGTCCCAGCACCTTCATCCTCTTCAGCGGGTTCCCGCGCCTGCAGAGGACCGCGTTCCTCAGCTCTACGACGGCGCCTCCGTCCCAGCAGTAGAGTGAGACCCTGAGTCTCCGGTAGAGCCCATCCGAATACGACTTGAAATCCCTCTTTCGCGTGCCGACGATGACATCGACCGCGCTTGCTTCGTCGGGGGCGTAGACCCTGAGGACAAGGCTGCTGAGACGCCCGACCCTGGGATGGACCCTCGCGATGAAGAAGCTCACCTCGGCGAAGCTCCTGCCGAGGCTCAGGAACTCCTGCGCCACAGACGCCACCGCCGCCTTGGTGGGCCCCAGCTCGGGCAGGAGCTTTACCGCGTTCCTCTCGGAACTCTGCTTGACGGAGTTCTTCGTCTGCTGGGAAGCATTGAACTGCTCCACCATCGACCCGATCTCCTCTCTGAGGTGGGACATCCCCTCCGCCTGCTGCATGGATAGAGAGTAGGCGCCGTGGGCCCTGTCCCCGACGCCCCTCCCTAGCACCTTGGCGAGTTCTGACCTGTCCAGAGGAGCCGTGCCCACGGGGCTGCTACCGCTCTGGAAGCCCCCGCCACTGCATGACCAGCAGAGACCACTCTCATCGAGGGGAGAGCCGCAGTGTTCACAGAGTTCAGGTTCACGCTCGGGGTTTGCGCCGCTCATGAACCGAGACGTATGGGCGCCTTTTAAGACGGAGAACGGAAGAAGCACCGCCGAGCACGA
>PLUF01000103.1:3113-6230 GCA_003164815.1 Candidatus Gagatemarchaeum stordalenia
AAGAAGAAGGAGCAGCTCGTCAGGAAGGGAGTAACCAGCTTCGCGGGTTATATCACCAGCACACTAGAGGAGCTGATGGAGAAAGACGAGGTCTTCGCTAGGCGAGCCCCCTTCATGCAGGAGTTCGGCTTCGACGAGGGCACAAACACGATCTACATCAAGGACAACAGGACGAACAGGATCGCAGGCGTATCGGTCGCGGAGAAAGGCCTGATGTGCGACGTCGACGAGAGAGACGACTGCGTTCACATAGGCTTCGCCTACGCCCTCCCGCAGGTCTACAAGGTGATGGAGAAGCTGGGCGTACGGCCTCCCAAGATAAAGCCGTGAGACCGTTGCCCGAGAGAGGGTTCACCAGCGTAACCGTCTCAAGGCAGCTCTACCACGAAATAGAACAGAGAGCGAGGAAGGAGGACAAGAAGGTCGCCAGATACGCAAGCGAGCTCATGGAGGCGATGCTCTACGTCGAGGCTACATTCTCGAACTCCACTCCCATGTTCAAACTCATCTCGATGAGCAGCAGCGAGGTCATCGTGAGGGACAACAAGATCGACAGGATAGTGGGTGTGAAGTGTAAGGCTGCGGATGATGGCAAGATCAAATTGTACTGCCAGCTGGACAACACGGACTACTGCCCGCACACGGCCTTCGCCGCGGCCCTTCCACAGGTAAGGAACGCAATTAGAAGGTAAAGGCGCGAAGGGTTCATTGCGCCTCCGCCGGGGGCAATTCTACGATTCAATCAAGCAACCATATCGACTAGCACCTCTCTTAAGAGCCCGTATTCAGCGCCTTCTCCGGGGCAATTTTGCATTGCCGAAAGCAAACCTGTTGATTCAGGAGCTTCTTATGGAGGCCAAACGAGACCTAGAAGCCTCAGACCAGATTCTCAAGACAGACTTGATTGAGATTGCAGCTTGGCACACCGAGCAGGCGTTTGAGAAGGCGATAATGTATGTTTATGCGAGTTACAAGACTAGATTCCTAGGCAGAGCTGTGGATTCAGTCTACGAGAAGATGAAGGACAAGCCGCATACGGACAAGCACATTCTGATGCTCAACATGCTCAACGAGATGATTCCCGACTTCGGGGGACTAGTCACCGCTAAGACGAACTCAGCTTTGCCGCAACTCACGCCCAACCTCTCAGCGGATCTGAGCGGTTTCCTGCTCAAGGTGAATCCAAGTCAGAATGTCTCGAAGGCTATGGCGCAACTTGGAAAGCTAAGGTCAGCTCTTGATTCGACCGCGGCGAAGTCGATGTCTTTGGGACAATTCCTTGACCGCTGTACTGTCGCCAATTTCAAGAAAGATATGTTGAGTCTTGATGTTCAATCAGATGTTGAGAAAGGCCTCGAGTCGCTGATTCAAGCTGAGGTGTTCAAGTTTCGTGACAAAGACCTTGAGAACACTTTCAAGGCGAGCGGCGTGGGCCAGCCCGATCTCTATGTTGGAGTATACCGATTTCCCTTGGTCGCATTGAACATGGCTAGATGGATCCTCAAAGACCCCATTTCCACTAGGTATCCATTGCGAGAATGGGATTATGCGAACCTCAGGTTGTACCGGGCGCGAAGTCCAGCTTTGCACGATTTCTACCAAGAGGTGAACCGGCAGATTGAGACGCTCATTCAGTACGGTGAAGAATTCCTACAAGCGTTCTCATCACTCGGAAACCTCGGTATCAAGAAGCTCTGACTAGTCAACGCCAATGAGTCTTCTTGCAGTTCTGTCCTTCGGCGCTGTTTACTCGGTGTCTCGCCGTTATTGATTTTGAGATGCCGCGGGCAAAGACAAGCCATGCATAAGGGTTCATTGCGCCTCCGACGACATAGAAATCTGGGGGCCGGCCCTTGACTTCCACGCCTCTACCTCAGCCTTGAGCGTCTCGAACTCGGCCTCGAACTCCTTCAGGCGCCTCTCCTGGGCGAGGAGGACCGTGAGGAAGAACGGCTCGGTGAGGAACTCCTTGCCGGACTGCTCGACGGCCTCGGCGTATCTCCAGCATGACTCCATCATCTCCCGGGCGACCTGCCTGTCCTCGAACCTCAGCGCCTCGACGAAGGGCCTCCAGCCCTCCAGCTCCTCCTTGAGGAGCCTGATCGTGACCTTGTCCTCACCGGCGAACGGCATGAAGCTGCCGTTGCGAGTCCGCGCTAATAATGGAGGCTAGAATTCCCATGGGCGTCAGGGAGGGCGAGCTGAAAGTGAACGCTGCCGCAGGTGAGGAACGCGATTAGGAGATAGAGATTTTCATCTCTCTCATCCTGCGTTAAAGCCCGAGTGCGTGCTCTTACACGGAGAACCGTGGCAGAGAACGAGGCGTATGTTCTAGTCAAGCGCTCTGAGCTTGAGAAGATCCTTGCCGAGCTTAAAGAGCTGGAGAGTCAGCTTTCTGCTGGCCGTCGAGCAGAGCCTTGATCATATCCTCGAGTCTGCCGAGCCTCTTGGATACGTCGTCCTCCACCTGAATCGCAAACTTCTTGTCGATTATGTACCCGCACTCGTCGCACCGTGCCGAGGAAGGGGAGTTCTTTGCACTGCACCTCGGGCATGAGACCAGATCCAGCACCTCGGCCTTCGCTGCCTCTGGGCTTGTGAGCCCATGAATGGCGAGGAGGCTCCTGTCCAGGTCTCTTCCGCTCCAGTGCACGTACCTCCTGACCATCTTCGTGCCGAGAGTCCAGCCGGCGAACAGGGTCAGCTTGCTGTCGGTGAGCTTGTCGGCCATGCTGGTGAGCTGGCTGTGCCGGAACAGGTAGGGCCACACGTCTTTCTGCAGTCCCGCCCTGGCAGCCGTCTTTGCGATCGTCTCCCGGAAGTAGCGGTACGACAGCTGGTTGCCCCTGTGGCCCGTATCGAGGGAGACCCAGAGCGGCGCCTCAGGGTCATTCCTTGAAGGGTGGACGGACAGCCAGCGCATGAGGGGCCTGAGGGACACCACGAGGGGAATTCTCTTCTGTCCCGTCTTTCCCTTCGTCGAGATGATGCAGTAGTCCTTGAGGAACTGCACGCTTCCGACCCTCATCACGAGGAGCTCTCCCGGCCTGAAGGCCCCCTCGAAGAGCACGAGCAGCATGGCTTCGTCTCTCGGGTTGTTCGTGGCCTTCAGGAGCT
>PLUF01000038.1 GCA_003164815.1 Candidatus Gagatemarchaeum stordalenia
GGTTCTGAATTACGTCCCAAAGCCGCGTTCGGAGTAGCGCTTAAGTATGGAGTACGCTGAAACCGAGAATAAGATGTCGGCACAGGGGGACAGGCTTCTCATTCTCGCGGTCGACAGAGATGGAGACCTAGAGGGCAAGACCAAGGTCCGCTCCCCCGTCTTCGGGAGAGAAGGTGTCCTGAGCGCGGCGACTCAGCTAGCCATCTCGGACCCCGAGGAGGCCGACGCCAATTCGTTCTTCGCAGCGATAAAGGAGTACGACAGGCTCCAGGCGATGAGCGAGGGGTGCGAGATCGCCGTCGTCTGCGGGGTCCCGGACAGCGGGGTCGACGCCGACAGGAAGATAAAACGCGAGATCGAGAACATCCTGAGCAAGGGGCAGTTCTCTGCCATCGTGCTAGTGACGGACGGAGCGGAGGACGAGCAGATACTGCCGATTCTGCAGTCGATGAAGCCGGTCGCGTCCGTCGTCCGGATAGTCGTCAAACACAGCAGGACGGTCGAGGAGACATACATGGTGCTGGGGAGGTATCTCAGGATGCTGGTCTTCGACGACCGATACTCCAAGTGGGTCATCGGTGTACCCGGAGTGATATTCCTCTTCGCGGGGGTGCTGGTGCTGTTCGGACGCGCCTATGAGGCGGGCATAGCGATACTCCTCATCCTGGGCTCTGCGTTCTTCGTGAGAGGGTTCGGCGTGGACAGGTCGGTGGCTTCGATGCTCAGCCAGCGACCGTACGGCTACCTGCGGATCTTCTCGGCGGTGGCGAGCCTACTGATCTTCCTCGTCGGGATCTCGACCGGCTTCACCAACCTCCAGACGACCATCCCGGACATCATGAAGGCGGTCGACGCCAACCCGAGCCTGTTCTCGACCTACGGGTCCCAGATCATCGGGACATACCTCGAGGGCGCCCTGCCTCTCGTCTGGGCCGCCTTCGCCATCTACCTGATCGGGGTGCTCCTCGCCCACCTCGCCAGAGGGAGCAGGAGAGTCTGGAGGGACGCCGTGCTGATAGTCCTACTGGGCCTGCTCTACCTTCCGACAGACCAGTTCGCGGTCTTTCTCACCGCACCGACGGCCGAGAACAGCTCGGTGCTCCTCGTCTCCTACGTCCTCGTTGGGCTGGCGGTCACGTTCGCGGTGGTCACGGCGCTCTACGGACGGATACGCAGCAGGAACCCCCTGTCAAGTAGTGACCCAAGTGCTTGATTCCTTACTCCGGGTCACTGGGGCCTACAGGTTCTACGAGAACAGGCTGACCTGGCAGGTCGAGGACGGCCCCATACCGAGCCACATCGGCATAATCCTCGACGGGAACAGGAGGTGGGCCCAGGACCGGAGGTACGCGGTCGATGTTGGCCACGCGCAGGGGGCAGACGTCGTCGAGAAGCTGCTCGACTGGTGCCACGACCTTGGGATCAAGTCGATAACCCTCTACGTCCTGTCCACCGAGAACCTCCACAGGACCGTCGAGGAGGTCCAGGAGCTGTTCAGGCTCATAGAGGAGCGGCTCACCAACCTCCTCGAGGACGACCGCATCTACAGGTACCGCGTGAGGGTCAAGGGGATCGGGAAGTTCGACCTCTTGCCGCAGTCCCTGCTGAGCATACTTCGCGAGGTGGAACAGAAGACGGCGGCATACGACGGACACTTCCTGAACATAGCAATAGCCTACGGCGGCCGGGCCGAGATCACGGACGTGGTGAGGTCGATCGCCGAGGACGTGAAGAGCGGGACCCTCGCCCCTGAGGCGATAAGCGAGGAGACGATTGCGGGGAGACTGTACACGTCGCACCTCCCCAACCCTGAGCCTGAACTGATCATCCGGACCTCAGGCGAGGAGAGGATGAGCGGTTTCCTCCTGTGGCAGGGAGCGTACAGCGAGCTGATCTTCATGGACGTCTACTGGCCCGCATTCCGCAAGATTGACCTGCTCAGGGCGATAAGGACCTACCAGAAGCGGAAGCGCAGAATGGGAAGGTAGCGGCGCCTAGATAAGGTTGACCAGGAACCCGACCAGGAAGCCGAGGAAGATCCCGAGATAGGTGACGCGCTGCGTCGCGTGGTCAGAGTCCCTGAACATCGACTTGAACATGGGCAGGATCGCGTACAGTATCGCCCCGATCGCGAGGCCGTCGAAGAGGACCGTGAAGGCACCTGAGCTGTAGAAGTATCCCACCGCCCCTCCGAGGATCGTCGGGAGACCCCCGACAAGGAAGAACGTGGCCATCTCCGTCCCCTTCCTGTCCGACCTCCCCAGGAACGGGGAGGCGATGGGGAAGCCCTCGGTGATGTTCTGCATGATGAACCCGACCAGCACGACAAGCGCAGTCCCCGTGAGGCCGATCGTCACAGCCAGGGCCCCGAAGACCAGCCCCTCGGTGAGGTTCTGGAAACCTATCCCAAGGGCGATGATGAGCGAGGTCTGCGACGGGTCGAGTCCGGTCTTCTTCCTGTGCTCGCTGTAGTAGAGCCCGAGGAAGCCCGCGCACAGCGCTGCGGTGAATATCCCGTCGTAGTACGGGGACGACCCGTACCCATAGAGGGATTGGTTGAACAATATCATCGCGGCGTCGCCCCAGACGTCGGCCATGATGAAGACGAGAATCCCTATCGCGGCGGCGAGGAGAAGCCTGTTCGCCATGTCGCTGGTGCGCTTGTGGAGCACTATGGGCAGGGAGATGAAGATCGAGAGACCCATTATGGTCGAGAGGAGGAGGGTCTCTGCGAAGCTCGCCATGGTCCCGGCCATAACACATGTTATATTTAATATGAACGATGTTAATTAGAAGGGTTAACACTGTTATTAACAGGAGCCAATTAATAGGGAGACCGGGAAGCAGGGTCATGGCTGCGAACCAGTCAGGGATAAGGAGCGAGGAGAGGCTGATTCCGACCATCAGGGCTGCTCTCGCCCGGAAGCTCGCGACCGAGGGGTTCCAGGTGAAGGACATTGCCGCGGCCCTAAACGTGACGCCCGCGGCGATCACACAGTACGTCAAGAAGAGGAGAGGGGCGAGCGTACAATCGGCCGGAAGCATCGATCACCTCATCGACCCGCTCGCCGAGAAGGTGGCGAAGCGCATCCGCTCGGGCACGGACGGCGTGAAGACCTTGGAGCTGCTAGAGACGGCGCGCCAGGTCATGGTGATCAACGCCGGTAAGAGGATAGTCGCGAGGGGGCCCGAAGGTCCCGCGAAGAACGAGTCGCTCGAGATGCTTAGGCTCAGGTTGCAGCTCGAGCTCGGCGCCGCGGAGAACTACCTGGAGCTGGCGAACAAGACGGGCGACGACCACACGAAGCTCCTGCTTAGGATGATCGCGTCCGACAGCATAAGGCACGCCGACGTCGTCTCCCAGGTGATATCTTGGCTCGAGGCTGAGGGCGGGGCGGGTTTCGAGGTCCCCGGGGACGAGCTCCTGAAGAGCATGCTCGCCCTTGAGGACTCGGCGAACGAAGCGAACCTGCGGGAGAGCGTCAAGGTCGACCACCCAGTCGCCCGCCTTCTCCTGGAATGGATCGACATGGACGAGGCCAAGCACGGCAAGATGGTCCTGGGCATGCTGGGGATGGGCAAGGATCGCGCCGCTGGGACGCACCCCGGAGACCGGCGCACCGCAGCGGACTGACCGGCGCCGTCAAGCTAAACCGTTATAATCTCTCAGCTGAAGAGGTCGCCGAAATGAAGATAATTCTGGGCACCTTCAAGGACAACGCCGACGAGCTCGCAGAGTTCCTTGAACCGAGGTTGGGCGCCAAACCGGAAGTGAGCGGCGGGGAGATTTCCGTCGGGGACGATTCGATAAAGAAGACCGTGAACACGAGGCACGTGAAGACCTACGTGAAGAGGTTCCTCTGGAAGAAGGGGGAGAGGAAGAACTACAGGGTCCTGGTCCAAGGGAAAGAACTGAGGCTCATAGAACTGGAACCATCGGAGGCGGAGAAGGAAGAAAGAGAGAAGCTCGAGGAAAAGGAGAAGGAGCGCGCGAAGAAAGAAGAGGAGACCGCGAAGAAAGAGGCGCCGGCCGTGAAGAAGGAAGAGACCTCTCCGAAGGAGGTCGAGGAGGCGCCCAAGGAAGAGGCGAAGCCTGAGGCCCCGGCGGAGAAGGAAGAGGAGGTGAAGCCGGCCGCCCCGAAGGAGGCTAAGAAGAAGGCGAGGAAGCCGGCGGCGAAGAAGAGCGCCGAGAAAGCGCAGCCCGCCGCTTCTCCCGAGACCTGACGCGACCAAGCTCCGCCAGGTAAGCCCTGAGACAGGTGCGGGCGCTCCGCAGCGCCTCGAGCCCGTCCGCTTCGTTGCCAGCCCGTATCTCTACCTGCGCGATCCCGAAGCTCGCGAGGGCTTTGGTGAGGAACTCTTCGGGCCGCTTGGATTTCGGGAGCTCGGAGAACACCCCGGGCCTCTCCGTGCCCAGCTTGAATTTCAGTCGGGCTACCGCCTTCTCTGTCCTCGCATAGATGGGCCAAACGGCATCCTCTCCCGGTGACCTTCCAACGATCCCGCCCAGGAGGTCCGCGAGGGATGCGATCTCGGCGGCGGGATCCTCAGCTCGTAGCCTGGCTGGTCCGCGCATGTCACATGCGGCCAGGAGACCCCGCTTTTTTGATTTTCGAGTCAGAACCTTATTAAATCCCAGAGCCGACGGGCGGACAACTTGCCCCCAAGGAAGGAAGCTCGCAGGATAATCGGAGGATGCTTTGTGAAGCTTGGCGGGGTGATGGACCTCGGACGCCTTGCCTGCGCCCTCGAGCGGGCCCAGCTCCCGATCTTCATGTCGAAGGTCGGTCAGAAGACCAGGCTCTCGGTCCAGAACGACCTTTTCATGGGAGTGCCGATCTTCTACTACACCGAGGTCGACAAGGGAGGCGAGTTCCTCGCCTACAGGAACGCCGGCGAGATAGAGGAGGTCCAGCTCGTCGAGTCGGCCTCGACCCCTTCGTACATCTACTCGCCGATAATCCACGTCCTTAAGCTTCCGAGCATCCTCGAGCACAAGAGGGAGTTCCACCAGAAGTTCCTCGCCGCCCAGGTGGCCGACCTCGCTTCGCTGGTGAAGCTGGCGACCTACAAGATGCTCTACGAGGAGCCTCCGCTCCCGCTCTACTCCTTCAAGAACGGGACCAGCTGGATCGTCGGCTCCTTCGCCCGGCTGGACGACTTCGAGGAGGCCTCGCTGTTCTTCTACACGAGGATGAAGGACGAGCCGTCGATGGGGTTCGTGAAGTACTCGCCCGCGAACATCAGCGACACCGGATTCAGCAAGAGGACGGACGAGCACGGCTTCTACTACGTCAAGGTGATCAAGCTGGCGGAGAAACACCCGCTGGTGGAGTTCTAGTGCGGTTCGCGGAAAGGCTGAGAGATTCTTCTAAGAGACACGGAAGCAGGATCGTCCTGGCCCTGGACATAACTGGACCTCAGGCCACGAGGGCGGAGAGGGCAGAGTCGCTCCTGACGGAGGTCTCCGGGTCGCTGGCGGGGGTGAAGGTAAACTTCCAACTGCTCCTGCCGCAGGGGCTGCAGGGCCTCGCCGGCGTCGCGAAGATATGCGCGAGGGAGGGCCTGCCGCTCATCGCCGACATCAAGCTGAACGACATCGAGTCGACGAACCTCGAGACGGTGGAGATGCTATACGGGGGAGGGTTCGACGCCGTGATAGCCAACCCGTTCACGGGACACAACGAGGGCCTCTCCAAGGTGATTGCGCGGGCCAAGGAGCTCGAGAAGGGAGTGATACTTCTCGTGTACATGAGCCATGCCGGCGCCGAGGAGGGGTACGCCCTGAAGGTCGGGGAGGAGCCGATGTACATGATGTTCGCGAGGAAGGTGCGGGACTGGGACGCCGACGGCGCGATCGTCTCCGCGAAGTCTCTCGACATCATCAAGGAGGTGAGGAGAACGCTCAACCCCTGGCAGGTCATACTGAGCCCCGGGATCGGGTTCCAGGGAGGTGAGGCGGACAAGGCTGTCAAGGCCGGGACCGACATCGCCATCGTGGGGCGCACGATCATAGACGCCAAGAGCCCACAGGCGATGCTTCGGGAGCTGAACCTCTCGGTCACTGATTCTTGAACGAGTCCTCGGCCGCGCGGAGGAGCATGGTGGAGTTCGGGTATGTCACGACCTTGAGCGCCTCCTCGCGGCTCAGCCAGACGTAGTCCCTGTGCTCGAAGGAGAGGACGACCTTCTCCTCCTTCGACTCCGCCAGGAAGAACGTCACTTGCTTGTGGACGGTCCTCCCGTCGCGCTTGTAGAAGTACTCGATCACCTTCATGAACCCGGGCACGGGGACGATGTCCACCAGCCCGGTCTCCTCCCGCACCTCCCTTATCATCGTCTGCTCCGGCGACTCCCCCTTCTCGATGTTCCCCTTCGGGAAGTCCCAGTGCCCCGCAGGGTACCTGAGGAGAAGGTAGCGTCGGCCCTCCGGAGTCCGGTTGAAGATGAGGGCGCCGGCAGAGCGCTCTTCGGGGCGGCTCAAGGCTCGACCCGGGTCCTGGTCGGGAGGACGCGGTCCGGGCTCAAGTCTTGACGGCAGGGCTGATCCTGCGCCGCATGTAGACAAGGCCGGCGAATGCGATGAAGATCGCAAGGACTATCGGGATGGTGTACCTCGTTGTCACATCCACGGCAACGGTGATCGACTGCTTCGGAGCGAGCCCGTTGAGAGAGACCCCCTGATACTGGAAGTTGAGATGGGAGGACGTCGTGTCCAACGTGAGGCCCGTCGAGGCCGCGAGGGTGACGGTGACCGTCTGGTTCGAGTCTGCCGCCAGAGAGGGCAGCGAGACCGTCACGGTCCGTCCGGAGACCTGGGCCCCCGAGACGACCGTCACCCCGGAGGGGATGGTGAAGGTATAGGTCACGCCGGTGACGGCGACGCTTGCGGTGTTGGTCAGGGTCACGGACAGGGAGAAGTCGTGGTTCTCCTCGGGGGTCGAGGGGATCGTCGACAGGGTGGCCGTCACAGGCTTGAACACGTCAACGTAGGAGGAAGCGGAGGAGAAGCTGGTGGTGAGCCCTCCGTACACGAGGATGACCGTGGACGGCGAGGCGGAGATGTTGCCGGACTCCGCGCCGCTGAGAGTGACGGTGTAGTTGAAGCTCTGAGATTGGGCCGGCGTGAGTGTGGCGTACGTCTTCGAGACGGCACCGCTCTGGACCGTGTCGAAGGAATCCTGGGTCGAGCCGAGGGTCGCGTTGAAGACCGGGCCCGTGCCTGCGTTGGTTATCCCCAGCGTCACCGAGGAGGTCATTCCGGGGAATCCCTGGCTCAGCCCGAGCGTCTTCGTGATCACTATCCCGGCGGGGATTACGTACGCCGCGCCGAAGCTGTGCAGCGTCGCACCTTCGAAGGTGATTGCGACCGCGTCCGGCTGGACCACGTAGTTGTCCCGTGCGAAGCTGAGCTGCAGCGTGTTGATCTGGCTGTTCTGCGGAGTGAGGTCGGTGACATTCATGGTGTACGTGTTGCCTGAGCAGCTCCCCGAGGAGTTGCCCTTGATGACCGTGCAGGTCACACCGGAGGGGAACGACTCAGTGCCGGCCAGCGCGCCGGAGGTGGCGGTGCCCTTGTTGGCGAAGGTGTAGGTCACGTCGACCTGCTTCGATGCGAGCGAGGCCGCCGTCAGCGTGTCGTTGGTGGAGATCGAGATGAAGGGAAGGACCATCGCCGAGTGGGACAGCAGGAGGGACACCGAGTTCGAGGTAACGTTCTGGGTCTGCTGTGCGGAGTTAGTGAACTCGACAGGGAAGGTCTCAGTGAAGTTCGTTCGCGCGAGGTTCGTCAGAGAGACGGGGATGTTCACGGTCTGCGATGAGCCCTGGGGCAGGCTCTGGATCACCGTCCCCCCGACCTTGACGTTGAGCGCGGGCGAGTTCCCGCTGTTGGTCAGCGTAAGAGAGTAGTTCCCCGCTGTGCCGAGCGGGACGCCCGAAGAGAGCGTGGTACGCGCGGTCACGGTTATCGCGGGGCCGACGTTGTTTATCTGCAGGACCGCCTGGTTGAGCGACGCCTCGCTGCTGTGGCTCGTCGAGGAGAGCAGGTAGGCGAAGGTCGCCTTGGCGGAGGGAACCGTCACGGTCTGACTCGAGGCGCTAAGGACCTTGAGGACGTAGGTCTCGTTCATGTTCTGCCCCGCGGCTATGATGGGGATCGTGAAGCTGTATGTCCCGCTCGCAAGAGCGAAGACGGTCGGGAAGGCCTGCCACCAGTTGTCGTCGACGGTGACGTTCTCGATCGAGCCTGTCGAGGCGGTGTCCTTGACGTATATCGTCACGGCTAGAGACTGGTTGGTCGCGAGGGCGCCGCGGTCGAACGAGCGATAGGCTATCGCGGTCGGCGCCTGGGAGGTTATCGTCGCATTGACGCGCACGACCTTGCCAGGGCTCACGTTGAGCGCGTAGGTGCCGCTCAGGCCGGAGAGCACGTTGACGACGGACGCCTGGTCGGTCGACTGGATGACGCCGTCGAGCGAGTGGATGACGACCTGGCTTGAGGACGCAGACGGAGACGCCGTCAGGTTGCCGCTGGCGTCCGACAGGATCGTCGGGATGCTGATCGCGCCCGCCGAGGAAACGGCGCTCGATGCAGCGCCGCCGATGGTTATCGCGTGGGTGAAGCCCGACCCGCTGTTCGTCCCGGAGAGCGCGATCGAGGCCATGGGGAGCCCGACGAAGGTGGTCTCGGTCACGAAGGATGCGAAGCCCTTCATCGTGGTGGGGACAAGCCTGAAGAGCACAGGCGCGGCCACACCGCCGAAGTTGACCGGCGCGAAGTAGACGTAGGTCCCGGAGCCCGACGAGACGAGCGTGAAGACGGTCGCGAACCTGTTCGCGAAGAGCGATACGAGCGGAGAGGCCGCGGAGGCGCTGGAGGCGTTCACCGTGAGGAAGAGGCCCTGCGCGGGCATGGAGGGGACCTTGAGCAGGTTGTAGCCGTCGACGCCGAAGACCTGGAAGTCCGAGGTCGCCGACTGGGTGGTCATCGCGAGGAGGCGGTACGAGGTCAAGCCGGCCGTGGCCTCGGCGGTGCTCAGGTTGGGGATGGTGGAGTTCAGCTGGTTCATGGTCATCGTCCAGTAGGCGTTCGAACCCGCAGTGTAGACGTCCACCCTTTCCGTGTACTGACTCTGGGCGCTGACAGGGGCCAATGTGAGGACCGGAGCCAGAGCGAGAGAGAGGACTAGCGCGAGCACGATTGTCTCTCTTGCTTTCATGAAGGTTCTCGCCGTCCAAGGGACGATATTAAACCGTTACCCGTGGAGTTCTACTTCCTCTTGGAAGTCTCTTCCGACGGGTCGTCGATGCCCCTCTCGTTAAGCATGAAGACCGAGTCCCTCTCCGGGTGGTAGGGGCTGTCGACCATCCTCGCAATGCGGTTCTTGCCGGCCTTCCTGAGGTAGATCCTGTAGGTGCTGGTGTGGGCGACGACGTGCCCCCCGGTCGCCCTGGTCGGGTCCCCGAAGAAGCTGTCAGGGGCTGACTGCACCTGATTCGTCATCACGACCGCTATGTTGTAGACCTCAGCCGTGCGGAGGAGGTTGTGCATGAACCGGTTGAGCCTCTGCTGCCTCTCGGCGAGCGTCCCCCTCCCGAGGAACTCTGCGCGGTAGTGGGCCACTGCGCTGTCGACTATCACGAGCTTCACCTTGTGCTTCTCAATCATCTTTCCGAGGTCCTTGACGATGAGCTCCTGGTGAGCGCTGTTGTAGGCCCTCGCGACCATGATCCGTGAGAGGATGTCCTCGGGGTTGAACCCCCGGTTCTGGGCGATCTCCATTATCCTCTCGGGCCGGAACGTCCCCTCAGTGTCGATGTAGACGACGCCGCCGTCGAGGCCGCCTTCTGGGATCGGCTGCTGCACGGTGCAGCAGAGAGTGTGGCAGATCTGGGTCTTCCCTGCTCCAAACTCCCCGTAAAACTCCGTGATCGCCCACGTCTCGATCCCGCCTCCGAGCAGGTCGTCGAGGTTCTTCGACCCGGTGCTTATCCTCGTGATGTTCCTCCTGCGCGTCAGCAGGTCCGTGGCGCTGACGAAGTCCGGCTCGAGGCGGCCGAGCTCGACGAGCCGCTTCCTGGCCTTGTTGTTGACCTCGACCGATTTCGTGATGTCCCAGTCCGTCGCGTCAGCGATCTCTGCTGGACCCGAGGTCGCGAGATCGAGTATCGTGAATATCCCGGCTTCGTTCAGCTTCTGCTTAGTCACGGCGCCCACTCCGGCTATCGTGGTTACGTCTAGCTCTTCGTCTACCGCGTCCTCCGCCTTCTCTTCCTCGACCATTTCGTTTTTTCTGCCCGGATGAACGTAATTAAGCGTGGCGGTGGAAACGACCCTAGGGGGAGACACGGGTCGTCGTACGTGGGAAGAGGCTGGCTCCGCGGATGTGCTTCAGCCCCGCCAGCCAGCGGGTCACCCTCTCGACCCCCATCCCGAACCCGGCGTGGTCGGGCATCCCGTACTTCCTGAGGTCGAGGTACCAGCCGAACGCCTCGGTCGGCAGGTCCTGGCTCTTGATCCTCTCCATGAGGACCTCGTAGCTCGCGATGCGCTGTCCGCCGGTCGCGAGCTCCCCGTACCCTTCCGGCGCGATCAGGTCGGCCGACTTTGTGACCTTCGGCCTGTCGGGGTACGTCATGTGGTAGAAGCTCCTGGCGGCGAGCGGATAGTCGGTTACGAAGAAGGGCCTCTCCCTCGAGAGAGAGATCAGCCTCTCGACCTCCGTCGGTACGTCCTCCCCCCACTCGAACGGGAGCCCCTGCTTGTCGGCGAAGTCGCGCACCTCGTCGTAGGGGACCCTCTCGAACGGGAGGACAGGCTCGGCTATCACCCGTCCCAGGAGCTTCAGCTCGTCGGAGCGGTTCTGGATCACCCTCCGTGTTATGGACGAGAGCAGGCCTTCCTGGAGAGACATGTTGTCCGACTGGTCCGCGAACGCCTGCTCCGCCTCGATCATCCAGAATTCGGTGAGGTGCTTGGGGGTCCTCGACTTCTCGGCCCTGAACGCGGGCTGGTAGATCCAGACCTTCTCGAGCGCCGCCAGGGCAGCCTCCTCGTAGAACTGGGCGCTCTGGCTCAGGAAGACCTTCTTTCCGAAGTAGTCGACGCCGAAGAGCGTCGAACCGCCCTCGACCGCGGCCTGGACGAAGCTTGGGGCGCTGATGAGCGTGAACCCGTTCTCCCGGAAGTAGTCGAAGGTCGCGCCCACGACCTCGTTGCGGATCTTCATGGTGGCGGCGACCTTCCTGCTCCTGATGCTTAGGTGCCTGATGTCGTAGAGGAATGAGGCGGACTTGGCGGCGGTCTTGGTGATCGGCCACGTCTCCGCCCGGGAGAGCACCTTGAAGCTGCGAACGGAGATCTCCTTCCCGCCCGGGGCGCGGCCGTCGACTCTCACGAGCCCCTCCACCGAGACCGCAGACTCTTTCGTAGCGGACTTTATCGCATCCATCGAGTCGGGCGGGGTGACGCCGCCCTTCGCCGAGACCTGGATGTAGCCCGTGCCGTCTCTGATTATCGCAAAGACGAGGCCCCCGATGGCGTTCTTAGTGGCGACCCAGCCCTTGACCTCGACCTTCTCGCCCGCCTCGGAGCCGAAGACCTGCTTTACCCGCAGGCGCCTTGCCTGGCTC
Source organism: Candidatus Gagatemarchaeum stordalenia (assembly GCA_003164815.1). Lineage (GTDB taxonomy): Archaea > Thermoproteota > Nitrososphaeria > Nitrososphaerales > Gagatemarchaeaceae > Gagatemarchaeum > Gagatemarchaeum stordalenia. The sequence continues at coordinate 11,635 of PLUF01000038.1, forward strand.
TCCATTCGCGTCTCTCCCGAGGGCGGGACGGTAATCCGCTTAAAAACGTCGTGCACGCGTCTCTGCCGGCTTGAAACCAGCGGCCATCGTCGGTTGGAGCGGAAACGGCTCGCAAGACGACATCGCGAGGACGGCACTCGGCAAGCTCCCGGGGAAGGGAACCGAGCTCTCGATGGGCACGCGGTCCCTCATCATCAGGGGCGAGGACCCGGTCGTTGTGGCCCGGAGGCTTGCGCACCTTCCGGGGGTCACCTGGATCGCGGTCGGCTACGAGTTCAGAAATCTTCCGGAGTGCACTTCGAGGCTCTCAACTCTGGCGAAGAGGTATCTGGAAGCCGGGGCCAGCTTCAGGGTGATCGTAGAGGCCGACGGGAGCGGCGAAGAGGAGGGAGACGTCCTGCTCGAGGCGACCTCGACGCTGCTCAACGCCGCCAAGGGGACCCGAGTGGACGAGAAGAATCCCGGCGCGCTCTTCCGGGTCATAATGGTCAGAGGGAGCGGAGCGTGCGGCGTCCAGCTGAGGCTGGGCGTCGGCGGAGTGCCGACCTCGAAGGAGATGAGGGCGTCCTGTCTGGTCTCGGGAGGGTACCACAGCTCAGTCACGGCATGGATGGCCGCACTCTCGGGATACTCGCTCACGCTCGTCCACGCGAAGGGCGACGACGAATCCCTGAGGCAGGTCGCACGACTCTTCGCCGAGCTCTCGACCCGGATCGACGCGTCTTCCCTGCGTCTCGAGGTGCTCGGAGGCAAGGGCCTCCCTGGGGACCGGGTCGCCTCCTGGCTGGGGAAGGCCCGAGGCGAGGTCTTCATGGGGGTCCACCCCGAGTGCAGGGGCGCGGCCGCGCTGAGGCAGCTGCGTGGCTACCGCTCGGCTGTCTTTCCCCTTCTCCTTCTCCAAGAAGCGGAGGTCACATCGAGGTTCGGCGAACTCGGCCTCAGAGGAAAAGAGGCCGACCGGTCGGCACAGCTCAGGCTCTCCCGGCGGAGGTCGGATTTCACCGTCAGACAGTTTTCTGGGAGGGAGGCGGACCAGAACGCGGTCCTCGACTCTGTCCTAGGCTAGTCAATCTTTGAGCGCGCCCGCGCCTTACCCGCCCGCGAACGCGGTCGCAGATCTCGACCCGAGCGCGTTCACGGAGGAGACGATCGAGACTTAGACCCGAGTCGATTCGCTTCTTCTAGTCCTGCTCTCGTTTGACCTTGCCGCGGGGGGAGGCCTCGCGGAAGACCTCGGCCTGGAACCGCTGGACAGTCACCTTCTCCCGAAGCCAGGCGTCGCCGGGTAGGCCGGCCTTGAGGCAGGCCTGTGTGAGGAAGTCCTTCGACGAGAGGCCGTACTCGGTCGCCACCTGCGGGAGCAGGAGCCCGCTCCTGCCGCCCAGCGACATGATCAGCCCGTCGACGCCGACGCGGACGTGCTTCTGAAGCTCGTCAGGAGACCCGAACTCGATCTTCTCGGGTCTTGTAAGCGCACTGACTTCTACTAGGATCCCGTCGAGCTCCCTCGGTTCAACCTTCGGGAACCTAGGGTCGTAGGCTGCGGCGCTCATCGCCGCCTCCGTGACGGCCTCGCCCAGCTGCTTTACTGGATAAGGGAACCCGATGCAGCCTCTCAGCTCGCCGCCCAGAAGCTTGAGAGTCACGAAGGTGCCCCGCGTCTCTCTCAGGAACGGCTCGGTCCAGTACTCGGGGTTCGCGATGTCGTCGCCCCTCACGAAGGCGTCGACGGTCGTCCTCGCGAGGCGGACCAGTTCCTGGCCTTGCTCCTTCGTCAGAGCCATGACAACTTCGACCCGACAGAGGTTAAATTGCTATCGCTGCTTCACGATCGCCGAGAGCTTCCTCAGACGGCGCCAGTGCCCTCCCCTCCAGTAGAGCTTCCGGCAAGCCGTGCACCGGTAGTAGAGCCGGTGCCGTGTGGTCACTGCCGGGGGGAGCGACTCCTCCGCGACGACCCTGCCGACCCGCTCGAGGCTCGAGTTGCAGATGGCGCACCTAGGCGAGCCGGCCCGGAGGACCAGCGACGAGGAGCGGGCCTGGGCGAGTAGCGATTCCAGCCTCGCCCGGTCGCTCTGCCCTTCGACCGCAAGGACCCTCACACCGCGACGGTCCGCGTGCTCGGCGAGGCCCCTGTCGGCCGTGACAATGACCCGATCCTCGGCGATCGCTACTCTCTCCAGCTCGGCGTCCGACCCCTCCCTGAAGTAGAGCGTGTCGTAGCCGAAGATCCTCAGCTTCCTGGCAAGGCTTCCGAGCATCGCGTCGGCGACCAGCTTGGTCGGGACGGCCGCTCGAGAGATGTAGACCGCCTCCCCTACTCTCGTCCTTCAGGGGGGAGACCGTTTCTCACGGATGTGCATGTAGGTCCCGGCGATGACCATCACGGCGAAGAGGGCCGTCGCGTTCGCGAGGTGGACCGCCGTGATTGCCGCGTTGAGGCCGGAGTTGACCACGACGTCCCCCAGGCCGACCTGGACGATGAGCATTGCGAGCGCCAACAGGAGGGCCCTCGACGGCTCGACCGGGCGGGGCTTCATCCTCCAGACGACGACAGTCACGACGACAAGGAAGACGGAGGTGATGACGCTGAGCGTTCTGTGGATGTACTCGACGAGGGCGCCGTAGTTCACGGCAGGGTTCGGTATGGCGAGGCTCCCGTTGCAGAAGGGCCAGTCGCTGCTAACCAGCGAGCCTCCCGTCGTGGTCCCGCAGTCGCCCCCGTAGTTGCCCGCGGTGAGGTAGGCACCCCAGACTATCAGGACGAACGTCGAGAGAATGGTCGCGTAGACGAGATACTTCCCCAGGCTCATGGTTGATTCACCCGCGGCCCTGCAAGCTTAGTTAAGATTTTCGAGCTAGAGGAGTGCGGCCACGCAGGCGAGGACGAAGATCACCGCTAGGTACGGGCTCGAGAACTTGAATGCGAGGAAGGCGTTCGACTTTGTGGGCGCGCGGAGCAGCTTGATGTTCGTGGCGAGCAGGCCGGCGTCGAAGGCGACCGCCCCCAGGAGGTAGACGATGGCCCCTCCGCCGCTGAGGTAGAAGTAGAAGAGGAGGCTGATCGGGATGAGGAGGAGCGTGTTCATCACTATGAACTGCGCGGCTCTCTCCTTGCCCACCACGGAGGGGAGCATGGGTATCCCGGCCGCGGCGTAGTCCGACTCGGTTATGACGGCGAGGCTCCAGAAGTGGCTCGGGGTCCAGACGAAGACGAGGGCCGCGAGGACCCAGGCCGTCGCCGGGTCCGAGAGCGTGATCGCATACCATCCGGCGAGGACGGCGCATGACCCGGCGAACCCGCCGAGGACTATGTTCCATGTCGTGCGGGGCTTGAGCCAGATGGTGTAGATCTCTATGTAGACCACCGCGCCGAGCGCGATGAAGAAGGTGGCGTAGATGTTCAGCGTGAGTAAGGCGACCAAGACCCCCAGTGCGAGGAGGGAGATCGCGAAGACGAGGGCGTGCGTCTTCGGTATCTGCTCCGTCGGGAGCGGCCTGCCCTTGGTGCGCTTCATCATGGAGTCGACGTCGATCTCGAGGTAGCTGTTCGTCGCGAGCGCGCCCGCGGATGCCAGGGTGCCCGCTGCGAGCAGGCCCGCCAGCGTCGTGGCCGGCGGTATCGACCTGTCCGCTATTATCGCTGAGGCTAGGGCCACGAGGACAAGGAGGGGGATGATTCGGGGCTTGATCAGCCGCACGTAATCCCTTAGCGTCAATAGCCTATCGTTCTCTTAGACCTCGCCGACGGCCGCTGGAAGGTGATTTAAACAATTATCCAGAACGGGCGTTGCTGGGTTCCAGCGCGGCGGGGATCCTGCAGGAGGCCTCGTAGGACCGCTTCACGCTGAGTGCCGTGAACAGCGGGCCGACGAGGAGCACGGGGATCGTCACGGCGATGAAGAGGAGCTGGTAGGGAGCGAGGGTCACGGCCAGCGTCGTCCCTATCCCTCCGATGGAGCCGGCAAGGAAGAGGCCCGCGCAGGTGGGACACGCGGTGAAGAGCCCTACGACCGCGCCGGAGCCGACCAGCCAGCGGCCGCTCATCGGGAACGATGACTGCCTGAGGGCGTAGTAGCTCAGCGCGACGTTGAACCCGACGAGTATTGGGACGACGAAGAGGAAGAGGAGGCTCAGGGGGACGAGCACCATGCCGAGGTGGAGCGCGGGAGAGAGGTAGACGATGAGCTTCGGCACCGTCCCGGTGTCGCCGCAGCATGTGAGGTACGTCCAGCTCGTCTGCGACACCCCGTAGACCTGGGCGAAGTTCACCGTCGGCTGGTAGGCGATGAGGCTGGAGAAGACGGCGTAGACGAGGCCGTAGACGAGGGCGACGACCGCCCCCAGCCTGAGGGCGGTCCTCGAGCTCAGCGCCTCTCCCAGGACCGCCGGGATGCTCGTGGCCTCCCGCGCCCTCCAGGTTAGCGTGACCCTGTAGACCAGGTAGAGCCCGAGGACGACAAGGACGGTGGAGAGGGCCTGAGCAGCGTAGAACCCGAGCACGAGGTAGCCGGGGTCCTTCGACGAGTACCCGATCAACTCCTGGGTGTCCGACCACCTGAACATGTTGAAGAACGCGACGGCGCCGCCGACGGCGAGAGAGACCACCCCTGTCAGCAGGGCCTTCGAAGCCATTGATGACGCGATTCCGGAGCGGCCGTGCTGGGCTTAAATCCGTTCCGACAACCGCACGTGGATCAGGGAAGCACGTCCTCGACCGTGGGCTGGGGCTGCTTCTTCAGGCTGATCACGGGGCCGAGCAGAATCCACAACGCCGCCAGGCCGGCTATCACACCTCCCAGGTACATTGTGTCGACCAGACCGATCGTGACTCCGAGTGCACCACCCACGAACGACCCGACGGGGATAGTGCCCCAGACGATCACGCGCATGGTTCCGTTCATCCGGCCTTGGAGCCGGTTGGGGGTGATCGCCTGCCTCAGGCTGATCTGGCTGATGTTGTAGATCGGGGAGCTGGTTCCGATGATGAATGCGACGACGGCCGGAAGGATGAACGCGTATCCGTACATGGCTAGAGGGTAGAGGATCGCCAGGCCTCCAACGCCTATCGAGACCGCCAGGCCAGGTCCGAACCCCAGCGTCGTCGTCACCCGCCTTGCGGCCAGCGCTCCGACGACGAAGCCCATCGCGCCGATCGTGTAGACCAGACCGAGTTCGAACGCCGAGTAGTTGAGGTGCTTCAGGAGGAAGATGTTGAAGACGGAGCCCACCATATACGCGCCCAAGTTGGAGGTCGCGGTGCATCCCGCGATGGTCCTCAGGAGAGGGTTGCCGAGGACGACGTGCAGGCCCTCCTTCATCTCGAGGAAGAATCCGCCGGACTTTGGCTTCTTCGGCTCGACCTTGCGGATGTCCATGAGTGCCAGGAACGCGACAAGATATCCTATGGCGTCCACCGCGCAGGTGAACGCGCCCCCGATTACCTGGTAGACGAATCCCGCCAGTCCGGGACCGGCGACGGAGGCTCCGGAGGCCGAGACCTGCAGCTTCTGGTTCCCCTCGATGAGGTCCTGTCGGTCAACCAGTATCGGGAGGTACGCCTGGTAGGAGATGTCGAAGAAGACCGAGAAGACCCCGTTGGTCAGCGCGACCAAGAAGAGCTGCGGCAGGCTGAGTACCCCGAGGACCGCGGCGACGGGGATGGTCGCCAGGGATGCCATCCTGCCGAGATTGCAGATGGTCATGATCCTCCTTTTTCGGAACCGGTCGGCCCACACGCCCACGAAGAGGCCGAGGACGGGGTAGGGGAGGATCCCAAGGGCAATCAGGGCGCCGTACTCGAAGGAGCTCGCGTTGAATGAGAGGATCGCCAGGACCGGAATCGCAAAGCCGCTGAACTGGCTCCCGAAGGAGCTGACGGTCTCGGAAAACCAGAGCCTCGAGAAGTCCCTGTGATGCCAGAGGTTCCCGCCCAGACTGCGCTTCAACGGCGTTGCTCTGCCGGGAACCAGGGTCTTTAATCATTAAAGGCTGCAGGTGCCTAAGGACAGGACGAGCAGATAACAGATGCAGACGCGGCGCTCGCGTCTCGTCGGAAGGGTGGTTGGCGCATATATCTAGCGAAGGGCTAATCTACCATGGAAGCGCGGCGGCACTACAGGCACAGGACGCTCGAGGAGCGGGTAAAGATCCGCTCCGAGGTCGCGAGGCTCCGCGGGTCGGGAATGAGCGTAAAGGAGGTCTCCGAGGTGCTCGGAATCAGCCGGCGCGACGTCAGCTACTGGACGAGAATGAACGAGCCATCCCGCACCGTCTACAATCCAGACCTCTCCCCACGACCGGAGCTGACGTATCTTGTCGGCGCGTACCCAGGGGATGGCAGGACCGCGGGACAGCAGGACAAAAAGGTGAGGTTCAAAGTCGCCGACCTAGAGTTCGCGCCGCTGCTCAATGATCTAGTTGCCAAAGTCATCGGTGCGCGCTTGAAGTCCATTTCCCTAGATGGAGGATTTCACTCCGTGAGCTACGACTGCGCCGGTCTCTACGATTTTCTCCAACAACCCTTGTCCGCTCAGATACCTCTCGCCGAAACATTCCCGGCAGAGTTCCTTCGCGGGTTTTTCGATGCTGAGGGGTACGCGTCTCAGACTATCAGATCAGGGTCAGGTGCCCTGACAGCCATCTCTGTAGGAGCAGCTAACTGTAACCTTGACTACCTCGACCTTGCCCGTCGACTGCTCGCGACCCTCGAGATGTCTTCTGAGATCAGAATGACGAACAAAGCTGGACAACCCAGGGAGATACGTGGCCGAACATACATCCGCAAGAGGAATGCGTTTCAGGTGAGGGTCGATGAAACGGACTCTGTCGAGAAGTTTCAGGATCGAGTGGGTTTCTCCGTTCCCGAGAAGAAGCAGAAACTCGCGGACCTCGTTGCAATGATGTCCATTCCCGACGAATGGGATCGATACAATCACTTCACTGACTTGTATGAGAAGAAAGGGCGGAAGTGGATGCGACGAACCGACGCAAGCATCGGCAGGCCGCCGGGCCCGGCCCCCAAGAATAATTCTAAATAGCGAAATATTCCGATAGGAATGAGTCCCGCGGGTCGGATTTGAGCCGACGACGCTCCGGTTTCTGTTGCCTGCGTATGCTGAACGGGTCAGCCGATGGCCGACCTCTACAGCCGGAAGCTCTTGGTTCCGTTCGAGGATCTACCAGGCTGAGCTACCGCGGGACGTGACCACGCCCCGAACGCATTTCTTAAGCGTTTCCGGGCGCGAGGGGGTTCTGGTAACTCAACTGGTGCTCACGTTCTCCCTGTTATTGATATCGGCATAATTTC
>PLUF01000106.1 GCA_003164815.1 Candidatus Gagatemarchaeum stordalenia
TTGAGAAGAGGGTTTCTACGAAGCCAGGACTACGCAGGCGTTATAAGCAAGAAGCTTCTACGCCGGCCCCATGACTGAAGGCACGAAAACTGTAATCGTTGGTCAATCCAAGCCCCTCTTGAACTACGTAACCGCGTGCATAACGATGTTCAACGGCGGCGCCGATCACGTGGTCCTCCGCTCCAGGGGAGAGGCGATAAACATGGCAGTCGACGTCGCACAGCTCCTCAGGAAGAGATTCTTCAGCCAGGTGCAGATTTCGAAGATTCAGATTGACGGTGAGAACGTCATCTCAAGAGACGGCAGACAACTCAGTCTTCCGGTCTTGGAAATCGAGCTGTCGATGCCAAAGCCACAAACGACCACGACCTGATCAGCAACTCTGGTTGAACGAGCTGAATCGGCGCTTGTGGGTTCCAGAGACTGGAACGAAAACTATGCCCTCGGGACGATTGTCCTCTGACTTCAAGTTAGCTTGTGGCTGGATGAATCACTGACAAGAGGATGATGAGAATGTACGACTTCGACTCCTTGCTGGACGAGATTCTGAGCCATAGGCCAGAACTCACTCGAGACCAGATTATGGAACAGATCCAGGTGAAGAAGCGGGACGTCGGAGCCGGGTTCCTGACGGAGCAGGGCGCCCTCTTTCTCATAGCGGGCGAACTCGGTGTCCAGCTGAAGCACATGACGTCCACCGACCTGACTCTGAAGGACATCTACGCTGGAGCCAACGACATAACCATCGTCGCGAGGGTCCTAGGTGTCTACCCAATCAGCGAGTACAAGAGGAAGGATGGGACCGTGGGGAGATACAGGAAGCTCAGCCTCTTCGACAAGAGCAACGTCGCCCGGCTCACCATCTGGGATGACAATCAGGACGCGATCAAACTCGAGGGGATAACCGTGGACGCGCCGGTCCGAGTATCCAATGGCTATGTGAGACCCGGGCTCGACGGAAAGCCCAGCCTCAACCTGGGAAAGAGAGGGAAGATTGAGCTTCTGAGCGATTACACCATAGTATCGCGGCTGACGTCACTCTCGAAGCTGGTAAGGAAGATTGGGGAGGTCGAGGAGGAACTGAATATGCCGGCGGTGGAGGGTACCGTCTCCTCCGCGAGCAGGTTCTCCAGCTTCACGAGAAGCGACGGCTCGCCCGGATCGCTGACGCAGTTCGAGTTGACGGAGGGCACGGGCAAGAACAAGATCCGGGTCGTGGTCTGGAACCCCGTCTCGATCGAGGCGAAAGTGGGTCAGATGGTCCTCGTCACGAACCTGCGGGTCAGGAAGAGCATAAACGGGGACCGCGAGCTTCACGGGGACAGCGCGACGGTGATACTGGACACAGGGGCACCCCCCGCCGGAGGGGGCGTGAAGCTCGTGAAGGTGAACCGCATCAAGGACGCGACCGGGCCGGTCAGCCTCGAGGTGATGGCGCTCTCGAAGGCGAGCACCCATGAGGTGCCGATGCGGGACGGTCCGAGCCTGAAGAAGGCGGAGCTCATCATTGGGGACGACACAGGAGAGATCACGCTCGTCGGCTGGAGGAACCTGGCGGACAGGCTCGTCAAGATTGAGGTCGGTGAGAAGCTGAAGGTCCTCGATGTGGTCAGGCAGGTCTCTAAGATGGGTATGATGACGCTGGAGTTCGGGAACGACTCGAAGATCGAGAAGGTCTCGGATTAGGTCTGGTTCTTCGGCCTTCTTAGGACTTCGTACTCGTAGACGAAGATAATCACGAGTGCCACAACGAACAGTATAATCATGACGCCGCTAATCAAGTTGTAGAAACTGGTCGCATCGAGGATCGGAATCATCGTTCAATCCACGGTCGAGATTAGCATGGTATAAGTTTTCTGAAGGTGCCGGGGGCGGGCTGGGACGGCTGGAATGCGGTTCCCTGCCCCTTGCCTCGGGTCTTTGGCATGGGACGATTGATTTCGGTCATGGAAATAAGACTTCCCAGGGTATTTGAGCCCCACCATATGTCCTGAAGTTCAGGGCAGCACTGGAGCAAGACCTGCCTTGTTCAAAGCGGCGAAACGAAGTCCCTTGATTGTTTTGGACTGGGGGGATGCGCTGCAAGAACGCTGCTGGAAAGGGATACGAAATTCCTGGATCCCGCCGGCCCGTGACTGCGACCGGAGTCGAGGACCATGCATCGCCCGAGCGCCTGCCGTGCGACGCGAGCGTAATCCGCCTCGGTAATCGCCCGCTTCAGATCTTCATCAGCCAATTCTCAGGATGGTCTAGTTCCTGGGGACCGTGCTTGTGCGCCGTACCGCAGCGTTCGAGGTGCCTCTCGTAGTTGTTCGAGCTGATGAGCATATGACACTTGGGACAGATTGGCATCGTCTCACGTCCATGCGCTTCGACCGCTAGGCGTCGCTGCAAGCCGGGATTGGTAAGTCCGGCTGTCTCGGCTGTTNNCGCTGTTCCGATTCTTCCTCAGTCTCAGACTCCATCCAGTCAGAATCCGCTTCGTTCCTCGACTCGTAGTCGGGTCCCGCTGCTGCCTCGCGCTCCTGCTCCTCTGCTTGAGGCTCTTCCTGAGCATCATCGTAGTCGTTGTCGGTCAAGAATATCAGGGCTTGAGCCTGATATCGGCTTAACTGACTATCCGTGGATAGTTCGGTAGCCAGCCTGCATCGCGGGTCGACTTCCCGTCGAGAGGTGTAACGCCGTAGCGGGAGGAAGGGTGATGCCAGAACCTCAACCTGGCGGCAATCTCGGGCGGCGAAGTATGGATCAGGGTCCTTTTGGCGACGTTGGGCTAGGCTTTTTGCTCACGATAGATTTGGGCTCGTAGTCCTTGGGGTCGTCTTCCTCAGACTCGTCCTCCTCTCTCTCCAGCTCCTCTTCGTCCTTCTCATCGTCTTCCATATCCTCGTCGTTGGGTTTGTAATCAGGCAGGCGACTCTACCTCTAGGTGCGCGATTGCACCAGGGTATTTAACCAGGCGTCCCATTCTCGAAATTGAGATCCCTCAGCCAGTGATTTTCGTGATCACGGAGGCCAACTGTGAGATCGAGATCGGCTTCCTGAGGAAGCCCTCGACCTTCATATTCGGGAAGAGCGTTCTGAACTCGCGCTCGTATACGTCGAAGGCCGTGAGGATACAGACCTTGGCATCGCGGTCTTTCTTCTTGAGCTCACGAAACAGCTCAAACCCGTCCATCCCAGGCATCCGGATGTCAGTGACGGTCAACG
>PLUF01000112.1 GCA_003164815.1 Candidatus Gagatemarchaeum stordalenia
ACCTCTACTTCGATATCTAGGTACAAGTAGAATCCGTCCGAGTGATGTCGAGGCCATCGTATGGCCTCTCCATCCCGTCATTTCCCGCTCACTCTGGGAACCCTCCCACATGGAGGGATACGTCCCAGTCTTCCTTACGACGAGCCACAGGTTACTTGTCTGAAGGACAGTGGAGTCTAGTCGTCGCTCTTCCGTCCGCCGTTCCTGCGTCCGAAAATCAGCCCGACCAATAGGCCAACCGCTACCGCGGCGCCGACCGCCATCAGAGGTCTCTCCTGGATGGTCGTCCTGCCAGTCTCGACCGCATCATCAAAGGTCTCGTGCGCGTTGTCGATGCTATCGCGCATGTCGCTGAGCCTGTCCCCAAAACCCGTCCTCATCTCGCTGAGGGACCTTTCGATCGATTCGGCCGCGTCTGGCCCCTTCGTCTTTAGCTCGGACCTGATCGCATCGATTCTCTTGTCCAAGTCCTTCTGCATATCTCTAATGACGCTTTCCGCCTCTGCTCTCGAATTTCTTTCGTTTCTGGCCATAATACTCACAATGTAAGTCGGAATTTGTTATTTAGCCTTCGTATCCACTCTTACATACTCAACCCCCAGAACAATCATGTTCCAGGTGGAAGCCCCTCCACCTCCGTTGCCGGTTATTCGATACGCGCGATTATCCGGGTGGATTTTAGTTGAACGCGCTCCTGCGAGAGCGAAGGGTTCTGGTAGGGCGCGAGCCCCTGGTACGCCGGTTCGGGTGGACAAGTCAAACAGCGACCGTTCAAAACCATGTCCGGAAGCGGCGAGATGATTCGCAAGTAAGAATCGTCAATTGGGTTATTATACTCGCCCCATGGGTTAGATACATGCCTATCGTTACTGAAATCGATGCGTCTGGCGACGAGAGAATGATGGTCCCAGACTCGAAGCGCGGCGTTCTGGTCGTAGAAGGGAAGGTAGAGAGGCTAACCGGAGCAGGCAAGTTCGTTGTCGCCCCCGTACGAGAGGATTTGGAAGTTGAGGTGGGCAACCAGGTGATGATCGTCGTCATGGACAAGCTGCTGCCCGCGGTCTATCTCGAGAGCTTTAAGGAGCGAGTGACGTTCCCCTTCCCCAGCAACTGGTCTATCATAGTCAAGGGGAACAGGTACGTGGAGAAGTGCAGGGTCTCCTATGCGGGCACGCAACTTAGTGCCATGGACCCCGCTGGCATAGCCCGGAACGAGCTTCCGCTGCCGCGCAACGGGACGCTCCACTTCCGCATCCCTGAGGCCGTCAACTTGGACAACGAAGCCATGGTTGAGGTAAAGGACGGAGACGTCTCCATAGACCTTGAGAAGTTCGGATCGATCGCGCTCATGCCGACAATAGAAGGGTATCCGACAGTCACGGTCTCGGGCCGGTTCTCTCCTACAAACAAGACGGACGCCTACCCTGCGAGCATCGGGTTCAACAACATCACGACAGGCCAGAGGTACATGGCAGTGATCACGAACGGCGAGTACTCCGTCCAGCTGCCTAACCGCGAGTCATACCAGACAACCGTGTCCTGGATCTCGGTTCCTGGAAACAAGTCCGGCACCGCGCAGGCTGGAACACTCAACCTGAACGCACAGGACCACGCGTACACGTTCGACGCCAACTGGTGATAGAACATGGTGGACCTATTCTGGACTGTAGCCATAGTCCTCGTGGTGCTCTGGCTCTTCGGACTGATTGGCGGAGTCGGAGGCGAGTTGATCAACATACTGGTGATCGCCGCCGTGGTCGTCATCGGGTACAGGCTCTACGAAGGCAGAGATCCGATAACGAACAGGTAACGGACCTGACCTAAAGAAGAGATAGGCTGGATGGGTCGGCCGTGAGCTGTTGGACATCGAGGAAGTCTGGCCCTAAGAGCATCACGAGCCGACTCGTCAACGGAACAGATTCCTGATACGAGTAAGAATAAATAGAGATAACCGCCTCTTGAATGCTGTGAACCCTCCGCGCGGACGGACAGAAATGCTGGATATTTCGGAAGACATAGCGGGGACCATCAAGAAGTTCTTCACCAACGACCGGAAGCGGGTCGACGTCTGCGCTGTCGACGTGACGCTCAACCATCCCGGGGGAATCGCGGGGATGGCCGAGGCCTACGTCAACGTGGTGAAGAACGGGGGAAGGATACGGTTGCTCACCGAGATAACCGAGGAAAACGTCGATTCCGTCGCGGTGCTCATGAAGTCAGCAGAGATACGTCACCTGCCTGGCATAGGCGGTAACTTCGTCGTGAGCGACACCGAGTACCTTGCGACTCCTGGCACCAGGGACTTCCGCATGAAGGGTCCCGTACTCTACAGCAACGAGGACGCCTTCGTGCGGCACAACGAGGCCTTGTTCGAGACTCTCTGGATCAACGCGATCCCCGCCTCGCAGAGGGTCAGGGACATCGAGGAAGGGTTCGTGGCGCCGACGACCGAGCTCCACTTTGATGCCTTACAGATTCAGAGGCTGTACACCGAGCTGCTGAAACAGGCCAGAGTCGAAATCCTGCTCCTGCTCCCGACATCCAACGCGTTTCATCGCGATGAGAAGATTGGGATAATTGATCTCCTCAGAAAAGCTTCCAAACGAGGGGTCAAGGTCAGCCTGCTCGCGCCTACCGACCCGCTCATTCAGAAGATATTTCCTGCGTTCGAAGTCAAGGACAAAGAGAAAGGGGACAGCAACGCGATTAACTACAGGGCCATCTCAGATACCTCATCTCGGAACACGACGAAGATCCTCGTAATCGACAGAAGCGCGTCCTTGATGATAGAAGAGAGAGACCCTTCGAAGAAGGATTTCGCAGAGGCGATAGGCGCGGCGACCTACACGACCAGCGACCCAACCGTGAGGTCGAACATCCACTTCTTCGAGAGGGTGAGAGACGAGACAGATCAGAGGGTTAAGGAGGAGCGGAGCAGGAAAGACGCTGAGTTGATGCAGGACATTCTGGCCCACGACATGACCAACTACAATCAGGTCATCAAGCTGAACGCCGAGGTGCTCGAGGGTAAGTTGGGGAATGAAGAGTCGCTCGGGTTCGTCCAGACGATCTTGCGTGCCGCAGATGGTTCAAGCGATCTGATCAAGAGAGCAAAGACGCTGTCGAAGGTACTTTCCCAGGACAAAGGGGCCCTTCACGAAGTCGATCTCCGGCAATCCTTGGTACGCGCTCTTTCACTAGTGAAAGAGAGCAATCCTGACCGCAGGGTGAAATCCCTCCACAACTTGCCAGACGCTAGGGTCATCGCCGATGAGCTGCTGGACGAGGTGTTCGTGAACGTCTTCTCTAACGCCCTAGAGTACACCGACGGAATCAGGGTCCCGATCGATCTGCGGCTTGAACAGGCAGGCGGTCCAAACGGAAGCGCCGGCCAAAGGAACGGTTGCTGGAGAGTGGTGATTACGGACCACGGAAGAGGCATTCCCGATGAGACGAAAAGGCTTGTATCGAGGCGCCACCTGGAATCGGCGAAGGGAAGCGGCCTCGGCCTGTCAATAGTCCGCGCCCTTGTCGTCGACCGATACTCGGGGACACTGGAGCTCAAGAACAGGATACAGAGCGATTATACGAAGGGAACGAGTGTGGAGATATGGTTGCCAAAGGCGGAGTAATGGTCGCAACACCTCCGCGAACCCAAAGAGTCCTCTCCAAGAGTAGAGGCTCCAGAAAGAAGAGTGCAAGCGGGAGTGGCATGGCGAGCATCGCCATAGTGGAAAACGAGCTGAACCTGATTTCGATCTACTCGTATGTCGTCAAGGAGCTCGGGTTCAAACCAGTATTCATAGCGAGAGAAGGAGAGGAGATTCTTAAGGCGGTTGCGGACGGGAGAACCTCTCCGGATGTGATAATAATGGATTACCGCCTGCCCGGCATGAACGGCATCGAGACGGCGAAGAGGATACTGGAAAATCGACCCGCGACCAGGGTGATTGTCGCCAGCGCCGATGACTCTATCAGAGACGAGTCGATTTCCCTGGGGTTCTCCTTCCTGCAGAAACCATTCTCGTTGGAAACATTCGCCAAGAGGATAAGGCGTGTGGTTTCACAACTGCCTGATAATCCGAGTTCGACCGTTGCTGCGCGAAGTCTGCCCCGACGGAAGCGATCTTCGCATCGGGCGTGACCTCATCCATGGTCGATTGTTATAGTAGAATCACGCGTCTCTGCTATAACGGTCGAGAGATCACCAATCCCGATTGAAAGTAGCGATACACCAGCCTCACTATTTCCCGTATCCTGGCTTCTACCACAAGTTGAGCTTGGCGGATACATTCGTAATCATGGACGAGGCGCAGTACGATAAGAGATTCACCAACCGCAACATGATCTTGGACTCCCACGGTCCGATTTGGCTGACCGTCCCCATCGAAAAGGGAAACAGGTTCTCCGCGAACAAAGACGTGCGAATCAACGAGTCCCTTCCTTGGAGGAAGGAGCACTGGAAGAAGATTACAGTATCCTACTCGAACGCGAGGTTCTTCAATCTCTACCGAGCGGAATTGCAAGAATTCTACGACACGAGCTGGTCGAACCTGTTCGACCTCGACCTAGAGACGACGCGGAAGACGATGGAATGGCTCGGCATCAGGATTCCGATCGTCAAAGAGTCCGAACTCGATGTCAAGACCACAGGGACTCAGAGGTTGGTCGACATATGCAAGGCGGTCGGCGCAGACACATACGTCTCGGGGAGAGGCGGAAGGGAGTACATGGACGAAGGTCTATTCCACAGCAATGGCCTAGTTGTCGAGCACCAGGACTACGCTGCGTCACCCTATCCGCAAAGGTTCACGGACGAGTTCGTTCCCGATCTCTCCATCCTGGACATGCTGGCCAACCTAGGCCCCGAAAGCATGAGGCTCGTCTCCCGTGCCCTCCAAGCACCAAGGCCGCCCTCCTCTCCGTGATCAGATGGCGTTTGGCGCTTAGAAGAATGTTAAGTAAGAATGCCCCATCACCGATACATCTTCCCCGTCGGAAGAATTGACGCTGGTCAGAATGCAACGCGAACTCGCGGGGGTGTGGAATGCCTCTTGTGAGCACTGCGGGAGGACCACAGGGGACGGTTACAGGTGGGCGTGCCGGCTCTTCGGAGCTACCTACTGTTACTCGCATATGGGGCGGCATGCGAAGCACGATGAGCCCCAGGCTGACCTGCCTGCCTGAGGCCCGAAATACCGCGCAACAAGTGGACGCGCGCCTCGCGGCGACATCCATCAGCCGGGTCTTCCACTTAGAATCCTACAGAACAATTTTAGGTTATCGATATATAAAATAGCCAATACTTGGTAATGTGAATATTCTTGCTATAGGCGCCCACCCCGACGACATAGAGTTGGGATGTGGGGGGATGCTGGTGAGAGCCGCCCGGTCCGGCCACCAGATTTACATGTGCACTGTGACTAGAGGAGCAGCATCAGGGGATCCGAATGAGCGGACCCAGGAGCTCTTCAAGTCTGCAAAGTTCATGGGGGCGAAAGGAGTCACGATTGGTGACTTTCAGGATACGAAGCTGACCGTGGACAACGAACTGATAAACTTCCTCGAGTCTTGCATCAACAAAGCCGACCCTGACATAATCCTGACCCACTTCCACGGCGACATACATCACGATCACAGGGCCGTATCGACGGCGACCCAGGAGGCCGCGAGGTTCAACTCCAACGTCCTTGCCTACGAGATCCCGCTGACCAGGAACTTCGAGCCAAAGGTCTACTATGACATCTCCGACGTCATAGACGACAAGATTGAGCTGATCAGGATCTACTGGTCCCAGCGAAGCAAACTCTACACGAAGGCTAACGCGATAAAGTCTCTTGCCGAGTTCCGGGCTCTGCAGAGCAGGCTCAACACTTCGATAAACTACGTAGAGGCGTTCGACGTCCTGAAGCTGTGCCTCGACAAGGAGTTCAAGCTGCAGAAGGTGCCCTATGAGAATGTCCAGATGGGCGAGCCTCACATGGCTTCTGTCCCGCTCGATCCGGCCGACGAGATAATGCCGCATCAGATGGCGGAGAGGTAGTGAAGAGCGATGGAGGAGCTAGTTCCGTTCGAGGCGAAGAACGTCCTGGGGTCTGGGAACAGGGAGTCGCTGGACATCATCGACCTGATCCTACTGGTCTGCCTGAATGGGACGATGAAGACCCACATCATGTACAAGTGCAACCTGAACTCGAAGCAGGTGCAAGAGTACCTCGAGATGATACTCAAGTTCGAGCTGGTGCAGCGGGTCGAGACTGAATCGGGACGGTCCGTCTATGAGACCACAGAGAGGGGACGGAGGTTCATCAAGGTGTACGCGGAGCTGCTCGAGATCTTCGACCTCCTCGGCGAGCGCCAGGTACGCAGCTACGTGCCTCGGTAGACCACTCCGACTCTCCCCGAATTATCGACTACCGGGCTGCATTGCTACTAAGNNCTAAGTTGGACTCGGCCTAAGTAGTGCGTCCTGATTACGCCTGCCCAATTCAACATGTGAATAGCATCACTGAAGACCTACTGGGAGATGCTCTCGATTGGGACCTTCCTATCTATCCTGCTCCTCTCGACTGGGGTGACCGCTCTCGCAGCGAGCACCGGATCCCAGGATCTTTCGGTCTCCGCTCAGACTCAGAGCGGGTCGGCGCTCTCCGGCTACATCCAGATCGTAGGCAGCTCCGGTCAAACCGTCCAGACTGGATTCTCTCCCGACTCCTTTGCGCCCCCCGCCGGATCCACACGATTACCGTAGGGGTCTACGGCGACCAGTACTTCAGCTACCGGTGTGACGGCGTCACCACCCACGCCGCAGTCTGTACCTACGCCTAAGCCAACCGCGTCTCCCTCGCCTGTGCAAGGTGAGGCCGGTGACCACACCGCGCCTCCTTGATCCATCAGAATGAAGGATGGTGGATTCTTCCTCTGAATTCTACGCAAATCCAGTTATGCACTCAACCGCCGGTATAGATGATGAAACGCGTCCTAGCGGCTGTAATAATCGGGGCCATCCTGGTCGTATCGGTATTCGCCGTCATATTTCTTACCGGAAATCAGTCGGTCGTCGGGCTCGCTCCTCCGAAGACCATCAGTAGGGTGCAATCGGGTCTGATCGCCTCCGACCCGCTCAACGGCTTCGAGACCCAGCAGCAGCTGCAGTCGAACGGAAGCTATTGGCAGTACGGTGGGACAGGGACCACGAACGGATCTTACACGTTCTTCGAGGCTGCCAATCAACTCTCAATAGGAGTAACGGGTCAGGCTAACGGTGGCTGGAACGGTTACTACGCCGTCACCCCTCCGACCAACGCAAGCCTCGTTCACGCAGTCCTGTCGGTCTCGAATGCCTCAGACTCCGCGGGGTACTCAGATACCGGCCTCTACATGAGCGCTTCCAACCAGATACTGAACTACGTTGCCTGCCTGGCAGTCACCACCCCAACGGGCACCGTCTGGGGAGTGGTGCACGCGCAGAGCTACAACGGTCAGAACCCCGTGATCACCCCGCTCTGGGTCGACGGAAACAAGAATCAGCCGCTGACCGGGGACTGCGCGATGATGACCAACGGAGAGAACTCGTTGAGCGTCTATCTCAACCACGCCCTGGTCTACCAGGCCAACGACCTCAGCCTCGGCATGCCTGCCCCCTACAGCTTCTATGTCGAAGAAGAGACGTCGGTGGCGAGCAGCACGGTCTACGCGAACTATCAGGACTTCTACGTGACCCTCGGTGGCACGGTCACGGTGACGGGGTTGCCCTCGAACGCCCAGAGCGTGGACCTCATCGGCACCTCTGGGAATGTCTACGCGACCGCCCCGGTCGCCGACAGCAAGGCCGTGATGAACATCGGAAACTACACCTACCCCCTTGAAGGTCAGATAGACGCGTACAGCACGACCACGGCGATGGGGCACCCGAACGACAGCCTGGTCGCCGCCTCGTCCGGACTCCAGTCGGTCTATGGAGGAGACACCTACGCTTTCGGGAATCGGCCATCCACAACCATCACTCTCAGCCTTCAGGCCGAGGACCTCAGCGGCCACGATCTGAGCGGGTTGGCGGTAATCGTCCTCCAGAACCATCAGACCGTCGGCAACGAGTACTTCCCATACCAGTTCACCCTGAACAACTCGGAGACCTACACGGTCACCGCCTACGACTATGGCTCGTATACTTTCGATCACTGGAGCGACGGCTCCACTTCGAGGGTGTTGACATTCTCCCTGAGCAGCGACACCACGCTTACGGCCTACTACAGGAACGTCGGTTCAGCACCTCCGGCGGGCAAGTCCATTATCATCGTGACGGCGGTCGATTCGACGGGGAAACCGCTCACCGGGTTGACGGCCACGCTGTGGCTGAACGGGATTAACGTCGGTCTTACATACACCCCCAGCACCTTTGAGATTAGCAATGGCCCGATCTACTACGTGGCCGCTTCGAGCTACGGAGGGTATACCTTCAGCCACTGGAGCAACGGCTACACCCAGAGCTTCTATCCGGTCGCGCTAGGCGGCACCACGCTCAGCCTTGAGGCAATCTACACGGCCAGCAGCTGACCTCCTTGTGGCGATGATCTACTGGCGTCCCGCCGAATCTCTCCAGGTAGGGCGCCCGTCTCCTCCCACTTCGTCGGATTGCCATGAAAGTATCATCATTTCATAACTCTTATCTATTTCACGAGAAAGGCTCATTATGTCGATAATGTCACGGATATTGATAGTTGATGATGAAAAGGACATCACCAACCCGCTCAAGATTGGCTTGGCATCGCACGGGTTTACTATCGATGCCTACAACGATCCCAGGGAGGCCCTTGCCACGTACCAGGCCGGGAAATATGGGTTAATCATCATCGATATCAGGATGCCTGGCATGAACGGATTTGACCTGTTCCGTGAGATAAAGAAGATAGATGGCAAAGCCAAGGTCTGCTTCCTCACCGCCTTCGACATGTATGCGGGTGAGTTCAAGAAGCTCTTCCCGAACATGAAAGTCGAGGGATTTCTTACGAAACCGATCTCAATCTCGCGCCTAACTTCGGAGATCAAGAAGATAACGGGCTGAAGGGACTCTTCAACGCAGTGATTCGGATAAAGCAGTACGGCCGCGGGATGAGCTCAAACCATCGGCTCGAGTTCGATTTCGGGGATCCCCAATCTCCGGTTGACCGTTAGGCCGAAGAACTGCGAGAATGGAATCTTGGATTGCAGGAAGAGCGTCCCATTCGTGTAGGATATCCTGATTCGGGATCCAGCGGTCTCCAAGATGTTCCCGAGCGATTCCTTGCTCTTCGACTCCCTCCCGACGAAGATTGTGGCGCCTCGGCTCGAGCGCGCCAGGTTGGAGAAGTGCTTCAAACTTTCTTCGCCGACGTCATGGGAGTTGAGAACGTTCAGGACCGCTGCGCCGGCGGCGACCTCCTCCTTCATGCTCTCCTCCGGGGACTCTGGCATGCTGACGTACTTCATGCAAGAGCGTGGGACCGAGACCCTTAGGAATTCTGCGACAAATTCCTTGTCGAGTCCCCCGAGCGGGTAGATTCTGACAAGATTCTCCGACGACGCAAAGGACGCGACGATGCGACAGATCACAAGGAACGGAATCTTCATGTTGACCTCGGAGTCAACCTCGATGCTCTGGACGGAGCCCGCGGGAATCCCGCCGCCCAGGGCCAGGTCCAACTCTGGATACCCCATCGGAAAAGAGCCGACGGAGGCCGTACTCCCTCTGCGTGGGGACTTGGCGTTGGGGAGGCTCGGCGCGATTGCGAGGTCGTCAGGGCGATAGTGCCTGAAGCTTCTGAACTCTGCACCGTTCAGGGTGAAGAAATAGGACGGGTTCTCTATCTTCACCCCGTACAGCTTCGACAGAGTGAGCTCCCTCAGGCGCCTGGACTCGACATTCCTCTGCTTCAGAACCATCACCCCTTCGACGAGGGCGTCGAGGGCCTCGTTGTCGGGATCTTCCATGGTGAAGACGAGCGTAGCTCCGGCTCTCTCGGCCCATGTCTGGAGCACCCTCGCGTTGGTCTTCAGAGCCTTCTTGTCGGCGAAGTCTTGCATCGCGTCCCAGGTGTCGATTATTATGAACGGCGAGCTCGCATCCATCAGTTTGCTCGTTATCCTCTCGAAGAGCTGTGTGGGCTCGTCCAGCCTCGCATCGACGAATCCATCGAGAAGGGCAGAATCAGGGTCCGCATCCTGCTGTTTCTTGCTGCTAGCGCTAACTTGGCCGCCGTAGCGTTCGGCGAGCCACGCGTTGTCCCGGATGAACTGAATCGGCGCTTCCCTTGTGGAGACGTAGAGGAAGTTCTCGGTGATGTTCAGAGCGCGCAGCAGCGTCAGCGCCAGCGTGGTCTTGCCCGACCCCGCTGACCCCTTGATGAGGAGCGAGCTGCCTCCTCTCTCGAAGAACTTCTTGAGCTCATCGGGAAGGGCGGAGTCCGTGCCGGCCACGCGGATCTCCAAGGGCTCGCTTGTCATCTGGTCGCCATCCTCAAGGTGCGATATATGAAAATGTCGGGGATTCTGCATCGGACTTGCTGTTTGGCACGAAGGTTCCCCGAAAATCTGCTGTTCTTCGGGCACTTCTGGGCTAGCCGAAGGACTCGTTCGCGTTCGAATCCAACCCCTCGAGCTGCCAGCATGCCGCGTGGTACCATCTTCCTCCGAAGGTGACGTCCCCTGCATCCAGAATGATCTTGTTCCCGCAGGATTCGCAGGTCTGGACGAGCAGGTTCCTGGTAGCGAAAGCCTCGCGCGATTCTGTGACAGGGGGGGAAAGTTCGCGGGTTATCAGGTCAAGTTTCGCCGGAGTCGTCTTACTCATAATGCATGTAGATGCTGCGGTCGGTCTATTACCTTAGGTTATCTTATCACTATAACAAGCCTACAGAAGATTGCCTGAGCCACGGGGAGAGGCGCCTCCTGCGAACTGAATCTGCGGATGATGGCGGCCGTCGGGGTTGACCCACGGCTACTTGACCGTCACCGACTTTGCGAGGTTTCGCGGGTAATCCGGGTTCGCGTTCCGGTGGATCGCCAGGTAGTAGGCGAGAAGCTGCATCGGGATCATCTCGACCAGAGGGAACATCTCTGCTTCCGTCGACGGGAGGTTTATCCAGTAATCGTATATCTCGCTCGGACGATTTGAGATTCCTATGATCTTCGCCCCGCGAGCCTTCACCTCGTGGGCGCTCGTCATCACGTTCGAGTAGGTCGAATCGGACGGGTTGAGGAAGACCACATAGGAGTTTGAATCGAGGAGGGCGAGCGGACCGTGCTTGAGCTCTCCGCCGGGAAGCGCTTCCGCATGTACGTAGGCGAGTTCCTTGATCTTGAGCGCCGCCTCGGAAGCGATGCTGTAGTTAGCCCCCATGCCAAGGATGTAGATGTCGGAGAGGCCCGTCAGCTTCTCGGCAAGGGCCTTGATCTTCGTCTGATTATCGAGCACCTCTGACATTTGTCGGGACAGATTGTCGAAGCGCGGGCTGAGGGTGCCTCCGCTCAGCAAGCCTGCGATGGTATACAGTACGACCAGCTGGGACGTGAAGCTCTTCGTGGCGGCCACCCCGATTTCAGGGCCGCAACCGAGCCCTATCGTCAGTGATGACATCTGGGCAAGCGAAGACGAGGTCTTGTTCACAATCGATATGATCCTTGCCCCCTTCTCCTTGGCCCAATTCGCGGCCTCGAGAACGTCCGCGGTCTCACCGCTCTGGGAAATGGCTATCATCACGGACTCGCTGTCGAGGTGATGAGGGGAGAACTCCGCTTCGCTCGCCATTATCGCTTCGATGTTCAGGCCTCCGAACTTGGAGAGCAGGTACTTCCCCACCAGGGCGGCGTGGAAGCTGCTCCCGCTGCCGGTTATGTACAGGTTCTTCGCGCTCTCTATCATCTCCGCAGCCCTGGCAACCTCAGGTGCTATCTTCTCGGCGGTCCTTAGGATGCTCGCTGGCTGCTCGAAGATCTCCTTGAGGGTATAGTGCACGTATTCGCCCTTGTCGGCGTCGGCAATCTCGTTGGATACCCGGATCAGCTCGTGCCGCACGGGTTTACCATCAAAGTCGCATATGACCTGCCCTCCGTCCTTCATTGTTATGATCTCGCGATTGTCCAGGTAGATCACCTTGTCTGTCTGCTCGACAAACCCCAGGATGTCGCTGGCCACGAGATAGCCGTCCCTGCTTATCCCGACTATCAGCGGCTCGTGGAATCTGGCCGCCGCGAGCGTGCCATCGGGGAAGACCGCGGCGAAGGAGTAGTTCCCCTTTAGCGTCGCTACTGTTCGCATCATGGCCGTCTTGACGTCGCGCGTCTCCTCGAAGTTCAGCTGAAGCAGGTTGACTATGACCTCGGTGTCCGTCTGGCTGTTGAAGGAGAACCCCTTGCTGCGAAGCTCCTCTCTCAATTCTATGTAGTTTGTCACTATCCCGTTGTGCACGAGAGCGATCTGACCGGAATTCGAAAGGTGCGGATGTGCGTTTGCTTCTGTCACGCCGCCATGGGTTGCCCATCTGGTGTGACCGATCCCGACCTCTCCCCTGAGCTCGTCCATGTGGACCAAGGCGTTAACCTCGGAGACCTTGCCCACTCCCTTCCGTACCGAGATCTCACGCTGAGACAAAATGGCGACTCCGGCGCTGTCATACCCCCTGTACTCCATCCGTTGAAGGCCCTTGACGAGCAGCGGAGCGGCCTCGCCCCGGCCCTCATAGCCTATTATAGAACACACGTAATTCCATACACACAGACCATATTATACGTCGGGTAGATTCTATGAGGAAGAATCTACCAGAACTCTTCACTGGTATTAAGCTGTCTACCCCTTAAAAGAGTACTTACTGAATTATCTCAAATGCAGACCTCTACCTGGGTGGACAGAATCACAGACGAGTCCAACCCTTGGTTGAACGCAATCAAGAGTGAAGATGAACGGGATTTTGTCAGCGCCGTCAGGCTTTACCTCAAGGATGCTTCGGACAACCTAGAGCAGAACATGCCGGCGAAGGCTGCGCTGAGCGCCGCATGCGCAGCCGACTGCCTAGAGAAGCTGTCGCTCTTCAGTGCTGCCCGGCTGCTGTACGGGGAGACCGCCGCGATCTACAGCGAGAACGCGGACCGCGTGGCAGGGATTTCCGTGCGGGAGCTGCTCTGGTCCCTGCAGGAGAGCTCCCAGTTCTACCTCATGTCCGGCGAGAAGGCGAAATCCGAGGAAGCCTACAAGAGGTACATGACCATATCGAAGCGCGTCAACCTGTTCACAGAGGATCGGACCGCGCGGGCCATGGAGATAGGAAGCGGCGCCCCCCGGGCCCCGAGCGACAGGAGAGACGCGGCGCCTCCACCTGCGGCT
This sequence comes from Candidatus Gagatemarchaeum stordalenia, assembly GCA_003164815.1. Classification (GTDB taxonomy): domain Archaea; phylum Thermoproteota; class Nitrososphaeria; order Nitrososphaerales; family Gagatemarchaeaceae; genus Gagatemarchaeum; species Gagatemarchaeum stordalenia. The sequence continues at coordinate 13,358 of PLUF01000112.1, forward strand.
TCCCGGGTCGTAAAGGACGTGGAGGAGTTCCTGACCATGAGGAAGACAGGGTTCCGAAAGGCGCAGAAGCCGGTCGCGCCGCGGACTGCAGGCCCGTCGAAGTCTCGGCGAGGTAATACCTATGACGAGAAGAGTATTATTAATCAACTGGGATAGTTATCCCCACGTCGCTTCGGGCGGGGTCTCCACGTGGGCTAGGGGCCTCGTCGAGAACATGCCTGACTGTGAGTTCACCATCTTCAACCAGCTCTCGAACCCGAACTCGAACTCCACGCTGCGTCTCCCTCCAAACGTCAAGAAGGTGATCGGGATGCCGGTCTTCGGGACTACCCGGCTCGAAGAGTTCTTCACGGACGGAAGCGCCCTGATTCCCAGAATAAGGCGCACGACCGACAGTGTCGTCGTCAAGCGTTTCCTGCCGCTGTATGGGGCGTTCTTGGAGAGCATCCTGGCCGACACCTGCGACCCAGACAGGCTTGCCCAGTTGGTCCTCGAGCTCCACAACTTCCTGACAGTCTACGACTCGAAGAAGTGCTTCGAGCACCCCCGAACCTGGGATGTCTTCCTCGAGCGAGTGATGAAGGATCCGCTCTACAAGGAGATGAAGCTGAGGGAGGCCCTGACCAACTACCACGTCCTGCAGAGGAGCATGCAGGTGCTCTCGGTGAAGCTCCCCAAGGTCGACATCATCCACAGCTCGCTGGCCTGGCTGCCGTCCCTGCTCGGGGTCTCGGCGAAGATGGAGAACGGCTCATCCTTCCTGCTGACCGAGCACGGCGTGGCGTTTAGGGAGCTGCTGCTATACTACAACACCTTCCTGTACAGCGAGGCCTCGAAACTGTTCTGGACCGTCTTCACGCACAACGTCGTCCGCACCATCTACAAGAGCGCGGACATGATAATACCGGTCTGCCGTGCGAACACGACCTGGGAGACAAAGCTCGGGGCTGACCCTTCAAAGGTCAGGGTCATCTACAACGGCGTCGACACGGAGCGGTTCAGGCCGATGGAGGTAGCCAAAGACCCGCGACCCACCGTGGTCTCGGTAGCGAGGATAAGCGTCTTCAAGGACATCATCGCGCTAATACAGGCCTCCGATCGCGTGAGACAGAGCGTGAAGAACGTGAGGTTCCTGCTCTACGGCGACTCGACCGAGCCCGAGTACTACGAGCGGTGCGCAGAGGCGGTCAAGAACCTGCATCTCGAGGGCACTTTCTACTTCATGGGAGGGACGAAGGAGCCCGAGAAGGCCTATGCGACCGGCGACGTGGTCGCCTTCAGCAGCATCACCGAAGGGTTCCCATTCGCCGTGATTGAGGCCATGGCCTGCGGAAAGGCCATCGTGGCCACCGACGTAGGGGGAGTGAGCGAGGCGCTGGAAGGCTGCGGACTCCTCGTGAAGAGTCGGAGCTCGCACGACCTCTCGGAAGGCATCCTGCGCCTGCTTAACGAAGGAGGACTGAGGCACGACATGGAAAGAGCCTCTCTCGCCCGAGCGAGCAAGGAGTTCAGCCTCGAGAGGTGCATCCAACGGTATAGGGAAACTTATGATGAACTGGCAAATCTGGAATCGAAGAGAACCCGAAGGGCCCCAACGGAAGCGATACCGCAGATGATGGTGACCGCATGAAGAGCGTCTCAAAGGCGATAGTCACCGGCGGAGCAGGCTTCATCGGGAGCCACATCGTCGACGAGCTGATCGCACGAGGCATCGAAACTGTGGTGATCGATAATTTCACGACCGGGTCGGCGGGGAATCTCAGACAGCACAGGGACAACAGATTGCTGCGCGTGCTTACGGGCGACGCGGCCCGCATCGGCCAGCTGCTGCCAGACATCGAAGGCGTGGACGTCGTCTTTCACGAAGCTGCGATAGCGAGCGTCCCGCGATCGGTCACAGATCCGCTCCTCGTCCACAACGTGAACGTGAACGCCTCTCTCGACGTGATGGCGTTCTGCGTCAGCAGGAAGATAAAGAGGATGGTGTTCGCCTCGTCGGCCGCGGTGTACGGGGTCCTCGACGACGTCCCCGCGTCGGAGGATCTGATATGCGCGCCCTCGTCTCCCTACGGTGCCTCCAAGCTCGCGGTCGAGGCCTACCTATCGGCCTTCTACCGGACCTACGGCCTCGAGACGGTGGGGTTGAGGTACTTCAACGTCTTCGGCTCCAGGCAGAAGATGAGCGACTACAGCGGCGTCATCACGGTCTTCGCTAACAAGATCCTGCAGAGAAACAACCCCACCATCTACGGCGACGGCCTGCAGACGCGCGACTTCGTCCACGTAAGAGACATCGTGGACGCCAACATGCTCGCTATGGCGTCCGATTCGGCCGCCGGTCAGGTTCTCAATGTCGCCTCGGGGAGGACGACGACACTGCTGGAGCTGATAGACGCGCTGAAGGAGATCATCGGGGCCGATGACATCGAGCCTGTCTTCGAACCCCCACGAGTAGGCGACGTCAGGTCCGGAGCTGCTTCAATCTCAAAGATTGAGCGCCTGCTCGGCTATCGCCCCTCCATGTCCCTGACGGAAGGCCTCGTGGACGTGGTCAGCCAGTTCGGAGCTGTAAAGGGAACAATACCGGTCACAGCCTCGTCCGGGTGATCCGAGTGGAACCGCTGAGAGACTACGGGCCTGGGAAGCTGTCGAGGCGGTCTATCGTCTTCCTAGAGAAGACCGCCAGGTCCATAGCCGAGATCCAGCCCAGTCTGGACAGCGTCCCCGAGATAGTGGTCTTCCTCGAAGTCCTTGGGTACAACAACAAGACGGCGGCCGAGAACGGTTTCAAGGACCTCTACCAGGTCGCCGGCCACCTATACGGCTCCCTCGACCACTACATGGACCGAGAGAAGGCCAGACTGACCCAGGAGCGCTCCATGACCATCGCCATCCCCAGCGTGGGGGCTAGGGTGGGGCAGGGTCTGAGTCTTACCTTCCCTTGGATGGGGTCTCTGGCCGTCCTGTACTTCTTCGGGGTGTCGCTCTGGCTGGTGTGGGGCCTCCCCTTGACCATAGTAACGTCGTTGATAGTGGGAGTCTTCCTCGGACTGCTGCTGAGCGAGGGGCCCATGCAACTCTTCCAGCGCCTTATCGTCTTCTACTACAACCAGTACAACCTCTCCGAGGTGAAGAGGGCGCTCAGGAGGAGCTACTATCTGTCGGCATGCCTGGTGGCAGGGATCATCGGAGGAGTGTATGTGTTCGGCAGCCTCGCTAACATCCCCACCCAGTTCACGATTCTCACCATGATAAGCGCATCAACGATCTTCGCGCACCGGGTCAGTTACATCCTCATCTACGCACTGAGGAAGTTCGCCCAGATCGTCGTCTCATACGCCGCCGCCCTCGTCTCACTCCTGACGGTCTACTTCCTGATGTACAACATCATCCCTCTCTCGCTCAACCGCTACCTCGTCTCCCTGGGCACCGGAATCGCCGTCCTGTCAGTGGTACCCATCTACTACAGCTACAGGGTGTTCACGGCCAACTCCGTATACTCGTTGGGCGACAAGAACAGGAACCCTCTAAACACCATAGTGGTGAACAGCAAGACCATAATGTCGAACTTCAGGGTCCAGCTCTGGGAGGGCCTGCCGTACTATCTCTTCGGCATGCTCTTCTTCGCGATGCTCTTCGGGGACAGGGTGCTGTCGTGGACGTTCAATCCAGTCCGAAGCGCCAACGGCATCTCGCTGCCGATGGTCTTCAATTCTACCTATCACGTCGGGGCCGACGTCGCACTCCTCGTCATCTTCCCTGCGGCCGTGATCCAGTTCGTCATCATGACGCCCATCTCGGAGCAGATCTCCAACCTCACGACGAGCATCACCGTCACCCAGGCTGGAAAAGTCGATGGATTCCTGAACCACCGCTACGAGGTCCTCCTGCTCTCGTCGGTGCTCGCTGCGGCGTCGGTCGCCTCCGTCCTCTTCGTCTTCGCCCCGATTATCGAATCCTGGATTGGAGGTTCCGGGACGAGCATCTACGTCCTGCGGCTCGCCGCGCTCTCCGACGTTCTGGTGGCAGTATTCATGGCGAACACGCTCTTCCTCATATTCCTGAACAAGATCCGGAGTCTCGTTGGAATCGCCCTCCTGGGCGTATCGGTACTCGGAGTGGGGGGGATAATCTTCGCACAATTCGGGTTCCAGTACATAGTCTTGGCCTACGGGCTCTCGGCCATTGCGACGACGTCCGTGTCAACCATCTTGGTCGTCAAGTCCTTGAGAAAGCCGGCAAGTCTCTTCTTCGCCAGATACATGTGACAGCGATGGGCCTCTACCCTGAAGAGGTGGCCGCAGTCATCGCCTCCACGCTGGCTCAGGATGGAGAGTAGCTCAGAAGTAGTCAGGGATGAACGAGTCCTTCTTGCTCGTCCGGCCTTCGCTGAGGGTCCTGTCGAAGGTTGACTGCGTCACGTAGACCTCGTTCCAGTACCTGAAGGATGCAATACTCTGGTAGTCTTTGGTCCTTATCTCCTCCCCAAGGACCCAGCTCCTGAACAGGATGTCCGGCTCGTTGATTCCTGCGACCGCGCGGATAGGACAGGAGGCCGAGAACCTCGGGTTGATCTCGAATATCTTGGGCTCCTCGCCGCTCATCCTCGCCTGGACGTTCAGGGGGCCCCTACTCCCTATGGCGACGGCTACCCTCTCAGCAGACTGCCTGGCCTCCGGGAAGTCGCCCACGAAGGCCTTGTAGGTCTGCCCTCCCTTCAATCTCCTTCTCATCGAGATCGATGAGATTACCCTGCCGTTCCTGTCCGACATCACCCCCGAAGTGAACTCCTCGTCCTCCTCCTTGAGATACTGCTGGAGAACCGGGCGCCCCCCGCCAACCTCGATGCTCTCTATGGCGCGATCGACCTCCTCCGAGCTGTTGGCTATGAAGAGCTGTAGCGAGCCGTGACCCTCCCGGGGTTTTACGACGACCGGCAGCCCGAACTCCCTCACGAAGCTCCTCCGTCGCCTGGGAAGAGCGGACTCGGCACAGGGCAGTCCATTCTTCTTCAAGAACTCGAAGGTTCTCCACTTGTCCCTCCCTATCGCTATCACGCCTTCGGAGTTCGTCATGACGGTCGCCCCCGTCTCCTTCTCTATCCGACTGGCTGAAGCCGCGAGCACCGATAGCTCTTCGTCGGAGCCTACGAAGACTGCGCTGACCTCCTCCTTACTGCAGACGGCGCTGATGGAATCCAGGTAGTCCTTCGAAGATGCGGATGGGACTAGGATGCCCATGTCGCCCCGATAGAGACCGGCGGCCTGCGCGCTCATGTCGGCCGTGACGATCCTGTAGCGGACGCGCCTGCTCCGTCCTGAGTTCGCGTACCTCAAGGACTTGATGATCCCCTGCGCGACTACGGTGCCTGCGGCCGTCACGAGCACCGTCGCATTCCTAGCCAATCTCGAACCCCCGGCTATCCTGTCCGCGGATCCTCGCCAAGGAGGTGATGCACTCGGCTGGCATTCGCTACAAAAGGACGCAAGACGGCCAGAGGTAGCTTGGTTACATAAGATATGTTCATATGCCCTTTATAGTAGATTTTCAGCCGGAATTCAGTGTAAGACTCTTGCAGAACGCTTCTACTCATAGAATCTTCTACAGCTTCGTTGCATCCTTCTTATTATTAGTGCTCTGCATGCCGGCAGTATCTTCAGCGATGGCGTACATACCCGGAAAGGCACCCGCCAGTGGAGCTTCTGCGAGCGGGGTCATAATACCCCTATACTCCTACCCGGGGAGCAACTGGAACGCGATCATCCAGCAGAAGGTCGCTTATCCGTCTGTACCCATCACCGTGATAGTGAATCCATCCAGCGGTCCAGGCGCCTCGAAGGACCCTAACTATGCCACCTGGATCAACAACCTGAGATCGGCAGGCGTCAACGTCCTGGGCTACGTCTACACCAGCTATGGAGCGAGGAGCGCGAGCTCAGTCGTGGCCGACATCAACGCCTACAAGGCATGGTACGGAGTGAACGGCATCTTCCTCGACGAGATGTCCAACGTCGCGGGGCACGAGTCGTACTACTCCGCATTGACCAGCTACGCGCACTCCCTCGGTCTCAACACCGTGGTCGGGAACCCCGGCGCCGCGGTCCCAAGCTCCTACATCGGGGCGGTCGACGTCATAGTCATCTACGAGAACGCGGGAATCCCGAGTGCTTCGGCCCTCGGATCCTCTACGATGGGGCTGAGCAAGAGCGGCTTTGCCACGATGTCCTACGGCGTGTCGTCACTGACCACTTCCTCCGTGAGCGCAGTAGCCGCCTATGTCGGTTACGTATTCATAACGGACGAAAGCATGCCCAACCCCTACTCCGCCCTGCCCTCGTACCTCGCGAAGCTGGTCTCCGACCTCACGGCGACCCCGTCTACGATGTCCTCTCTTCTCATCCAGTCGGCGGACATGAGCGGGAACGCCGTCACCGGCCTCTGGACCACGGTCTCGTACAACGGCAACGTGGTTGCATCGGGCTTCACGCCTCTGGCTTTCAACGGCACGACCGGCGCAGAGTATACCGTGTCCGTATCGAACTACGGGGAGTACCTCTTCAGCCACTGGGAGAGCGGGAACGGTAGCCCCTCCAGGACAATCACCCTTACACAGTCGATGACGCTCACCGCTACATACTCGACGTCCGCAACCATCAACGTACAGTCAGTCGCTCAGACGGGAGGAGCCTTCTCGGGAATGTGGACAACGGTGGCGTACAACAGTAACATCATGGCTTCCGGGTTCACATCCCTGAGCTACACGGGCGTGCCCGGCGATTCCTACACCGTCTGCGTGGGCAACTACGGGAGCTTCACGTTCATTCACTGGGACGATCAGAGCACGGACTCCTGCAGGACGGTCACCCTCGTCCAGAACGTCTTGTTGACAGCCACCTACACCTCCTGATTGCGTCCCGCCCACTTGATTCCTTGTGGGGAACCCCGTGCGACTGACGCTAAACCATAGAACAATGTTCCAGTTGATATATATAGTCGAGATAACACTAAATCAAGTAGTGAAGAGTTGGAATGAAATATCGCAGCAGATCTGAGATAATCGCGATGATTCTGCAGGCTGCGAACAAGGGAGCAACGAAGACGAGAATCATGTATGGTGCTTACCTCTCCTATGCGCAGGTCCAAGAGTATCTGCAGTTCCTCCAGCAGAAAGAACTGCTGAGCTACGAGCAAGGGACGCACCTGTACAAGCTCAGCGAGAAGGGTCTTCACTATCTCCACGCGTTCGACCAGATCAACGACATAATCTCGGTAAGCGGCAAGACGACGGTGCCGACCACAGCGGTCGACGAGACGGTCACAATCTAGTCGTCCCAACGATAGGTCCAGACCGATCGGAAACACAGGGAGCATTGCGAACGTGCGACGCTCCCTCGCCCAGCGAAGTCAACACTGCGATCATCACTGCTAGTTGTTTGTTCAGTGAGGCTTGGGCTGCCTCCAGGTGCTTCGTCTCCGTGAGAGATTCTCTCGGAATCACCGGTCAGACATTCTTCTATCGGTTAGCCACTATAGATTATTTACTAACCATCTTGCCGACAGCTTAAAGACTACAGAACTTAGTTATAGAACGTGTTAGTATCAACTCCGCTCGAACTGACGCGGCAGTGCGCACAGTGCGGCGGCGGATTCGTCTACGATTCAGAGAGTGGCGAGCAGTTATGCCGCAAATGCGGCGTAGTTAGCGCGACCGTCTATCAGGACTCTCCTACTCCGTCCGGACTGCCTCACTCGCGCAGCAAGCCCGAGTCGAACCTGATGTATGACATCCATCTCCCAACGCTGATCGGGAGCGACAACGTCGACGCCAACGGGAAGACGATCCGGCACAGCCACGAGTTCGACCAACTGAGGAGGCTGAACCGCATATCGATATCAAGAGACTCCGAGACAAACAATGGGATGAAGGCGATCGCGGAGATCAACCGCATCACAGAGGCGATGTCTCTGCCTGTCTCGGTCAGCAACGAGGCACAGGAAGTCTATCGCAGAGGCCTCAAGGAAGGCGTCATCAAAGGCAAATCAATAGTCAACATGGCCGCCGCGACGGTCCTGATCGCTGCTGCAACCGTGGGCGTCTCGTGTTCGTTGGACGAGATGGAGCGCACGGTGACGTCGGTGAGAGGGAGGATGGCTCGGAAGTACTATCGCCTTCTCATAAGGACGATGAACCTTGAACCGGCCCACGCCAACCCATCGTTGCATGTCTCGAGAATAGCCGGACGGGCTGGACTCAGCGTCACGGTCCAGAGACGCGCGCTGGAGATACTGGAGATTGTCCGGGAGAGCCAGACGCTGGTGGACAAGAGGTCGCTGTCTGTGGCCGGGGCCGCACTGTACCTGGCCTCGATCGAGACGGGCGAGCGGATAAACCAGCTCCGCCTGGCATACGCCGTCGGAACCACCCCCATCACGATAAGAAAACGCAGCTCCGACATAGCCGCCGTATTGGCCTCGGCGAGGAGCGCAAAGGCGCTGCTGGACGAACTGAGACTGGACGAAACAAGGTCTGGATCGGAAGAAGACATCCCAGCGCAACCGAGCGCCGTGACCGTCGATGTGTTGGCGATAGTCTAGTCCACTACCGCCAACCCGTTTGGTTGCCCCATTTCCATCACACGAGATTGGGCTCCAGCCGCTTGGAGAGCGACGAACCAGAGGATTGTTCCATTCCATCTATTAGTCTCCAAACGTTACCTTCTACATGAACAAGCAGGAGATCAAGGGCAAGAATGAACAGCTCGAGGGGAAGCTTCGCGGAGAAGTGGGTAAGATTGCAGGTAACAGGACGGAGCAGGTCAAGGGAAAGGCAGAAGAACTCAAGGGGTCGGTCAGGGAAACCATCGGAAGAACCGCCAGAAAGATAGACGAAGAGTGACAGCCATGGAGATAGATTCACCTGAAGAGCAGACCATCATT
>PLUF01000039.1 GCA_003164815.1 Candidatus Gagatemarchaeum stordalenia
TGGGCCGGAAGGGATTCGAACCCTCGACCTCTCGATTATCAGTCGAGTGCTCTAGCTAAGCTGCCCGCTTTCTCCTAGGAGAAAAGCACTGAGCTACCGGCCCACGCGCTCCCTCCGGTCACCCTTGTGGTTATAACGACTTCGGGCGATGACTCCGAAGAGACATTATTTAGCCCAGACGACTACGGTCACGACACTTGTCGTCAGGAAAAGGAAAGCTGGAAGGGGAGGGTAGCCATCGTGACCGGAGCCTCGCGAGGGATCGGGCGCGCCATCGCCACGAAGCTGGCCGAGGAGGGAGCGAGAGTCGTCATCAACTACAACTCTTCCTCAAAGGAGGCGGAAGACCTTCAGCGCCAGATAGCAGAGGAGGGCGGGGAGTCCATCACCTACAAGGCCGACGTGTCGAACTCCAAGGACGTGGGAGGGCTGGTCGACGCGACCATGAGGAAATTCGGGCGGGTCGATATCCTCGTCAACAACGCCGGGATAGTCTTCCGAAAGAAGATTCTCGAGGCGACCGAAGAGGACTGGGACAGGACGATGGACGTGAACCTGAAGAGCGTCTTTCTATGCTGCAAGGCCGTCGCCCCGATCATGATCGGACAGAAGCGCGGCAAGATCGTCAATGTATCCTCCATCTCAGGCGTCAACGGGCCGCCCTCGGCCGTCGAGATACCGGATTACACGGCGTCCAAGGCCGGGGTCATCGGGCTGACCAGGGCCCTCGCGGTAGACCTCGCGCCTATGGTGAACGTCAATGTGGTCTGTCCGGGCGCGGTCGAGACGGACATGCTGGCGACCATGACCGAACAGGCCAGGACCGCCAGGATTGCGGAGACTCCCCTCAGGAGGTTCGGTAGGCCCGAGGAGATCGCCGCCGCGGTACTGTTCCTAGCCTCAGATGATTCGGACTTCGTGACCGGGGAGACGCTCGTGGTCTCCGGTGGAAGACCTGTCATGTGACCAGCGACCTTCAACAGTCTTATTACAATCACGAACCAGAGCGGCCCCGATGGGCCGGTAGTTCAGCGGTACGAACGCCCGCCTTGCACGCGGGAGGTCGGGGGTTCAATTCCCCCCCGGTCCATTTGTCTCTTACCCTTCAGTGAAGGAAGGATGGGGCGAGAAAACCTTCCAGGGATGGATGACCCCACCCTTAGTGCAATATCAGCACCTTGGGCCTTGAAACCATAAAGATAGGGTCGCATCGCTTTCAGCAATTCAAGAGCTTTCCTTCCCCCCAATACAACTTCCCAATATTCCGCGTGAGGTTCCTTTCGATAGGTCACCCCACAAAGCTCAGCGAATCGTCTAACGTAAGCTTCCTCTCCCATCTCTACCCTTAGTTGCAGCCTCCAGTAGAAGTAAGTGTAAGTCTTCTTTGGTGTGGCGACTTTGGACTTGACCTTCTTGTATCGAAGACCAGCCTCAGCACAGGTGAGGCCTCCGAGCCACGCTAAATCTCCTTGCTTCAAGCCCAGAGGCCTGCCACTTCCTGGGATTGACCGACGAGTGTTGAGATTCAATTCCAGATGATTGCTCTTGGTCTTACCTTTCAGTGAAGGAAGTATGGGGCGAGGGAGAGTTCCTGGAACCGAGGGTCCGAGATTCTTTGCGACGTCCGCGGCTTCAGCTTTGAACCCATACAGATAGGATTTGGTCTCCTTGAGCACATTCAGAGCCCTGCTTCCGAGCAAATACACTTCCCAGTACTTTCCGCTTGGCTGTATTCTATATGAAGCGCCACACAATCTCGCTATTCTCCTTACGTACTCCTCCTCTCCCATGTTGACTCTTAGCTGAAGTTGCCAGTTGTGGCGCCCGGAGGAGGAATTGTGCTTCCTGTAGCGGAGCCCTCCTTCACCCCCTATCATACCTCCGAGCCAGGCTAGATCGGTTTCCTTCACAGCAGATTATCTGCGTTTTGTATATATGCAACACTTCGCGAGAAATTCTTTGGAGAGTTGGATCTTGTCGAACAAGACAGTCGGGGGTTCAATTCCCCCCCGGTCCACCACACCATCAAATAGGTCCGCTGACCAAACCCGGTGGGCTTTCGCTTGATGAAAGCGCGTTCGCCTCACTTAAGTTCCCCCCAGGAGCGGGAGGGAAGGGCGCCAGGGGGAGTTCCGTGACAGAGAGGGGCATTCAGAGCAGAGAGGTATCATGGAAGGTACTTGACATTCCGATCGGCGGGACGATCACCGAGCCGGCAGATGGCGAAGTCAGTTCGGCGGTCATCTTGGTCGCGGGCAGCGGCCCGACCGACAGGGACTGGTGCTCCCCCCTCTTGCCCGGGACCAACGGGAGCGCCAAGTTGTTGGCTGAGTCGTTGGCCGCCCGGGGTTTTCTCACTCTTCGTTACGACAAGCTTGCCTCTGGTCCGCTCGTCAAGAAGAACCTCCAGAGGTTTTCAGGAAAGCTCAGCATGCAGACCCACTTGGACGAGCTGGCGGGAGCGGTCGATGTCGCTCTGTCTGAGAAGAACCTCAACGAAGACGGTCTCCTTGCGCTGACCAACAGCGAAGGCGCCATCCATGCCGTGAACTACCAGCTGCAGGCAAAGAGGAACCGGTTCAAGGGCTTGGTGCTTACAGGAGCGCCTGGAAGAGCGATCGGGACAGTGGCGCGCGGCCAGATCTTCAACCAGATCAGGAGCCTCCCCGGAGGAGAGGCACTCATGAAGCCCTACGACGATGCAATCGCCGAGTTCCTGGCCGGCAAGCCGATGGTCATTGACCCATCTCTATCCGAAGGCTTGAAGCTAGTGCTTCGCAGCCTTGAGAACCCGAACAACCTGCCGTTCGCGAGAGAACTCTGGAACTACAGCCTCCCAGACTACTTCGCGAGGGTTGAGGAGCCGATGCTGGTCGTAATCGGCAAGAAAGACCTGCAGATCGATTGGAGGATTGACGGCGGAGCCCTGGAAGGGGCTATCGGCCGGAATGCCGCTGTCTCGTTCTCCTACCCGGATAACGCAAACCACGTGCTGAAGCATGAAGAGAGACCGCTTGACTTGCTCACAGCGGATTATGTCAGTCAGCACTACAACGCGGCGGAGGCAGAACTCGATGGAGAAGCGGCCAGCGCCATCTTCGGGTGGCTAGATCGGCATCGCAACTGAGCAGGCATATACCTCTTCGTAAGCGGCCCGGACCTCAGGGGATTATTTCACAGCCGTTGTTGAGCTCGGGGTACGCAAAGTCCGACCTCTTCACCGACCCGTCCTTGATAAGCGCTTGGACCTCAGGGAGGGCATCCTGCAGCTCCTTGACGAGGTGCCTGACCGTGGAGCAGATGTAGGGGAATCCGTTCTCGCGCAACATCTCCTGGGACCTGTTCACGAAGAGGCACCTGCCGCCGCAGACCCCATAGATGTCGCACGAGAGGCATGGCTCCCCCATCGCGGCAACGCCGCTGAGGGAGCTCGGCGCGCTCTCGGTTATCGAGCCGACCATCGAGAAGTCGTGGTCGATTGAGACAGGGCACGCAGAGATCCTTCCGTCTGGCATCACCGAGAAGAAGTCAATCCCTGACCCGCACCGCAAGCTCGACCGCCGCCCGGAGAGGAGCGAGTCCATCACTGCGATGAACGGGACCATCCCCAGGACTCGGTGCGAGCGGGACATCTCGCCGACCCACGCATCGACGAGCGAGGTGATGCCGGAGTTGTAGGCGTCGAGCCATTCTGGAAGGCCTGGGACAGTCTGGTCCCCGGCTTCCCAGAACATGCTGAAGCTGAGCTGCCAGTGGACGTGGTCGAACAGCCCCGTGCCCAGGAGGTGCTGTACGTTCTCGTAGATGTCCGTGCCCTGCTCCACGGTCATCCTCGCCACGAGGTCCCCGCGGAACCCCTTCTCCCTTACGAGCGCCGCATTCCGGGTCGTCCGCTCATAGACGCGCTTCCCCCGCTCCCGGTCCGTCACCACCTCCGTCCCGTCTATGGAGACGAGGATTGAGTGGAACCTTGAGAGATACTCCGGTTCGATCCTGTCCAGGAAGATACCGTTTGTCTGGATTACGAACCGTCCCGGGACCGAGTCCATGATGCTCTTCATCGTCTTGATGCGGAGGAGCGGTTCGCCCCCGTAGAACTCGATGACGGGGTCGCGGTCCTTGGAGAGGAAGCTCCTCAGGTCCTCGATGGAATACTGGATCTCCCTCGGGGGGGAGTCGCTCCCCCCGCCGCAATAGCTGCAGAAGAGATTGCATTCCTTCGTCAGGATTATGAAGTAGTGCATCTCTCTCTGTCTCTGGCGCCGAGCCGCTTTGTGTTAAAAGGCATTCTCAGAGATCCCGCCGTCGGCCGCGTGACCTGGCGGGAACCCGCGGCCCTGAGCCGACCCCGCAGGCGGAACGATGGGGGTTGCCAAATCTTTAGAAGAATGTTTGAGGGGGCGGAAGTCTATGGAGAGGCTCAAGCACGATCTCGTGATCGTCGGGTCTGGCATAGCCGGCCTGAGGGCAGCTATCGAGGCTTCGAGGCTTAGCCCTGGCTTGAGCGTCGCGATCGTGACCAAGACCCAGGCCATGCGCTCCCACTCAGTCTGCGCGGAGGGGGGCACGGCCGCTGTGCTCTATCCGGAACTCGGAGACTCCGTCGAGTCGCACGTCTTCGACACGGTGAAGGGGTCGGACTACCTGGCAGACCAGGATGCGGTCGAGAAGTTCGCCAACATGGTACCCTCCGAGATCTATCAGCTCGAGCACTGGGGGATGCCCTGGTCGAGGAGGGAGGACGGGAGGATCGCCCAGCGAGACTTCGGGGGCTACAGCTATCCGAGGGCGACCTTCGCCGAGGACAAGGTCGGGTTCTACGAGATGCAGACCCTCTACGACACGTGCACCAAGTTCCCAAACATTATCTTCTATCAGGAGTGGTTCGCCACCTCCATCCTCGCGGAGCAGGGAGAGTTCAGGGGGATCACTGCGATAGAGATGAAGAGTGGCGAGTTCGCGACAATCGCTGCCAAGGCGGGGATAATCGCGTCCGGAGGTGCGGGCAGGCTCTTCAGCTTCGCGACCTACGGGCACAGCTCGACGCCCGACGGGATGTCGATGGCTCTCAGGGCAGGCATCGCGCTGAAGGACATGGAGTTCTTCCAGTTCCATCCCTCTGGGCTGATCCCCTCGGGCATCCTGATCACCGAGGGGGCGAGGGCGGAGGGCGGGATCCTCCTGAACAAGGATGGTGAGCGGTTCATGAAGAGGTATGCGCCGGGGAAGCTCGAGCTCGCGTCCAGGGACGTCGTCTCCAGGGCCATCATAACTGAGATCGAGGAGGGGAGGGGGTTCAGGGACGGGGACGGGCTGGAGTACGTAAACCTCGACCTCACTCAGATCGGCGCGCAGAGGATCAAGGAGCGGCTGAACGGCATCAGGGAGATAGCCATGAAGTTCAACAATACCGACCCAGTCGAGAAGCCTCTGCCGGTGAGACCCGTGTGCCACTACACCATGGGCGGGATAGACGTCGACATAGACGGCGCCACGCGTATCAAGGGGCTGTGGGCCGCAGGAGAGGCGGCTTGCGTGAGCATCAACGGCGCGAACCGCCTCGGGGCGAACTCCACCGCGGAGTGTCTCGTCTGGGGCCGAATCACCGGCGGGGCGGCGGCGGAATACGCCGTGAAGAGGTCCGACTCCCCGCCGTCCGACGGTCAGGCGCTGAAAGAAGAGAAGCGCATCTTTGACGAGATATTCCACGGAAAAGGCGGGACCAACCCTTACGCGGTGAGAGACGAACTCCAGCGGGCGATGGACAAGGGAGCCTACGTCTTCAGGACCGGAGAAGGGCTGGCCGAGGCAGTCAAGGTCGTCAGGAGGCTGAAGGCGGAGGACTACCTGCACTGCGACGACAGCAGCAGGCGGTACAACACCAACCTCACCAACGTCCTCGAAGTGGAGAGCCTTCTCCTCGCGGCCGAGGCATTTCTCGCGGGCGCAGTGGCGAGGACGGAGTCAAGGGGGGCCCACGCCCGGCGCGACTATCCCAAGCGGGACGATGTCAACTGGCTCAAGCACACCCTCGCCTACCACACTCCCGAAGGAGTGCGGCTCGACTACTCCCCGGTCAAGATCACGAGGTTCCAGCCTGCGGAGAGGCACTACTGATGAGAATCGTTAAGCGCCCCTCCAGGCGCTCATGGCTCGGAGAGGTTACCTAGTGGCCGATGAGAAGGAGGTCCTTAACAAGCGGGGCGTGGCCGGATGGATCAACCCGTACCACTACAACCTCGAACGGTGGGCGTACACCTTCCAGAGAATCACGGGCCTCTCGATCCTCCTCTATGTCCTCGGGCACATAGGCGATACCAGCTTCTTCGTCGGGGGGCCCTTCGGCTCGGGACCCAGCGTGGCCAGCTGGTCCTCGGACATGGCAGTCACGGAGAACTTCCTAGGGAACGTCATCCTGACGATGGTAGTGCTCGTCGTCGTCTTCCACGGGATAAACGGGATAAGGCTCATACTCTCTGAATACGGGCTGATCTTCCAGAAACCCGCGAGGCCGGACTACCCCTACAAGGCGAAGTCGCTGAGGGCGCTGCAGAGGCACCTGATCTGGGTGGCCATCGTCGCGGCCATCGTGGCATCGCTGTGGACCGGGAGCATCCTGCTCGGGTGAATGGACATGAAAGAATCGACACTCATGCAGGTGCAGTACGTGACCGCCATCGCCGCCGTCGTGCTCGTTACCCTCCACCTGCTGATGCAGGGGGTGCTGGTCCCGTACTACAAGGCGATCGACTTTCAGCAGGTGCTCTCGGTCTATCGGAGCTGGGTGGACGGCGCGCTACTCGAGATACTCCTCGTAGTGGTGGTGGTCCACGGGTTCAACGGCCTCCGAACCATCCTCCTGGAGTGGAGGCAGAGCGCGCCATGGACCAGGAGAGTCAACTGGGCATCCTTGCTCATGACGGCCGGCGTCGTGATCTATGGCACGAGGACCGTCGTCCTCGCCGTGACGGGGGTCGTTTCCTAGATGGGAGAGGTCAAGCTCCGAATCCAGAGGTTCGACCCCTCACAGGACAAGAAGCCTGAGTTCCGTGAGTACACCGTACCGACGGGCGAGGCTGCGACCGTCCTCGAGGCCCTCCTTTACGCGAAGGCGTACGTAGACCACTCGATAGCGGTCAGATTCTCGTGCAGGATGTCGTCTTGCGGGTCCTGCGGCATGAAGATCGACGGGAAGCCGAAGCTCGCCTGCGAGACCAATCTCTCCGGACTGGGCTCTGAGATCACCGTCCAGCCGATGGACAACTTTCCGATAGTGA
Source organism: Candidatus Gagatemarchaeum stordalenia (assembly GCA_003164815.1). Classification (GTDB taxonomy): domain Archaea; phylum Thermoproteota; class Nitrososphaeria; order Nitrososphaerales; family Gagatemarchaeaceae; genus Gagatemarchaeum; species Gagatemarchaeum stordalenia. The sequence continues at coordinate 7,278 of PLUF01000039.1, forward strand.
GGGACCTGGTCGTCGATCTCGAGGGCTTCTTCGCCCACCACAGGGAGGTGATGCCGCACCTCGAAAGGGTCGACGTCGGCGAGCAGGAGCACCCGACGGGCGAGTACATCATGAAACCCGAGGAGCTCGACGCGATACAGCAGTTCACGTACTGCATAAAGTGCGGATTGTGCACGTCTGCATGTCCCACCTCCTCGACCGACGCACTCTTCCCGGGTCCTCAGGCGCTCGCTCAGGAGTACCGCTACCTGATGGACCCAAGGGACCAAGCAGGGGCAGAGAGGCTGAAGCTGGTAGACAACGCGCACGGCGTTTGGCGGTGCCACTTCGCCGGAAGCTGCTCCCATGTCTGCCCCAAGGGGGTCGACCCGGCTCTCGGGATTCAGCTGCTCAAGAGACACGTCATGTCTGCGAAGCCTCCACACAAGGCTGTGCAGGGAACGGCCGACCCTCGTTAGCTCGGACCGAGCGCATGAAGACAATCGATCGGTTGAGGAAGGCGGGCGTCACAGCAAAGGGCGCGACCTGAGTGACCTGCCCCTCAGGTCCCGGAATCCCGTCTTGTGCCAGAGTAAGCCGCGTTCAGCTCCGAGTAGACAATCTCCGGATCGCGCCCGTTCACGAGGCCGTCGTGGATTATCTTCCCGCACGCGGTCTGAACGGCGACATATCCGTCGTAGCGAGGGCGGAGGTAGGCCCGCGAGAGCGTCGCAATCGTCCTCTTGAAGAAGTCGTCCGAGCTGCGGTTCACGCCCTCGTCGAGCCAGGCGACCCTGTTCCCGGGCTGCCCGCCCGAGTCGAAGTAGAGCCCCCTCTGCACCTCGGGCTGACAGACCCACATCGCATAGTCGGCGGCGGCCTTCACGTCCGAGCACCTCGAGGAGATCGCGATGCCCGCGCCCCCGAGGAGGCTCCCAGAAGGGCCGTCTCCCGACGAAGGGATGTCGGCGAACCTCACGAGGCTGGGCCTGAATCCAGGCCTCGAGTAGTTGGAGTATCCGAAGATGAGGGGCGCGTAGGCGACCTGGTCGGTCGAGGACATCAGCTCCAGAAGTCCGGGAGGGTTGAGGGCGAATGACGCCGGGTCCACGAGCTCGGCTAGGCGCTGCAAGAGTGAGAGGGCGCGCAATCCGGGGTCCCGGGGGACGAGCACGTCGTCGCGGACGAACGGAGGCTCGCCGCCGTTGGCGCAGAGCGTCAGGAAAGAAGCGAACGCGTCCGTTGGTATCAGAGGAATGGCGACCCTCGCGCCCCCGCGATGTGCTAACTCGAGGACGGAGTCCCAATCGCCCGGAGGGCTCTCGAGGAGGTCGGGGCGATAGGCCGAGAACTGGGCCGCCGCGTCCACGGCGAGCGCCCACTGGTGTCCGGCGTACTCGTACGAGCGGTTGCTGGGACCCGCCGACTGTTCGTGCTGAAGCTCCAGGAAGTTTGCGGGAAGGACAGCTTCGAGGGGCTGAAGGCACCCTGTTCCGGCCGCGAGGCCGACGAACGGGTGATCGATGACAAGGAGGTCGAATGATTCCGCCAGCTCATCTACCGCCTCTTCGCCGAATCTAAGGAGCGACCTCTTCTCCCACGTCAACTGGGTCTGCGGGTGGGATTGGTTGTAGACGCTGGTGGTCGCCTCCAGACCGCCAGCGCCTCGGGGATGGTCCCACGTTATGCCTCGCAGCAAGGTCAACCAGGAGTCGTCGGCTGCTTCCGGCGCCCGGATTAATCTCTTGCCTTGAGACAGAAGGCGGACAGCAGGCTCTGCACAGACTAGTCGATCTTGAGCCTGACGCCCGCGCTGCCGCCCTCTCTCTTCGGGAAGGTGATCTCGAGGATTCCGTTGTTGAAGCTCGACTTGGCTCCTTCCACCAGAGCCGAATCTGGGAGCTGCAGCTCCTTCCTGTAGTTCCTCCCCGGGGTGTTGACCGAGATCGTCAGCGCTTGATCGCGGACGCTCATCTCTATGTCCTCCTTCGTCGCCCCTGGGACCTCGGCGATAACCCGGACCTGCTTGTCGCTCTCCACCACGTCGACGAGCGGTTCCCTCTGGTTGGTGATGCCCTTGAGCGGATCGTCGCTCCTCTTTACGTTTCCGAACTCTCTGATGACGGGCTTGCCGTCGGGGCCGATTGTCATCGAGTAGCCGTAGACGATGGGGCCGATCTCCTTCCTCACGCCGCCGTCCGGAGTCGTGCGCTCCCTGATCATGTCCTTCGGGACCTGCTTCTCGATGTCCTTGAACTGCATGAAATCCTTCTCCATCTCCTTCATCATCTCTTCGATGTCCGGGAAGGACCACGGTCCGAACGGCATTATCTTCCGCCACCTGCTTTGCCAGTTGTCGTCATCCGACATGTCTTCTCGAGAGGCGAAGCCCCCGCGGAAATCTATAAGGTTTTGCTGGAAAGGTTTTTACGGATGCTTCGCCGCCGGATTTTCAAGGTGCAAGGGTTCTGTCATTTTACCTGAGAATGGCCGCTCTGTTTTTCGTCCTCACGGGGCTGCTGATGCTCGTGGGATACGCCATCGGGGCCTACTTCGGAGACCCGCTCGTGTTCATGTTCCTGGGGCTGCTGCTGGCAGGGGGGATCAACTTCGGGTCATACTACTGGAGCGACAAGCTCGTGGTCAAGATGACCAGGGCCAAGCTGATCCAGGAGAGCGACAACCCGACGCTCTTCGGAATCGTCAGGAAGGTCGCCAACGAGGCGAACATCCCGATGCCAAAGGTCGGCATAGTCAACAATCCTCAGCCCAACGCTTTCGCGACGGGCAGGGGTCCGAGCAAGGCTGTCGTGGTCGCCACGTCGGGCATCCTCACCACGCTGAACCCCGGCGAGCTTGAGGCCGTGATTGGCCACGAGATCGGACACGTGGTCCACAAGGACGTCCTGCTCTCGTCGGTCGCCGCTACCATGGCAGGTGTCATCTCGTACATCGGGAACATCGCGATGTTTTCGATGATGTTCGGCGGCTACGGGGGCAGCAACAACAAGAACGGGGGCAATCCACTCTTTCTGATCGCCGCCATCGTCCTAGTCCCAATGGGCGCGATGTTCGTCCAGCTCGGGATCTCGAGGAGCGTCGAGTACAACGCCGACGACTATGGGGCGAAGCTCACTCACAATCCCGGCGCACTTGCGTCGGCCCTGGTGAAGATCTCGAACCAGGCGAAGACGAGGTCGCAGGGCTTCGGGCGCAACTCAAACAACAGCCCGTCGCCCGCCACCGCGTCGCTCTGGATAGTCAACCCGTTCCGCGGGAGCTCCCTGATGGAGCTCTTCTCCACCCACCCCTCGACCGAGCACCGCGTCGAGAGGCTGAGGAAGATAGGTGAAGAGATGGGCGTCTACGTGCCCTGAGCTACCGTGATTCACTGTCTTCCCGAGCACATCGAGACGAAGTTGGCGACGATCACCCTCGCCGGTGAATCGCCGACCTCAGGATGGAACTGCACGGCAAAGAGGTCCCTTCCCATTACCTTCACCGCCTGGATCGGTTGCCCTTCGGCTGTGAAGTTCTCCAAGGAGCGCGGGAGGGGAGGGAGCAGCTGGTACTTGTGGTTCTGGTGGACTTTGAACTCCCCGAGACTCGGGCTAAGCGGAAAACCCCTGAGCGAGATGAGGGATTCCCCCACAACCGGCGGCGTCTTCCCTATCCGGGCGCCATAGCAGAATCCGAGTATCTTCATGCCCAGGCATATCCCGAGATACGGACTGTCGAGCTCCTCGAAGAAGGACGAGTACTTCCGAAGTGTCTCCTGACGAGTGGCCGACTTGAGGTAGCCGCCCGAGGCCACCACCCCGTCGTACCCCCTGACCGGGAGCTTCCCCTTTATCGACTCTGGCTCGATAAGGTCGACGTCAGCCCCGAGGCTCGCGAGAAGCCCCACCAGGGCCTCTATGGAGAGCCCGCGGTGGTTCAGGACGAGCAGCTTGGTCATGGTACGATACCTCATCCTGTCTGGCGGGCCCTTATTGGTTCATTGATTCCGAGGAGACGGGAGTCCCGTCCGCGAGCGGCTCGATACGGCAAAGCAAATATCCATGCGCCTGCACGTATGGACGTTCGGGTGCCCCTTGTAGGTACTTGCCCGTCCAAGAATTGAAACGAGATTTGAAGGCAGTCGAAGCGGCGAACCTGACAAAGGTCTACGGGAAGGTGACCAGAGCCCTAGACGACGTCAGCTTCTCCGTGGACGAAGGGGAGATCTTCGGTCTGCTCGGCCCGAACGGGGCCGGAAAGACGACGACGATCAAGATCATCACGACGCTCATCAAGCCGACGTCGGGGACCGCGCGCGTCTTCGACACCGACGTGCTGAGGTACCCCCAGAAGGTCAGGCAGATGATGGGCTACGTCCCGCAGGCGGTCTCGGTCGACGGCGACCTCACCGGGTACGAGAACCTCCTGATATTCTCGAAGCTCTTCTACGTCGAGAAGAAAGAGAGGGAGGGTCGCATCGCCGAGGCGCTTGACTTCATGGAGCTCACCGGCAGGGCCGACGACCTCGTGAAGCACTACTCCGGAGGGATGATGAGGAGGCTCGAGATCGCCCAGGCGCTCGTCAACAGGCCGAAGATCCTCTTCCTCGACGAACCCAGCATAGGGCTGGACCCCTTCTCGAAGAACGAGGTGAAGAACCAGGTGAAGGAGCTGAACAAGGAGCTCAACATGACGATGATCGTCACGACCCACGACATGCTCGAGGCCGACGAGATATGCGACAGGGTCGCTATCATGAACGCGGGCCGGATCGCCGTCATAGACACCCCCACCCGGCTTAAGGAGTCGGTGGGAGGGGACATCATCACCGCCAAGGTCTCGCGGGGCGCTGAGACCGTCTCGCTGCCGGGAGAGGTCGGGAGGCTGCTCAGCTACGAAGGGGGAGAGATGAGGGTACTCACCGAGAACGGCGAGGAAAAGATTCCGAAGATGATCGACTTCCTCGAGGCGAAGGGGATGGTCATCGACTCGATCTCGCTCGCCAAGCCGACGCTCGACGACGTCTTCATCAAGTACGCGGGGTCGAGGGTAGACCAGGGACGCTACGTCGAGGCCAGGTCGGAGAGAAGGAACTTCGCGAGGCGGGGCAGATGAGCCTCACGAGGTCGATCTCTAGCGTCTTCACCATCGCCGAGATGGAGGCCCGGAAGATCAGGCACGACTCCACCGAGCTGTGGATGAGGTCCGTCCAGCCCGCACTGTGGCTCCTCATCTTCGGCGAAGTCCTGAACTCAGTCAAGGTCCTCGCGCCCGCCGGCTACTCCTACATCCAGTACATCGCGCCCGGGGTCCTCGCCCAGTCGGTTCTCTTCGTCGCGATATTCTACGGGATTACCATAGTCTGGGAGAGGGACGTGGGACTCCTGACTAAGCTCCTATCGACGCCGTCGCCGCGGTCGTCCATAGTGGTCGGCAAGGCGATGGCCTCGGCCGTGCGCGGCGTCTTCCAGGCCGCGGTCATCTTCGTCCTCTCCCTCCTGCTGGGGATTCAGCTCAGGCTGGACCTGCCCGACGTCCTCGGGGTCTTCGGAATAGTGGTCATGCTCTCGATCTGCTTCTCGAGCTTCTCCATGGTTCTGGCCTCCTTCCTGAAGACCAGGGACCGGATGATGGGAATCGGACAGGTGCTGACGATGCCGCTCTTCTTCGCGAGCAGCGCAATCTACCCCATCTCGTTGATGCCGACCTGGCTCAAGTACATCGCATACGTCAACCCCCTGAGCTATGTCGTGGACGCGCTCCGTTCGCTTCTCCTCACGGGCGACTACTCCAGCGTGCCCCTCGACATGGCAGCGCTCCTGGTCGCGACGGTCTTCTTCGCCTCTCTGGCGTCGGTCGTGGTCAAGCGCCTCGTCCAGTGAAGAGGAGCTGAGGGATGAAAGTGGTGGGCCGGGAGTGAGTTGAACACTCGACCTTGGCGGTATCTGCTTTCGCCGTGTCAGAGCGACGTCCTAACCAGGCTAGACGACCGGCCCTCCTCGGACGGCCATAAACTTGCGGCATTTATCTCTAGTTAGGCGAGACCTTTTATGCGGACCGTCCGGCATAACAGCACCAACATGCTCCCGGTCGACACATACTCCATAGTCGCCATCGACAAGAAATCGGGGGAGATGGGCGTGGCCGTCCAGTCCCACTGGTTCTCCGTCGGGTCCGTCGTGACCTGGGCGGAGGCGGGGGTCGGGATAGTAGCCACCCAGGCCTCGGTCGAGATCAGCTACGGGCCGCTCGGCCTAGCCCTGATGAAGGGGGGAAAGACGCCGCAGCAGGCGCTAAAGTCGCTCCTCGCGACGGATCCGAGGCCCGAGGTCAGGCAGGTGGCCATGCTCGACGCCCGCGGCAGGGTGGCCGTCCACACAGGCAGAAGGTGCATGCCGGAGGCAGGGCACGAATCGGGACGCGGGTTCAGCGTCCAGGCGAACATCATGCGGAACCGCCGGGTGTGGGGCGCCATGGCGCGCTCGTTCCGCAAGTCGAAGGGAGCCCTAGCCGAGAGGCTGATGCTCGCGCTCGAGAGCGCCGAGCAGGCAGGAGGAGACCTCAGGGGAAGGCAGTCCGCCGCAATCTTGGTCGTTAGGGTCTCCGGTAGCAGCTCGCCCTGGCACGACAGGGTCGTCGACCTCAGGGTGGAGGATCACCCGCAGCCCCTAGCCGAGATGAGGAGGCTCCTCAGGATACACCAGGCGTTCACCCACGCGAACAACGGGGACCTGCTCATGGAGAAGGGCGAGAACAAGAGGGCCCTTGAGGAGTACAGGAAGTCGTCGGAGCTCTCGCCCGAGAACCCCGAGCTCAAGTTCTGGCAGGCGGTCACCCTCATCAACCACGGCGAGCTGGCGCAGGGAAAGACGCTGCTCAAGTCCGTCTTCAAGGCAAACGACGACCTGAGGACTCTCGTTGGGAGGCTCCCTGAAGTCGGCCTCCTTGAGACAGACCGGGAGACCCTGCAGCAGCTTCTGAAACTGTAGAGGAAACCTTCGGCTCCCGCCGATTTTTGGCCCTCCGCTTTCGCTCAAATTAAATAGCCGACGGCGCTGCCCCGTTGGGAAATGCAAGATTCATCAGAGCTGACGGGTTTCTACAAGCTCCCGATGGCCGAGAGGCTCAAGCTGGTCCAGAAGCTGACCGGGCTCTCGGAGGAGGAGGTGAAGACGCTCAGCAACACGGGCGGGCTCCCGCCAGAGGTCGCCGATAGGATGATCGAGAACGTAATCGGAGGGATAACCATGCCGATGGGCGTTGCGACGAACTTCATGATAAACGGCAGGGACTACCTCGTCCCAATGGCCCTCGAGGAGCCTTCGGTCGTTGCCGCAGCGAGCAACGCCGCGAAGATGGCGAGGGTGAAGGGAGGCTTCCACGTCACTAACACGGGGCCCGTCATGATAGCGCAGATCCAGACGGTCGAGGTCAAGGACCCGTTCAGAGCGAGGATGGACCTCTTCCTCCACAAGGACGAGATCCTGGCGAAGGCGAACGACCAGGATCCGATGCTGGTCTCCCTCGGGGGCGGAGCCAAGGACCTCAACGTGAAGGTGATTTCATCGATAAAGGGGCCGATGGTCATCGCGGAGCTGATCGTCAACACAGGCGACGCCATGGGGGGGAATGCTGTGAACACAATGGCCGAGGCCGTCGCCCCGATCGTGGAGAGAGTGACGGGCGGGAAGGTTTACCTCAGGATAATCTCGAACCTCGCCGACAGGAGGCTGATCAGGGTCTCGGCGACCTTCGACAAGGAGGCGATCGGCGGTGAGGCGGCGGTCGACGGGATCGTCTATGCGTACGCCTTCGCCGAGGCCGACCCCTACAGATGCTCGACGCACAACAAGGGCATCATGAACGGGGTGATCGCGGTGGCGATTGCCTGCGGACAGGACATTAGGGCGCTCGAGGCCGGGGCGCACAGCTATGCGACGAAGCACGGCGGTTACAAGCCGCTCTCGACCTGGGAGAAGAACCAGGAGGGCGACCTGGTGGGGACGCTGGAGATGCCCATGGCCGTCGGACTCGTCGGGGGCGCGGCGAAGACCCACCCCGCCGCCAAGGCCGCGATCAAGATAATCGGAGTGAAGACCGCGATCGAGCTGGCGGAGGTAATGGGGGCCGTCGGGCTGGCTCAGAACTTCGCGGCGCTGAGGGCGCTAGCCTCGGAGGGGATCCAGAAGGGGCACATGAAGCTGCACGCGCGGAACGTGGCCGCCAACGCCGGCGCGACCGGGGACCTCGTCGACGTCGTCGCCAACAGGATGATCCAGGAGAAGATGATCCGCTTCGATCGGGCGAAGGCGATCGTCGAAGAGCTCAAGAAGAGCTGAAGAATCAACAGGTGCGGTCCCTCGCAAGCACGGACTGTGGGAGTCGGCCGGAGTCCCCCGTGACCTAGTGTCGGGGCAGGGAGCCGCGCAGCGTCCTAGTTCTTGTACTTCGAGAACGACGGGATCATCGTGTTGGTGTCCTGGAGGTAGGGCAGGGTGGTGATCTTGTCCATGACCAGCTCGAGCACCTTTTCGTCCGTCGGCAGCACTAGTTCCCTCTCGGTCTCGACGACAGCGAGGATGTCCCATTCCCCAGTGATTATGTGGACCTCCTTGACCTCGGGGAGCTTGTTCAGCTTGTCTGCAACCTCCCTCTCCCTTCCCGGATCGGTCTTAATCAGCACGAAGGCTTTCTGGGGTCTCAACGGGTTGTTCTATCGAATCCTTGGCTTTTAAACACTCAGTCACGATGTGAGCGCTGTGAAGATTCTAACCCCTCAAAAGGAAAGGTGAGGGGTTCGGAGCTATCACCTCATCCGATTCCCAGAGACCGAGGGGATTGCGACAACCTATGCTCTGGCAGGAGTTGCGGGATCTTCGGGTCCAGTCCCGTCGTCCTTGGAGGTCCGATAGACGTGAGCGACGACGGCGAACGCCATCACGTCCGCGGCCAAGAGGAAGGCGAAGGCGGCGGTCGCTTGGATGGAGAAGGCACTTAGGAGCCAGAGAAGAGCGACCGCGGCTGCCTGGAGCGCCAGCATGCCGACCACGAACGTCCTTAGGGTGCTACTCTTCATCTTTCCACCCAACCTGGAGCGCCGCCACCCTTGTCTTTATCGAACCGTTGGCAAGGTCGAGCCTGTAAATGAGATAGACTGTGCCCAGCACGACTAGCCCGACCGCCGCCAGATAGGCCACGAGATTGATTAGACCTGCGGCCGTGATTCCGAGCGACGCCATCTCAGCAGCTCCGGTTATCGAACCTGAAATCGCGAGTGCCCCTCCGACAAGTAGGAGTGTGAAGATCGCGGCGGTCCAGAGCTGGGCGCTCTTGAAAGACATTGTAGACTGGGCGCCCGACGAAAGCTTGCCGCTGAGCCTGGCGAACATGACCCTGTAGACCACGACGAAGACCACTGCCACGATCAGGGCCGTGCCGCCCAAGACCAGCACCGCCTGTTCGGTGGGGATAATCTGGCCCGGAGTCACCTTCCCCCAGTAGCTGAGGACCGTGAGCTCGGCGATGAGGATGACGCCCAGCATCACGAACTTGGGTCTGTTTGCGATCCTCCTCTCTCCTCCCCTGTCTATGAACGGGAGGACGAAGAGGACGGCGAAGAGCGCGGTTATCAGTGTGAGCGCTATCGGGAGCCCCGCCCCTTCGAATGCGGCTATCTTCAGGACCTGGTAGGTCCAGAGGAAGTACCAGTCGGGCTGCGGGGTGGCCGCCTGTGAAGCAGCCACAGAGTACTGTGCGGGGAGCGTGTACGGGAAGAGGGCGGAGATTACGAGCAGAGCCACGGCGAAGAGCGCCGCGAGCTCGAGGAGGTACAGCGTGGCGTCAGGGAAGAACGAGACGCCCCTCTTCTGGGCCTCCGGAATGGCCTTCGCGGGTGCAGCCGCGCCGTGGGCCTCGAACATGTACATCTTTCCGAAGAGGAGGAGCAGTAGAATCGCAGGCAGGATCAGGATGTGGATGTCGTAGAATCGGACGAGCTCTGTGGCCGCTCCTCCCGATATCCCCAGAAGTGACTGTGCCAAGTTACTCAGCGCAGGAGGGAGTGGAGGGCCCAAGAGACCCAGCCCGACGTTGGTCGCGTCGACGGAGACCACCGTCCAGGGCAGGAGGTACCCGGTGAACCCAAAGCCGAGAGTGAGGAAGCCCATCCCCATCCCGAAGACCCACATCAGCTCCCTCGGGCTCTTGTGGGAGGAGACGAAGTAGTTCCTCATCATGTGCATTAGGGCGAGCAGTATCATGGAGTAAGCGCCGTAGAGGTGGACCGTCTCGAGGAACCTGCCGTAGTTGACGCTGCTGAAGACGTAGGACGTCGACTGGTAGGCGACGGTCGGGTCCGGCACGTACCATATCAGGAGGATCGTCCCGGTAACGCCCTGGATGACGAAAGCGACGACAGTGAGGGCGCCTATCCAGTAGAACGGGTTGATCGAGTACTGAGGGACGGGGCGGAGCAGCGGATATGACAGGCCGAGCCTGGAGTCCAGCCATCTTACGAACTTTACAACGGGACCGGCCTTCTCCTCGGACGTCTCGTCGGCCACGACTAGGACACCGGGGTCCCGCCCTGAAGGTCGGCGGTGACGTCACTGGATCCCGCCGTGCCGTGTTGGTAGATTGTCGGGCCCTCCATCCCCGTGGCGAAGATGTTCCCCGAGCCGTCCACCAGGAGGATTACGCGCGGGACCGGGTAAGGTGCGGGACCGCCTGTTACCTTGGCGTCGTTCGTCATGTCGTAGATGCTGCCGTGACAGCAGCAGTACATCACCGGCCCTGTCGCGACGTACGATGAGCGGCAGGGAGGCGACTGACCCGTGGCGACGAACCCTGGATTGCAGCCTAGGTGTTGGCAGATGTCGCTGAAGGCGACAATGTCGCTGTCGGGACCAACTCCGTCAGGCACCGCGACGCCGAGCTTGACGATTATGTTCGGCTCGTTGTCCAAGGGGTAATAGAAACTCAGCGGGACATTGACGGCGAGGTTGTCAACCGTCGCTAGGAGACCCGAAGTGATGTCCTTGACCTGGACGTTCGGGAAAGTAGTCGCCGTGGCGGCGCCCGCCTGCGCCTCGCCCGGTGTGGCGACGGTCTTCGAGAGGGCGGCCGCTCCCCCCACCGCGAGGGCGGCAGAGGCGACTACCGACGCCTTGAGAAAAGTCCGCCGGCTCTTGTCGAAGTTGTCCTGCTTTCCGTTTTCCCCGCCCAACTCCTACTTCGGACCTCCTGCCACACGTAACCCGATTAGTGCTTCGTATTATCTTTATCACGAGCAGGGTTGGAGAGCCTGATACAGGACCTCCTCCTCGAGGAGCTATCGGTCCAAACTCTTCGGCGGACGGAAGAGAGTGGGATCCGACGGTCTCAGTCGTCCGCCGTCCCCAGGATATGCGTCATTCCACCCATTCTAATGGATTTCTTCTCACTTTGCAATGATAAACGTTAAATCTATGCGTCTCGTAAAGACGCCGTTCCTTCTTGAAGACGATTAACACCCTCGCAGCTGCGGTGCTGCTGGTCTCCGCCGCGATAGGCACCTACATCCTCACGACCGATTCGTACCTTTGGTCCCAGGCTCCGACGCACGCAGAAGGACTCATCGCATTCGTTGTAATCGACGTCGTGCTTGTGGCGGGTCTGTGTTGGAAACCGAAGCTCGCCATCATCGGCATGACACTGCTCGCGCTGATTCAGTTCGGTGCCATGGGAGCCGACCTCTTCGTCGGTGCCATGACCTTCGGCCAGACCAGCACAGCGGCACAGTCGGCGTTCCAGACCTACCTCCTTGGGGATACCGCGTTCAAGACGCTTCTCGGCGTGCAGGTCGTCCTCATCGTGATCGGAGCGGCGGCCATCGTCACCGGGCGCCGGCACTCGCCCGTGACCACGCAGAAACCGGCGGTCTAGACCAGAGCGTCGCCTCTGCAGATTCGGACAGCCGCGCAGGTTTAAATTTCGACCGCGTCTGCGCGCAGCAAACACTATGGAAGTGAAGCTCGGCCTCGTCCAGATGCGGGTGGTGGAGGACCGCCAGAAGAACCTCAGCAACGCGACCCGGATGGTGGGCGCGGCTGCTCGCGAGGGCGCGCAGATAGTCTGCCTTCCCGAGCTCTTCGACGTCCCGTACTTCCCGCAGGACGAGAAGTCGGACGCAAGGCCGGAGAGGCTCCCCAACGACGCGACGACGGCGCTCTCGGAGGCGGCAAGGGAGAACGAAGTGGTGCTCGTCGGAGGCTCAGTCTATGAGAGGTCGAGGGGTAGGTCGTACAACACAGCGACCGTGTACGATGAACGCGGTCGGATGCTCGGAGCGTACCGCAAGGTGCACATCCCACAGGACCCGGGTTTCTACGAGCAGGACTACTTCGCGCCCGGGAAGGATTACCGGGTCTTTGACACCAGGTACGGAAAGATCGGCGTCCTGATCTGCTTCGACCAGTGGTATCCCGAAGCGGCTAGGGCCAACAAGCTGCTCGGGGCGGACTTCCTCTTCTACCCGACGGCCATCGGCACAGTGAAGGGAATAGAGCAGTCGGAGGGCGACTGGCAGGAGGCTTGGGAGACGGTGCAGCGGGGACACGCCATCGCCAACAGCATGGTGCTGGCGGCCGTCAACAGGGTCGGGGTCGAGAAGGAGACCACCTTCTGGGGCGGCTCCTTCGTCTGCGACCAGTTCGGGAAGCTGCTCGCCAAGGCCGGAGGGAGGGAACAGGTTCTGGTCGCCGCCTGCGACGTGCAGCTCGGCAGGGACATCGAACGCGGCTGGGGCTTCCTCAGGAACAGAAGACCATCGACCTACAGAAGGCTCGTCGGATCGCCATGAAGGATTCCCATAGCCTCGCCCCGCAGACGTACCTGATGCCGGCTGAATGGGAGAGGCACGATGGGACATGGCTGGCATGGCCGAACGACCCGCTTACGTTCCCTGAAGAGATCATAGGCAGGGTCGAGGAGACATACCGTAGGATGGTTGTCGAGCTCGCCCCTGGCGAGCGGGTAAACCTCCTCGTGGATGATGAAGCCATGGAGCGAAGAGTCTCGGCGTTCCTCGGCGAGCACGCTAACCTAAGCTACCACAGGATCCGAACGGCCGACGTCTGGATGAGGGACTACGGCCCCACCTTCGTCAGGCGGCCGGACGGCGGCCTCGCCGCGGTGAAGTGGATATTCAACGCGTGGGGGAACAAGTACGACGAGCTTCTCGCCGACAATCGTGCGGGGATGGAGGTGGCGAGAGTCTCCGGGGTCGAGGTGCTGGAGCCGGGCGTGGTGCTGGAAGGCGGGTCGATCGACACCAACGGTCAGGGCACCTGTCTGACGACCGAACAGTGCCTCCTCAACAGGAACCGCAACCCGCAGCTGACGAAGGAGCAGGTCCAGGGGTACCTGACCAGGTTCCTCGGGTTCACCAACTTCGTCTGGCTGAAGGAGGGGATAGCGGGCGACGACACTGACGGCCACGTGGATGATATCGCGAGGTTCGTGGGCGACAGGCGCGTCGTATGCATGGTTGAGGAGGACCCCAGCGACGAGAACTTCGAGGCGCTGAAGCAGAACCTGGCTCTGCTGAGAGCCGCGAGGGACGAGCGGGGGAGGAGCCTGGAGGTCGTGCCCATCTCGATGCCGCGGAGGAAGGTAGGCGGGGACGAGAGGCTTCCGGCGAGCTACGCGAACTTCTACGTCGGCAACTCGGCCGTGCTGGTCCCCACCTTCGACGATGTGAACGACCGCGCGGCCATCGAGAAGATTGCGGCCGCGTTTCCAGGGAGGAAGGTCGTGGGGATAAACTGCGAAGCGCTGGTCTATGGCTTCGGCGGGATACACTGCGTGAGCCAGCAGCAGCCGAGCGCAAGGGCCTGAAGGGAGCTCAACGGCGCCGTCGCCCTGAGTTCCTCACCTGGAGGACGACCAAAGATTATATTGACCTCCCCTTCGAAAAATGGGACAAGATGACTTCCGAGAAGAAAATCGTCGTATCGAAGGACGGCCCATACCTCGTTTCAGGAGGTGTCCCGATCAGCATCCAGATCATCACGCCCAACGAAGACGGCCTTTCCTGGGAGTGGAAGGAGGCGAAGACGTTCAGGACCGGCCGCAGCTACTCGCTCTGCCGGTGCGGGCATTCCAAGAACAAGCCGTTCTGTGACGATACCCATCTGAAGATTGGTTTCGACGGGACTGAGACCGCGACGCGCCAGCCATTCGCAAGGCAGTCGGAGGTCTTCGATGGCCCCAGGCTCACTCTGAGCGACGCCGAGGGCCTTTGCGCCTTCGCCCGCTTCTGCGACCCCGGCGGGAAGATCTGGAGCCTGATAGAGGAGTCGGACGATCCCGAGGCGCGCAAGCTGGCGATAAGGGAGGCGGCGCACTGCCCCGCCGGAAGACTGGTCCTCCACGACAAGAAGACGAAGGAGGAGATCGAGCCGGAACTGCCGCAGTCCATCGGGGTCGTCGAAGACCCGGCCCTCGGCTGCAGCGGTCCTCTGTGGGTCCGCGGAGGGATAACCGTGGAGTCGGAGAACGGAATCCCCTATGAGAGCAGGAACCGCGTGACACTGTGCAGGTGCGGCGCGTCGAGCAACATGCCGTTCTGCAATGGGAGTCACGCGAGCATCAGGTTCAGGGATGGGCTCGTCGAGTTCGTGAAGCTGAAGCCGGGCGAATAGGAATCCGGGATCCTGAAGAACGGAGGCCACGCCCCACGATGACATGAGCCCAGGGCCAGATTAAATGGGTCGAGAATCGGAGACCCGGATGAGGTGGAGAGGTCTCCTCAGCTGCGGCGGCCCTCTGCCTGCCTGAGCTCCTTCATCCTCAGGATGAACATCCTGATGGCTTCGTCGACCATCTCGGCCCTGCTCCTGTATCCCCAGGCCTTGCCAAAGCTGTCGAGGGTCTTTGCGAGCTCCTCCGGGATCTTCACCGTAGCGTATCGGCCTCTAGGCACGTTTCCACCTCAAAAAACATGGAAAGGCTGGGCTTTCGCCCAGGATGCGACCTGTCGGTGGCGCTCCGGATTCGGGCGCACCGACCCACCAAGGCCGTCCTTCCCTGTGTTGCATGGCAGGGCACCCGTCAGGCAGCCCTTACTTCGTCCTGCTTCTGAGGATGTAACCCATGCCGCCAAGGAGTATTCCGATGGAGGCCACGAGGGCCAACCCTCCGATGGGGTCCTCGAAGTGGCTGAGGTAGGTCACGTGGATCTGGTAGTTTGTGTAGCCGAGGCCTCCCGACGAGACGGCGGCGCCCGACCAGCCGGCGAGATAGCCTCCGTAGATCATCAGGATCATCGAGCTTGCGACCCCGACGTTCATTAGGACGTAGTGTCCCCAGGCGATGTAGTTACTCAGACCGTGGTACACCTTACCCTGGACCCCTTCGAGGTAGAAGTAGAAAATCGCCGTGACTGCCACTCCGACCACGCCGACGACTAGGTAGATGATGTAGCCGGTGAACATCCAAGTCCCGCCTCCGCCTCCTGCAATAACCATTGCAGGGTTGAAGTATGGAGTGATGTTGAAGTAGCTGAGCGGCTGTATCATGAGCACTGTGATTATGGTCACGATCGCTCCTTGGATTACTGCTGCCCAGATCCATCTTCCAGCCCACTTACCTTTCACATTGGCAAACGGTCCATTCACTCCGGTTTCGGCCTCCTTCTGCGGTTGAACTGATGCTGTCATTTCTTGCGCTTCCTGTGAGCTACCGGTGAGTCACAGCATATGAAGGCATCTGTACAAATGCCCGCAATCGCGAACAGAGACGCTTTTGGAGTTCTCGGAGAAGCGGCTCTTCCCTGCCGATCAGTCGGTTTGAAGGTAGATGCAACGACGGTGAGAGTACGGCGGTGGCCGAACCAAGCAGCAGATGGGTCGCTCTATCTCCTGCTCTCGGCTTGCCTGAGCTCCTTCATCCTCAAGATATACATCCGGATCGCTTCGTCGACCATCTCGGCCCTGCTTCTGTATCCCCACGCCTCGGAGAAGCCGTCGAGGGTCTTCGCAAGTTCCTCTGGAATCTTCACCGTGGCGTATCGACCCCTAGGCATGTCTTACACCTTAAGAGAGGCGGCGGGGGCAGGGCCGTCGCTCCTCGACTCGATGCGACCGAGAGCAGGACATCGGGCACGCAACCGGAGCGATAGCGAAGCTCCTGCTGCGTGCTGTCGCCAGCTGCTCTTTCACTTCGAGCTTGGCGGCTAGGCGGGCACTCATTGCAGGTCTACGATGTCCACGGGTTTTCGGTCGCCGCGTTGTGACCTGAAATCTGCCCGAACACGATTAGTTCGCCGTTGTGTGAGACGGTATCGAGGACGGAGCCCCTGATTGAGCCGAGCTCTCCCGCGCTGTAGAGTCTCGGAATCGGCTCGTATTTTGGATCGCACACCTGCCCCTGCCCGTTGCGGATGGGACCCGCGAATGCGGCCTCCCCTCCCGGCCACAGGGCCATGGCGTAGAACGGTGGCGTCACGATAGGGACGAGCGACGACGCGGCCCTTCCGAACTGCGGATCGACCTTCGCCGTGCAGTAGCCGTTGTATGTGTTGACGGTGTTCGCTAGGTTGGTGGCGCTCATCGAGACGGTGATCTCGCCTGGTAGGGCCGTGTTGTTTGTCCCGGGCGGTAGGCTGACGAATGTGGTGCTGTTGATTGTCGCGGCCAGAGTTGGGATGTCTTGAGCCTTGAGTATCCAACCGTTGCTTATCTCCACGCTGTTGTCGCTGCTCCATGTCGGGCGCGCGTCGAAGTAGGCTGGAAGGCTCCCGCTGGACCCGCTGGAGATGGCGCCGGCCTTCCGGCACGTCTCATCGAAGATGATGAAGGAGGGGATGCGGGTGTACTCGGGGACGGAGAGGTTGAAGTCGGAGAGGTTCAGGTAGGCGTTGGTTCGGTTGAGGGTCGGTTCATTCATGAATCTGTTGCCATACTTGTCGACATAGATCCATCCGTGCTGGGCCGGGGCGCTCATGCCAAATGATTGGGCGTACGCCGGGAACCACGGCACCAGAGTTGCCGCGACGCAGTCATTGTGCCATATTCCGGCTCCGACGCTCTCAGCCATGACCAACCCGTCTCCGGTAGAGAAAGCCCAGCCATAGAAGTGGGTGGGATAGGATCTGAAGTAGTTCACCTTGAGCTGTTCGTTAAACTCTATGCTACCGGTGCAGAGCACCACGCCCCGATTGGCTCTGATGTTCATCATCTCGCTGCCGTAGGCGAGGGCCTGGACGCCGAGTATCTCCTTCGTTGTTGGATTCTGGATCAGGCTAGTTGCCGGAGTGTTGAACATGACCGGGATGTTTCTGCTCTTCACCGCCCCGTCAAGAGCAGTAAAGAAGGCGAATCCGCCGCCGGCTATGGACCCGCTGTTGATCGTTGACGCGCCCGCGACCGCAGGGAAACCCGCGCCCCCTGCGCTGGTAGTGAACTTTATTCCCATTTGGGTGAGCCAAGCCGGAATCTGGCTGGCGACACTCGCCCACGCCTGGCAGGTGGCTATCGGGGTCGCGCCCCATGAAGTCTGGTACAGGTAGGTCGCACCCAACGTCGGGTCGACCGGATAGTCAAGGTGCCCGCCGTTCATGGACGTACTGCCACCGCCCCCTGAGATGGCGGGATTCTGCACCCCCAGGGAGGCATAGCTGGGCGTCTTCTCCAGAATGAGGACATTAGCCCCCAAGTCAAAGGCGGTGATGGCCGCTATCGCGCCAGCCCCACCGTACCCAACGACGACGACGTCCGCCGTCTGGGACCAGTTGGACGGCACCGGAGTCGGTTGCGCTTCCGATGCCCTCACTATCGCCTTTGAGGGCGCCGTGACTGGCGCTCCCGAGACGCTCGGGATGAAGCCCTTCGCCCCGGCAGCAGCACCCAGCACCGCGGCACCTGCGGCACCTGCGGCAAACGTTCCCACGAACTGTCGCCGTGAAAGATTCTTGCTAGTAATCGACTCTTCGGTCATTTCTGATTCCTGTGAGCTACTCGTGAGTCACTGCATATGAAGGCATCCGTGCATTTGCTCGCATTTGCGAACAAACTCGATTGCCGCGGTCCTTTCGGTAGAAGCTTCGTTCTGACATAGTCTTCATCGAGATGCTACGGAGACTTGGACCTGACCGGTCGCCCGAAATCCAGAGTAACAACTCATGCGAGACGTCGTGGGAAGAATGCGCCATCGCTGGGAGCTTATCCCTTCGGGTTCAAGTCTGCAGAGGACTGAAGCCACTATACAAGGCACGGGGTCCAGCTCTTGGACCCTCTCAGGGTAGTAGTTTCTCCCGGCTGATCAGTCGGCTAGAAGAGAGGTACAACGTCAGGGAGAGCACGGCAATCGCCGACGCAAGCAGCAGATCGATCGTGAGGGCGAGCGATGGGAAAACAAGAGGGATGATGTAAGCCGGGATGACCATGAAGACTCCGAAGGCCATGCCGAGTGGCTGGTTCGAGCCCACTCGCTGCTTCTGCAGCGAGCTGAACGACATCATGATCTGCGCCTCGGAGGAGACAACCGGGATAGCGAGCGCCACGACGAGCCCGGACACTCCCAGCAACGCCGGGGCGCCCACGCCTGCAATCAGGCCGGCGGCCACGTTGACGACAGTCTCGAGACCTACGAGGCCGGACGCAAGAAGGAGCGCTGCCTTGAGATACTGTCTGAAGATGTCCCCCTGGTTCATCCCGAGCGACAAGAAGTACTCGAGGACTCCATTGTTCTTATCGTAGACGTAGAGCTGGAGGACCGGCATCGAGAAGATGACTGCCGCGAGGACCTGCAGGCCGACGGAGACGAGGGGAAGGGCAGTCGTTAGGTTCAATGGGCTGGTGCCCGATGCGCCGGCGGGGATCCCTGTCGACGAAAGATTACCGATCACCCCGGACAGGCTCGAGATCAGGGCGGCGAACAAGGCCATGAAGATCCCGATAACGGGATACGTCTTGCTGAGGGATATGCTCCTCTTCGCTATGACGGCACCTAGGTCGCTGCTCATTCCCGCTCTTCGACCCTCCTCTTCTCCTTCTTTACGGCGGTCCCCTCGTCATAGATGTCATCGAATAGGTCCTGTAGCGGGTTGTCGAGCTGGCGCATCTCGGTCACGAGAACTCCGTTCTCCACGAGCTTCCTCAGCGCAAATCCCGCCTCCTCGGGCTTGGAGACGCTGAGGACGTAGTAGCCGCCCTCTCCCGGCGTCGCGTCGATGATCTTTGAGATGTCCGTCGTCGTTCTTATCCCGACCCTGTACTCCTTCGACTTGATGTTGGATATCTTGTCGAAGAATCCGATCGTTCCATCCCGGACCAGGATCAGGTTCGTCCCGATGTCCCTGGCCTCGTAGAGGTTGTGCGAGGAATAGAAGACGATCCTGTCCTTCGAGAGTCGCAGGAGTATGTCGCGTATCTCTTTTGAGACCGCGGGGTCGAGGTTGGACGTGGGCTCGTCGAGCAGGTAAAGATCTCTCTCCCGCAGGAAGACCTTTGCGATGGACACCCTCTTCTTCTGCCCCTGGGACAGGTCCGAGACTTTCTTGTCCTTGAGCTCCTCGAGATTCAGGAGAGAGATGACATCGTCTACGCTGCCGCCCTCGATCTTGGCATAGAAGTCGAGGGCGCCGCGCACCGTCATCTCCTCCGGTATGGCGTTGAAGTGCGAAAGATAGTTGACTCTCCTCCTCGCTTCCTTCGACCTGGTCAGGTCCTCACCATCGAAGAGCACCTTTCCTGAATATGGTTCCAGTATTCCGGCAATCGTCCTGAAGAGGGTGGTCTTCCCTGCGCCATTGGGACCGAGCACGACATAGATTGCGGATTCTTGTGCCTCGAGCGTGATGTCGTGGAGGACCGGCCTCCCTTCGTAGCCGGAAGATACGCCGGAGAGTTCCAGGGTTGGCAAGTCTATGTGTCGCCCCCTGGGAATCGATTCGAGCCTGAGGCGCCGCCCGACAGCTCGCGGGCCGAAGCCAGACAGGGTCCTTGTCGCATTCTCAGGTACATCGTCCGATTCTCCGCGCTTCACAAGTCCTATTTATTCTCAGAGAACACACTTTCACCCGATGAAAACCATCATGAAACTCGGCGACAGGGCGTCCGAGCTGCTTCTCGACAGCCTCAACCAAAGGATAGTGAGGGAACTCGTGTTCTCCGGGTACTCTATCGCTGAACTATCAAGGAGGCTGAACATCCCGCCGCTGAAGATCTGGAGGAGGATCCAGAAGCTGGCAGGGCGGGCGTCGTCGAGATTGCACGGGTCGAGGTAGCGCAGAACGTCGAGAAGAAAATCTATCGTGCGAGGGCCACCCAGTTCGTCTCCCGGCAGTTGCTCGACATTAAGCCAAACGACGAAAGGCTAGGCCGGGCTTTCAGGATATACCAAGAAATCCAGGGGCAGATCATGAACAAGATGACAGCCTTCTCGGATATTCCCGAGGGAGAGGACCCGATCGACTTCTCAGTCTATGCGTCCCTGAAGTCCGCCTGCCAGGTGTTCCTCGACCCCCGCTTGAATGAGAAGCTCAGGCAAGTTGAGCGCGAGATCTCCGAGTTTGAAGGGGAAAAGAAGCTCATGGTGTCGCCGGGGAAGTCTGGTCCTAGTCGGTCGCCCTAGCCCCGGTAACTCGAGCCGCACCCGGACAAGAACCGGCTCGCGCTCATGATAGAAGTGTAGACTGGGCGTGGAAGAGTGCGGTCGCCGGGATTTGAACCCGGGCTACTAGCTTGGCAAGCTTGCATGCCCCAAATCAGGCTTAATGTCCTGACCAGGCTGTCCTCCCTGCTAGAGATCTAGACGACGACCGCGCGGTTTCGGTGACAGAAATATACGGGATAAAAGCTTGACGCGGCGGTCTAAACGACCTTCGTCCCAAGCGGCATCGCCTTGTCGGGCGTGACCAGTGACAGGTCGGTCTCTGCGAACGCTGAGAGCATCATGCACTCCGAGATCACCCCCACGACCGACTTGGGTTCGAGGTTGACCACCGCCACGACGGTCTTGCCGAGAAGCTGCTCCTTTGTGTAGTAGGCCTTGATCCCGCCGGCACACGTCTTGGTCCCGATTGGCCCGAAGTCTATCTTGAACCTGTACAGCGGCTTCCTCGCCTGAGGAATGTCATCAACCTCGACGATCTTCCCGACCCTGATGTCGAGCTGAGCGAAGACATCGATCGATACCGACACGGACGAACCTCCGTAGAATATTCAGATAAGCTTTGGCGGGATCGGGACTTGTTCTGGGATGGGTGAGGTGCCTGGCGCTTTCTTCGGTGCACCGGAAGCTTCTTCAGCCGGATGCGACGAGAACCGTTCGACACCCTGAATGAGCGACTTCTTCTTCGAGCGCATGCGGAGGGAACTGTTCATCCTCTTCGTAGAGGCAAGGAACGAGAAGGCCCACCACGAGCTCGACGAGGAGGTCGAGAGGATAACCGGGAAGGAGTGCGACGATGCGGCCCGCTCTCTCTCGAAGGAGGATTTCAAGAATGTGGCAGAGGAGGCGATGCAGAACATCAGGAAGCGGAAGAAGAAGGTCGCGGACGAACCGACGAGAAAAGACGAGCTGCTGGCCTACCGGTAGGCCCTCCCAAAAAGGAAAAGAAGGAGCCCGTCTGTGAAGAAAGATGGTGACGCCACATTGAGCGAAGAGCAGTTTACTGAATGGGTGAACAGGAGGTCCCGACTGCCGCTAGCCGTGGCTGGGCACTCGCTGACCATGAGGGGGGACAACCTCATTCTCATTGACCGAGGACAGTTCGTCTACGAGGAAGCGCTTCATATCGTGAGGATGCTCAATTCAAGGAACCCGGTTGCCCAGATGAGCGCGAACGTGACCATCTGGGAGCGGAACGGGACCCTGAAGTTCATTACACTGGGCATTATCGCTCTTATCCTGGTAGTCGTGCTCCTCTTCGCCGGTCACTGAGGCATTCCTTACGGCTTGATCGTCACGTAGTACAGCTCGGTTACGCCCTGGGCAGGGACCGTGAGAACACCGAAGTTAACGTTCCCTGAGTTGTCGACCCACGTGTATACGGTGCTCGCGACGCTACCGGCCCCGTAGTCCTGAAGCAGGTTCTTGACCTGGGTGACCGTCGTGGCAGAGCCCACCGCGCTGTACGAGACGGTCGCCACGTTGTCCCAGACAGTCGGGTTGATCGAGGTGACGTTTGCCAGAGTGTATCCTTGGGCCGCGATCAGTGTGTCGATTTGGTGGATGGTCGTTGTCCTGTCCTGAGTCACGGCTATGGACTGGTTGCTCGAGCCCAGCGACACGAACGCCGATGTGGCGTCGGTCCCGACGCCCACTATCCCGGAGTTTGGGTTCACGGCCGTCATGAACGGGAGCTGCGTGACCACCCCCGACGTCCCCGGGTTCGTGTAGACGGCGACGAAGTAGGTCAGCTGGCCTCCGACCGAGTAGAGGAGGTACGACCCTATCCTGTAGTTGGGCAGCAGGGTGAGCTGGGTCCGCACCTGCTGGTTCGTGGTGAGAGCGTTCTCCGCCGCTGAGGGGCCTATGATCGGCGTGGACGAGGACGGGTTCTGGTAGAGGTCGATGGTGCCGAGCTTATTTCCGCCATAGGCGACGTAGAGCCCCGCGAGGTTCTTGCTCACGGCCCCCTGGTACTGGACGAGCTGCATTCCGACGAAGTAGGTCTGGTTGCCGACAGCGAACGGGATGTACTGGACGGTGTTATTCGCCGGGCGCTCGTAGAACTGGGTGCCGGACCTGAAGACGAATGGATCACTCACGTGGTAGACGAAGTCGTAGTCGAGCTGGCCTGGAACCGTCGTTGTCCCGAGGAGCTGCTCCGGGTACCGTATCTGAGGGACGAGCCACGACGGGGGCGCCTGCCAGCTGCTGTAGTAGTTCTGATAGTACTGGGTAAGGAAGTCCGTGCTGTTCGTACCTCCCATCAGGTTGGAGACCGTGTAGCCCTGCATCGACCCGTCCTGGATGTTCACGAGGACGACGCCGAAGAACCTGAGGTAGGGGCTCGCTGAGAATCCTGACTCGAGGGGCTGGTTGATGTAGATCTGGACGGCATAGTAGAGGTTCTTCCCGTCGGAGACGATGTATGCCGCGGGGTCCATCGTCAGGCCGGGGATGAGTATGTCTCCGACCCGCGTGAAGATGTTCCTGTTCCAAAGCATGCTGATCGACCCGCTCGAGAACGCGAACCCGAGCTGTCCCTCCGCTAGGGTGAACCAGAGAGTCTTCTGTAATCCGCTCAGGACGTAGTCAGGCGTCCCCGGGTAGGAGACGTTCTGGACCTCGTCGTAGCCAGGGACGTGGACGTAGACGCTCTGGTTGAACCCGGCACCCTCGCCGTAGTAGATCAGAGGCTCGCTCGGTATGCCGAAGGCCGTCGTCGCGTTCACGACAGCCCCTGTGTGCGTGTTTATCACCAGGACCTTGGCCGCGTGCGTGTAAATCAGGTGCTCGCTGATCCAGTCCGACGAGGGGAAGGTCGGAGTCGTCGGCGAGACCCAGTACTCCGTGCCGTTGTAGAACACGATCTCGGAACTCGCGAGCCCCATCCAGTTGTAGGCGCCTATCTCCTTGGTGTTCGTCACGGCGGCGGCTGTCTGGTCCCACTGGCGGACGAGGTTGAGCGTCGTGGTGGGGTTGCTCGTGGGGAGAGAGGTGATGTTGCTCACCTGGATGTTGTTAAGCCCGGCCGCCCATCTGGTCACGGTGATCTCCTTCTGGGTCTGGGGCGTCCACTGGTAGGGGAGGTAGTTGTTGTTCCAGTTGAAGTATAGGTACGCTCCCGCGCCGACCTGGATCACGAACATTGCGGCAAAGACGACGGCGATTATCTTGAAGACATTCACCCTCATCGCGAGCAGGTCCCTCCTCCTGGCGAGGTAGAAGTAGCCGGTGACGGCGAAGAGGAAGAGGGTCACCGTGATCCCGTAGACGTAGGGCGTGGCTATGTTCATCAGCCAGTAGGGGGCGCCGATTATCACCTCGAGGATTATCGCGGCGGCCACAGCAAGCAGGTTCCTCACCCAGACATCGCTCCTCCTCGTCGGCAGGTTGGTGAAGAAGCGGAGGATCATCCTGATGGCGAAGACCAGAAGGCAGGCAGAGGCGACGTATGACAGGACCGCGTACTGTATCTGCATGGCCGGCATGAGCGTGACGAGCTGCGCGCCTGATGCTGGGAAGAGCGGGAGGACGAAGATCCGCGGGACGCTCGCCCAGCTCCCGAGGCCCATAATCGCCATCATTATCGAGTTCATTGTCTCCCCAAGTAGAGGAAACCCGTGGATTGCCACAAACGCGGCGAAGGCCAGCGCCCACTTGAGCGTCTGCCAGATGGCCCAGAGCCAAGGGTTCATCTTCTCGTTGCTCCTCGGCCTCTCCTCCTGTTCGAACTCGTCCCGTCTCATCCGCCTGCCAAGGACCTCGATGAGCCCTTTGAGGTCGCTTCCCCCGACCTTCGGGTACACGACCAGAAGCGCGAAGAGCCCAGCCGCGAGGAAGAGGTAGTTGTGATAGAAAGTGATGCCGAACCAGTTCAGGTCGGCCTTGGAGGAGTAGACCGCCTGGGCAATCGACCACTGGAGGATGACCCAGGCTATCGAGACCACGATGGTCACGCCTATCACGGCGAGCAGCAACCAGGTCAGTCCCCTGCCGAACCTGAATCGCCTAGGCTCCTCCCCTTCCATTCGACCGATAGGGCGGATTGGGCCTATTTAATGATGGTTGGAAAACCCCCCTCAGAGGCGCACGGCTCAGCTACATTGGGACAGACATCAAGCCTTAAAGAGAGCAAAAACACGAGCGGTTAGCGTTGGGCCGGTAGTCTAGTCTGGAAGACGTGCCCTCAGAGGGGCCGTCTAGCTTATTCCCAAGCGACTGCTCTTCGTCCATGGCACTATCTTACGATTCGAGTATAAATGCACCAACAAGCGCATAAGTTCGATCACGTTACCAGGTGCCTGGGATAGGATTTCAGCTTCCAATTAGAGGTCGGAATCCGGATGTCCGAATGCACCCTTCCAATTCGACCATACCTTGTCCGCAACCTATCTTTAACAAGTCACCTGGGATGCGCTGCTTTTTCGATGCTGGAAGGGGATACGAAATCGATGGGCTGGGGCGAAGGCGCTTGCTCCCCGGGACATGAATGTGAGAATCTGAAGCGACACACGAAGCCTAGGGCTTCTCAACGAGAAGGAAGACATGGCCGGTGGTAGCATGTGCCCCGTATTCTATTTCAATCAGCATCCCCGCCCTTGGTCCAGTGTGCTGGGAAAGGATCAGCACGTAACTCGAATCGCCGATTGGCTGGCTGGCCGTCTCGTTTGTCTTGTCAGGGAACGCCATATTAAATCTCATTATACCGAGGGTCACCGTAGAGGCTGAACTGTTCGCGCCGGGACACCCCATGTAGTTTGAAGGGCAGATGGTTTGGAAAGTGACTCCCATGAACTCCACTGACCCGTTCAGAAAGTAACTGAATCCTGGACCTCCTAGGACGGTATCGTTGGCGACATCGATGGAACAAAACTCTGTCCCATTCAGAGTCAAAGTTTGTATTCCTGCGGGGCAGGAATTCAGGTCATTGGTCCCAGAAGGACTTGAGGAGGATGAGAGCGACGATTCGAGAGACGGTGGGTTCTCGCCAGATGACCCCTGATTCGTGTAGATGATTAGAGCCACCAGCGACGAGATGATGAGGGCTGCGGCTACCAAGACGACTATCAACGCCCTTGATGCTCCTTTTCGTCTTACGTTAGACCCCAAGCGCCGCACTTCTCTTGAGGGTCCCGTGGCTGATTTCTGATTAATAGTCTTGTCCGAACGAAATCGAATCATTGTCGCGCTAACGGTAACAGTGGTGATTGGAATTCGCTTTCGGGCTAAGAGACTGTCCAGCTATTGTGGCCAGTCCAACTCCTAGGATTTCGGCAGGGCTTATCGTTCTGGAGGTGTCCGCGCTCATGTTAACCTCACCATTAGTCATTGCAGCGGAGACACCAACGGGCAGGTGCCGCTTACGCACCAGAAATTCGACTGCCCACCCGAAGCAGACTGACCAATCTGAACGTACACACCTGGAGTCGACATAAGGGCGACCCCAATGTTGTTGGGGTTTGTTGTACCAAGAGCAGGCTGGACGTCTGCGTAAGCATACAATGCGTCATACATACTGGTATGCACATTCCAGTCTTGCCAAGCGCCGCCCACAAAGAACTGGGGATACTCTATCTGCCAGACGAACGAAGTGGAAAGAGTGAGACCTACCTGCCCCTTATCTGTTTCGTCGTTCGTCCAATCGTCGTGGGTGTTGCTAGCCACCGTGCCTTGGATGGATGAGTAACATCCACCATTCGGTGGAGAATACGGATTTCCGGTCTGCGAAACGTAGGTAACCTCAGTCCAACATGATCCAGTGTAATAGATTTTGATATTGCCACTTAAACTGGAGTAAGTGCCAGTCGATAGGGATGTAATCGTGTACCCACCTTGCCAGTTGCCACTGTTGTCGTACCAGCCGTATTGGATGTTCCACTGATTGCTGCCGGAGCCGGTGCAAGCTAGGGCAACGCTGGCCTGAAGTACGGCGTCAGACGGTGAACCCCCTGCAATGAGAAGGCTATCAACCGCAGCAACCCATCCACTTGAGTTTGTGCAAGTTACGCCGGTGGTACTTATCGAGTAAGCAATCTCGAGACCTTCTGTACTTGATGGGAGATAACCAGTTCGTGCTCCATAGTTCGTATCGTATGACAAGCCAAACGTATCATCTTTTGGCGCAGTCGACGCGTAAGCAACCGAGAAAGTCGAAGACAACATCAGTACGATAAGAGCCGGCATCAACGCAATCTCTAGATTACGCATCGACCTCTTCTTGTCTCGCATGTTGATTCAATCCAACGGATGATCAATCGATATATACGCAGGAAGGATACAAAGTGATACGCTATTTCGCTGCTACTTGGCCTAGTGTGTCATGAAAACTCTAAGTATAGGTTGGGTAGAATCCGGACAGGTTGAACACCTGTGAAAGGGGAAAAACGGCCCAGCTCAGTTCATGTCAATTTCAGAATTGAGGCAGCATGCAAAACCATCCTAGAGGAAAGAGCCCTACGGCCGGACATGCATCTTAACGCGTACGTCAACCACATTCTTGGGAAGTTTGTTTTTCTCGATGGGATAGTAGAGGAGTCCCAGCACATGGTCTTGAGGAAAGAGATCTTTGAGCGAGTCGTGACTTCAGCCTCAATTGAGGACTTGGGCGTGGCGGCTAGAGACATTGGACGCGATTTTCTGAAGTCCGCTCTGGTTTTCGCAAGCGTGGAGCCAAACATGAACGATCTGGTTAGAAGATACTTCCTACCAATGGGAATCTATTCGGGGTGGTATCGGTCTGAGGTTTTGAAGACTCCTGTGGGCAACAAACTAATCCTGCAACACGACCTTGGTCCGAAATGGACAGTCTTCCTGAAAGAGTATTACTCCGAGGTAATCAGGTCATTTACTCACGACCAGGTGCATACTGTCGCTCACGATGGAATCGTTGAAATCGACTATAGATGACACGGAGGAGGTTAGGAATAAGGCACAGCTTGGAATCGCGCCTTCGAGCGATTAGCGGAGAGAAAGAGAACCACTCAGAAGACATCTGGAGACATTGATGACGTCTGCGTGGGAGTGTTCTCGGACCCCTTAATCTTGATGTTGCCCCTCACTTCCAGACAGCGGTGCCTCAGCCAGGAGATGACCATCTTCTTGTCGTCCTCGGTGTACGAGCCTGTATAGCCGAGTCCAACATCTTCCTGACCAGCCCGATGAGCAAGTTGTAGCTGCGCCTGTCGCTCTTCCTCGCGAGCTCCGCCATCTCGCCGGGGCTCATCCCGCTGGCGGCGCAGATGAAGCCCAGCCTCCTGAGGGGCTCGGCCGTCAGCTTGTTGCCCTGGGCGACGTTGTCGTACCAGTTCCTAACTTCGATGCCTTCGAGGAGGCTTTTGTACTTGGGGCCAATCCCTTTGGCGTACCCCCGCACCCCATCTCTCCGCCCGTTTTGCCGTGTGCACGCCGCGCTGGGCGCCGTGCTCCGTGCTTCATTAACGGGTCCAGTACGAAAATGAAATGGACTGGGGGGATGCGATGCGTTAATGCTGCTCAAAGCGGATACGAAATCCCGGCACGGGAATCTTGAATCCAAGTTCAGGGTCTAGGCACTCATCAGCTACGTCGTCCCCATCCGTGGTTGCGAGCCTCGTCCTGGACTGGAATAGATTCCCGTTCAGGAGTTGATGGAATAGTAGAAGCCCGAACCAAAGATTCCCGCAGATGAGGCCCCGAACCCGAACACAAGCATTGAAACAGAATTGTAATGGTATGCATTGATAAGAATCAAAGAGGTACACAACTCAGCCGAGGTGCAGTTAGGGTCAGATCGGGCTCCCAGAAGGGAAGAAGACTGAACTACCGGGACGAATATGGCAAATGCTACCAAAGCGATTGCAACTGCGACCAGCGCGCCCACGAGAAGCCTTCGGGTCATCGAAACTTAATGAATGATATGTTGTGCATATACGTCTTGTGAACAAATCATCCATGGAAGACGGAAAGTGATTCTGGAACTCTTGGACCTTGTGCATCAAGGAGAATTCAAGGATTAAATGGATTGAATGTCAGATCAGCCTAAACATCAGCAAGGTTCCGCTGCTATCGTTCCACCCCGATGAACTCGGAGACGGCGGCTAACGTACCCTACGGGACGCTCACGAGTGGGCATGTGTTTCCAGTGCAGATGCCATTCAAGGTGGGTAAATCAACTCCCGAGGATTGAGTGGTGGCTGCTCCAGAAACATACCACTCGTTGTCTATGTAGTTCTGAATGCCGGATTTTGTTCCGAACTCATCATAATACGCGAGAGTGGCTGCATGGTTGTTGTCTGTCATATACGTGAATCCAGAAAGGTACGCGGTACTTGCAGGATTATTGCCGAAAGGCCCTATGCCGAAATGGGTAACACCGCCGTAAGCGCTCTCAACCAACTTGGCATCCGATGTAACGTTGGCGTTCACGCAGAGGTTCGAATTGTCAGAAAGGAAGTCACCTGAGCTAGCTTCGTTGACTTCGAATGCTATTGATGGGTTAAGTGTCAGGGAGCTTGTAACGGTGAGCGCTGTTGTGGTGGTGCCAATGCTTGAGATTGACACGTTGCTAACGGTGCCAGGGCAACCGGACCAAGATCTATCTCCGACTGCTGGTGATGATGGGAAATATATGCCGTCTGCATTACTCACGGAATAGAGATAGTACGTCGATGAGCCCTCGATCATCTCGACCCACCATCCTGTGATGCTGTCGTAAGTTGTGTATTTTATGGTTTCAGTAATAGGGCCCGAACCCACGAGAGTGGACGCCCAATTGCCACTATATGTCACCCCAGTGCCAGCAGTATCCACGACAATTACAGTGAAATCTGGGTATCCAGAACCAGAATTATACGCTTCGCTAAAGCTGTCGGAAATCTGAATCAGAAAACCCGCTATGTTGTAGTTCGATCCAGAGCAAGTGAATGATCCACCGCTGCTAACGGGAGCATTATCCTCGAAAGAGGCAACGGTGACTCCGGTCACCGAATATGAAGCTGCGAGGTTGGTATACACTACCGACTGAGAGGAAAGGCCCGTGGTCGTGCTGTAGGCGCCCTCGGCCCAATCCACAGTGGTTAATGGCGAGACTGAGGAGCTAATGGGTGTCACAGATGAATCCAAAGCTGGGAGCAGGGAAGTTTGCGGTGCCACTGCCGAGCTAACAGAATTGCCAGAACTGGCTGCCGCCTGCTCCGTGTGCGACATTGCAGCTATCGCCAAAGTGGACACCAGAAGCACCATAATGACAACCTTCGAATTCGGAAGTTTCATCTCACTCGTTTATTTGATTGGTTGCACCTTATTTGAACATGAAGGATACAAAGTGATACCATTTACACTGCAGTCTAACCTGTTTCATCATGAAACCGCTAAGTATGGGCGCGGCATATCGACTAACATGGATGTAGAAAGACCCAGAAGGTCAGTCCACGTCAACTTCAGGATATCGGCAGAGACCCCCTGCCCCTCCGTACCAATCCCTTGAAGATCCATGAATCTGCCCAGACACGAGGTTGCCTACGCGATGCTCATGTTCGAGACCCTATCCTCCACAACGAATAAGGTAATCTTCACGGGCACTCCCACCGCGTAAAGCCGGGCTACCCACATCGAGCTTGGATCCCAGTGACGAACTGATTATGCCCCACAGCTGAAAAGCGGGGCCCTCTGGTAGTAAACCCCGACTCCGCCGGTCACGACGTTGTAGTTCGCCTGGACGTATCCGTCCGGGGCACTTGCATTCAAGAGCACGAACTGCGCGGTGACGTATTGGTGTGAACCGATGGGCCCCGAGTCCTCCTGGTTGGTCCATGAGGTCGTGACCCACCCTAGCCCGACAGAGATGTTCTTGAAGCTGGCCGAATTCACTACGGCCGAGTAGACCTGGGCCAGGGTTATGTTGAGCCCTGTGGGCAGTTCATTGACGATTGTCGTTGCGTTGCCCTGCACCGGCAATCCGCATGCATCGTACCAGGACCTAGGATAGGTGCTTATGGGGCCGGACCTCTCGGGGCCAGAACCGGAAGGCGACGCCTGCCGCGCGGTGTACATAGCGTACGCCATTGTTCCGGCCGCGACCACAGCTACCACAATCAGTACGGCAGCAGCCGTTCCGAGTGCCTTGCGTCCTCGGTTCATCATGGACCAATTCTGTCCCACCCCTAATCACTCTTTGTCCGAACGTTTGGAAAAAACTCTTTATGGGGGGGAGCGGCGTTCGCAACGTTTGTTCAGTCAACAGAAGAGCATTCTCGCGCTGCTTGCACTCTCCACCTCCTTCGCGGTGGCAAGCACAGCGTTGCTAATCGTCCACCTCCAGACGCCGGCCGCTGCAAGCATGTTCGCCGGCGCCGGTGTGTACCCCTTCTACAACGGACCGGCGGCAGCGCTTGTTCAGCCCATGTTAGGGCTCGTCTTCACGGTCGAGGACCAATCCGTCATTCTAGCACCCGCCAGTTGGGTCATCGTTGGCGGGCTCTGGTTCTGGCGCGGTCGCACGAAGGCCGCTTGGACCGCGCTCGGCTTTGATTCGGAGGTCTTCGAGCTGTTCATGCGAATGAAGGGAGGACCGACAAGGGAGAGGATGATGAGTTCTCTCTCGATGCCAAAGGACAGGCTCCGACTC
Organism: Candidatus Gagatemarchaeum stordalenia; assembly: GCA_003164815.1. Taxonomy (GTDB): domain Archaea; phylum Thermoproteota; class Nitrososphaeria; order Nitrososphaerales; family Gagatemarchaeaceae; genus Gagatemarchaeum; species Gagatemarchaeum stordalenia. Next base: position 38,515 of record PLUF01000039.1, read on the forward strand.
GCCCAGGAGCTCGGTCTGGACTGGAAGGCAGTCGACCATCACATCATCGTACTGTGCAAGTATGGGTTCGTGCACGAACAAGTAGCATATGGAAGGGTCAAGATGTACGAGCTCACTGACGTGGGGAAGGTTCTGCTCAGGCTCTTGAAAGAAACACAATTGGACAACGCCCAAACCGAAAGCACTGCAGACGTGAAACCCAAACCTCGCCTGCAGGATGCATCGGGGTAGCTTTCGTGGTGGAAGAGCAACATACGCAACAGGACTTCGTTTTTGGCTTCTTGTGGCTCATCTGCCGTTGCCTTGCCATCGAGAAGAACCACGCGAAAGTTCACGGAACCGAGTTGAACAAGAGGATGTGGCAATGGATGTGCGGATGCGGCTGGAAGTGAAAAGGATCCCTTACAAGAAGTCACCGAGCTTCGTCTGCCCAATCTGAATATCGAGCCGGGCTCCAACATCGAGTCGAGCACAGACAGGTCGTCGCCAAAGAAAGGAGGACAGAACCTCGTTCTTCCATAACCGTCATTGCGTTGGACTAGAACTGTCAATATTGCAGCTTCTAGAAGGTCATTAACGACAGTGGTCCTGATGTACACTTTAGCAGACCTGTACTGGCGCCTGTTCAGCGAGGCAAAGGACGCAGGTCTGAATCCCTTCGACGACTCCCGTCTCCTGCAATACATCAAGGGGCGCAACCGAAAGACTCAGGGAAGGCTCAGGAGCCCACAGGATAGGCGCGTAGACGCATGACCGGGACCCTGCTGTAAGGGCTGGAAAAATCGTTCAAAGAAAGAAGAGGGGCGGATATGAATCATATCCGCAACGGGATTCTGGCAACGTGATCGGGGTGATGGCAAACGACACTCGATGAATTGGGCCTAGAAGGCGAACGATGTTCCGGCGAGGATGTGAATCGCTGCGGTGTTGATTCTTTGGTTGCCACTGGAAGCCGAGGGCACCACGTTGCCATTTCCTTGCCAATCAGAGAGAGAAAGAGAGATAGATGACAAAGAATGCGCTTGGCATATTTAACGCCCCCTCGCCATGTTGCCATCCGGCCACGCAATTTGGCAACGTCCCAGCTCGAATTGGCAACATCCGACGTCGATTTTGGCAACATGATGGCAACATCGATTGGCAACATCTGTTTTGGTGGAATCGCCGTCAAAAATTGGAAAGCGGATCGTCGGGATGCGGTCTTCATCCAATTTTTCACTATGGTGGAAGTAAAGAGATTAGTCGCAAGGGTTGACGCTCCCAGCGAATTTCCCCAGAGGCGCAAGGGTTGCGACTAAGAAGTCGCAGGGGTTGCGACTGGGGTTAGAGGGACCTGCCGTGCTTTGCCGGTACGCGATGTAGGCGTCCTAGTTCGTCCTCGTTCCGGCTTCTTTCTGGAATCATATGGATATTTCTAGAAGAGCGAGAGTTAGTTGGAAAAGCTGTGCTCAACCCTTGAGCATTGTTCGATTTAGGATAATGCTCAACCCTTGAGCATNNTAATGCCCAACCCTTGGGTATTAGCTGCATCGCCTAGGAGCGTGCACTTAGTTCAACCCCATTGGCAGACAGGCATTCGGTAGCCCACGCTGGCCCTGAGGTCACAGCTTCTTACCGCATTCATAGAGAGATTGACGAAATACGCCGTCAAAGGCCTGTTCAGCATTTAACGCAGGCCACCAGGGTTGCCAAACTACGAGCAAAATTGGCAACCTTGACGCCCGAAATGGCAACCCTGAGAGGAGAATTTGGCAAGCCTGACGGCTCTTTTGGCAACCTTGGGACACACTTGGCAACCCTCAGCCCCTCGGATTGGCAACCCTAGGCCGCCACACTGCCACAGGTGAGGAACGCGATCAGAAGGTGAAAGCGCGAGCGTACTTTTCGCCTCCGCCGGGATGTTAAATCCGGAAGCGCGCTTCCTCAAGGATCACTCATGCAGCCTTCAATGCATCAGGAAGATGAATCCATCTCGCTCTCGAAGCTCAAGGATGCGGCTCGGCGCCTCCTCCCCATCAGCAGCACCGCCCGGGCCGTCATCCTGGCGGAGAAGGACATGCTCCCGGCGGTCGAGGCCCGCGCGAAGTTCGAGGTCTTCGACAGGCTCCTCAAGTCAGAGCTGGGACCCTGACTCCAGCTAGCCGCTGAAGGCGGATACTACATTCTTCAGTTCAGCCGATTCCATCGGAGTCGCCAGAGTTTCAACGATATTCCAGCGTATGGTCTTCCCCAATCGCCGGCAGAGTGTCTGGACGTCCTCGATGTCTTGCGGACGTGAGGCGCGCATCTTCGCTATCAGTAAAGCCTCCAGGCACATGACCCTTATTTCGTCAGAGCCAACCCGCTTCACGACCGCCGTCTCGAATACCTCAGAGACCGGAATCCCGCTGATGTCTTTCGTGTACACGTCGAGCTTCACCCCTTCCCCAGTTCTGATCACCCTCTTCCCGCTTTCATGAAAGATTCGGCATCCCAGCCCCTCGAACTCTTCATCGCTCAGGGGCGTGGCAAGCGCCAAGTCGAGGTCTCGCGTCTGGCGGTATGGGCCGACATGGCAGATAACCGCGAAGGCGCCAACGAAGACCACCTCCTTCAGGTCCCGCGAGATCTTCACGGCAGCGCTCTCGAGGTTCACTTGGGAAGGTCCTCCCTCACCTTCAGGACGAGGTCGGTCGGGAATTCGCCCCTTACAGATAGCTGATCCGCGTGCAGGAGTTCGATGGCGACGGCATCGAGCGTGCTCCTGCCGCCGAACGCCAGGCAGTCCAGGTAAACCCGTTGGATCTCGTTCTCGAAGCCGCCTTCCTTCGGCAGAATTGCCACCCGCCCTTTCGTGCCCTCGGAGAATCCTGCGACCTTCAGGGACCGAGCCTGCCGTTCAGGGTCCTCAACATAGACGAAGAAGATACGAGGCATCTGAAACTGCGTGAGTTCGTAGGCTCGGTAATCCAGCGTGACCATCCCCCTCAACGACCTCCGGGCGCAGTTGACGTCGCTCTCATCGTACGCCCGCCCGAAGTACCTAGCCTGCTTTAACGCCCGGAGAGAGGGCAGCAGGTGCGGCCAGACCGGGTACGGCTGAAATGCGGACGACCGGACCGTTAGGTACCCTCTTCTCCGAGTCTTGGCGGCAAATCCCAACTCCTGAAGCTTGCGTATGATCCTGTAGCCTGTCGCTCTCGATCCTGCCGGTCCAAAGAATTCGCTGACGCGATAGACTGGCTTCTGCCGCAGCGCCTGCACGACAACGAGCGAGGGCTCGAGATCCACAAGCCCTTATAGGCTTGGCGGGTATATATACTCGTCTCACCTATGAGACTGTAACGCAGGACATCCGCCACCGCGTCAGCGCAGCTTGATTCGCATG
>PLUF01000069.1 GCA_003164815.1 Candidatus Gagatemarchaeum stordalenia
TAACACCGACATTCTGTGGGATCTTTACTCGATGACGGAACCTGGAAAGGAGCACGCGATATGTTCAGACACGGTGAAACAGCTAAACGACAGGGTCGATTGTGCATTCTACAATCGTGTTTACGTGCCGAGCGATACTCGGGGCAAAGTAGCCAGCGACTATCCTCTTGGACTCGGAAATCTTGCCAAGACGCTCTCGGATCTTAAGCTGATCGGGAATCCGAAAGACCAAAGAATCTCGAAAAGAACGTTCTGGAAGACAAATGCTGAAGAGACAACAACGAACGCAGTGAACAACATTCTTGAGCTCTACAGATACCTGGAGGCTAGGCTTGGAGAGGAAAGGTCGAATTGGTACTCGAGGTTCTTTCTTTCCAACAACGGATTCAATGTTGCGATGCGACTTCTATCAGAAATCATTCAGAATGCCAAAGGGGGCGAATTCAACTTCAGCGTTCTCGACAGCATGCGGCTGGCAGATGGGTTACTCTTCTTTGTGGATAATGAAGATGAGAGCCCGTCGAGTCTCAAGACAACGACAAGCAGCGAGGGCGGCAGAGGAGATACCGCGGCTGAGCTAATCTTCGCGATTTGGTTGCATAATCAAGACTTCGCGGTTGACTTCCTTTCCGGAAGACGCGGTATCAAGTTCTTTCCAAAACTGAACGATCTCATCAAAGAGATAATATCAGACCTCAGAAAACTCATAGACAAGGCTTTCGCAAAGGAACCTGACTGGTGGGACCGTTATGTCCCTGAGGATGTCAGACAATACGCTGCTGACCACAAGAGGACCTTGAATCAGACTGACTTGAAAGAAGAGCGACTATACTTCATCTCCGAGGGAGACTTGTTAAAAATAATCGATAAGAGATACAACGAATTCTTTTCGGCATTGCTTCGAGAAAACTTCCGCGATCGGAATGAGTTCATGGCTCAAATTGGACTTTGGAAGAACACGAGAGACATAGATGGCCACGCAATCCCCATCACTCCCAAGCCGGCCGAGCTACGCGCGTTATACGACTTTCACGAGTCTATCCACCAAGAAAAGTAAGTCTTCTCCTTCTCAGTCTAGCAGTTATCTGTTGACGAGGCGGATATCTGTTCCATTCAATGGAATCATTCCAACTTCGTCCTCCAAGTAGCGTGGCTCCTGCTCAGGTATGTGATTTTGTATAGCCCAGTTTCTCGGAGACGAATCTTACATTCGCCCAAGAACATTCATCCTTCTCTGAGAACATCGCGAGTGATTGCACGCCGAATCATCCAGCTACGCTGGATGCTGGACTTGCTTCGAACTTGACTGATTCGCGTTTGCATAGGTAACTTGAATGATCGCTGGGAGCGCGCGGGCGCTAACGTCCAGTTTCAGCGGAGGAGAATCCAACTCAATGAAGTTTAGGGGGGTCTCAATAGTGTTGAGAACCTGGACCATCCCTCCTTGAGTCTGGCTGATGTACACTTCCGCTGTCGAGTATGCGTTTAGTGGACGAGGAATCGCGGCACCTGAGAAGGGAGAGCGCGACTCCCATTGGAATTTCAGCTTCGGTTTGCCTGCTTTTCTCAGCGGATCTGCTCCCGAAGGGACTTGAATGAATTGCACGGGGTCGGGTGGACCTTTGATCCAGCTATTGATCCACGGAGGTACCCTATCGGCCCCGATGGGATTTGGTGCTGTCTCGAAAATGTGCTGAAGGATTCTAAGTAACATCTCTTTGTTCTTGTCGGGATTACTAAGACCGTTCCATGCAGGGTCGCTCCAGTCAATATTCTCTATGTACACGAATTCCGACTTATAGTTCGCGAGATCAGGCGCAGCTCCCCTGTCAATCAGTCTCTTGGTTATTGTTGGGAATAACTTCAAAAAAACTTCGATAAGTCCTCTCTGCTGCAGCCAGCCAGTCGAAGATCTATTAGTAGACCAGTACTGATTTGACGTGCCTGACGGAGTTCCAGTACTCGCGGGCCATGTGAGAAGGAAGGACTCAAGGTAGTTCTGGAGCATCGAGACCGCAGTATCGAAATCGATCATTCCGTCAGGATTCTTCGCATCTTGAAAGACGCCGTTTGTTAGCCATTGTTCGACGAGTACCAAGAAATCATGAGCTTCTATGACATCTCCTCTGCGTTGTCTACCTGTTGCTTCAGGAAGTATAGTTATCCGGTCGTACCAACGGGAGTTTGACAGGGAACAAAGTTTGCAAACTATTTCGTAAGCTTTTCTGTTTCTTGTTCCCTTGGTGTTCTTTGATGGCGGAGTGGGGGGACTGATACTAAAGTCGGCTTCTGAAAGCGGCCCAATTCTCCCTCCGTGTAATTTGAAGGTGTAAAGAAGATAGATCTTGTGCAGTTCTGGCAAGTCAACGGCATAGGTGGTGATTTCTGTGAATATTTTTGCCATGTCTCCTATTGAGAACGATGACTCTGTAAGAACAACTGTAATGAGGTATTCGTCTTTCTGAGGACTCCCGGCCGCCGCAACGCCGCGAATTCTGTGCTGACCATCGATAATCATTCCAGGTCTGCCATCCCACCCACACATCGGACAGACATCGAATTTCTGTCCTGCTTGCTTCCCTTGGGGTACAAAGTTGCAACTTGGATTCGGACACTTGTCTACGAACCAAGATACTGGAATGACGAATTTTACCCGATCATCTATCTCACTTACCCATTCGGGCTTTGGAGGAATAGACACAACCGCACTGTTGATGATGAAGTTGAAAGGTTTCTGAAAGAACTCAGCGATAGCTGCAACCCGTCCTGGGTCAAGATCTCTCTGCCACTTATCCGAAGTGCCTGCGAGAACCCATGTGGCGATATCTCTATTGTCTTTGTCGAAAGGAATTGTTGGAACTTTGCATAACAGATCAAGATCCGAGGCCTTGGCTTTGACAACATAGATCTTCTTTCCCTTCTGCAGAACTACCATTCCGTCAAATCTTATGGCAGAGGGACTGGAAGAAGAATAATGGGTTGACTTTGTCAGAACCTTCTGGCTCATTAGTAGTATTCAGGATACTTCGTCTATTTAACCTCACAATAACCAGAAATCGTCGAGCGCAAATGCAATATGCTGACCCTTCCAAAAAATGTTGTGATACCTGCAAAGTTTCTGTCCCAAACCTGCCTCGGCGAATCGCCCGGTCCTCGAAGTAGGGAAGATGTGATCGTCATCGAGCCTAGTAAATGGCTCGAACCTAGTACCTCTAAAGGTAGCTGACTCAACCCCTGGACAACCCATCACCCAATTGCACTTGTCTCCTGTGCTCGAGATCCTTGTTCTTGAATGCTTTTTGTCAAAAGCGTCGACGTAGATATCAACCAGGTCATCGGAATGTGTCAGCTTCACTTCGGCCGTTTCCATAGCACCTCTCAAAGAACTCTTAACGAGAATCTTGAGTTTCCTACCAACCTCCTCGTCGGATTCGATCGAAAGAAGTGCTGAAGACACACTTGTTGACATTATCTGTTCAAGGATGATTCGAGAAAGCCCCGCGTAGATGGCCTCTCTGCTACTCCAAGGAAGAACTTCCGCAATCCTGATCATTCTCTCAAAGGCGAGCTCGTTTGGGCCTTTCATGACTTCGTAATTGTTGAATCACCTATTAGTTTCTTTACTGACCGGATCTCAGCAGACTTCAAGAGAAAAATCGAGGTTTGGAAAGGCATTTCAACGACACATCTCCACAGGAATTGTGCACCGCCTCTGGGAGCGAAGCCAACTTGACAGCGAGATCAGAAGCTTGCAGAAACAGGTGTCCAGCATCAACCCCCAAGATGGAATCATATTGGATATCAAAGTCGCTGGCAATGTCGTGTTGAGCTACAACGCAAACAGTGAGATCATTCAAACCCGAGAAGATAACAAATTGATGGCAGAATGCACCCAAGTACTGGATACAGCTGGGGCAGATGATTACTGGCTGAGTTACAATCCAGTCAACACCGGGACGTCGATGCAGAAGATGATTACTCCATCAAGTTGGAGCGAATGTAGACAATGGTTCAGATCGGTCGCGGTGCCAGAAACTGGTGGGGTCACCATCGTCCCTGATACGAATGTAATCATGAACCACTATTTGTCTAAAGTTATCTTCCCTATCGCCGATGAACTGATGTTTCATGACGTCCAAGTTGTGATTCCACGCACAGTCATCCTCGAGATTGAACGGCAAGGGAACCTTGAAGGCAAGAGCTTCAAGAAGAGAAAAGCGATCTTTGCGTGGAGCGAGTTACTTTGGCTCTTAGACAATGGAGCTCAAATTCTTAGCGAGCTTGATCCAAATATGTTGGAAGGATTCAGCTCTATAGCTGGATCAAGATTCGGGGATGCCCTGATTCGAAAGGAGATTCGTACCTACTTTGGGCAACCATTGATGAAAAATCAACCACGAGTATTATTCATTACCTGCGACTTGATGAATGCATTCGCAGCTTGTGCAGAACGCCTGGACACCCTCTACCTCTCAAGGACTGCTAGTTCTGAGCATCGCGGCGACTTAGGAAAGCTCGTGGACATAATTCTCTCAGCAGCAATCCTATGGGAAGAGATCGAAGTGGAGTTCAAGCAGCCGACAGGCATAACGTACAAGCTCTCCGGCATGTGGGAAGGAAAGAGCATTACTGACTGGCGGAACCAGTTGATCGAAGTAATGAACTGATACCTGGGCGCCTCGAGCTACTAGCTCGGTTTCGAATTGAATACTTTCGGTCGGAATCGTTCAAAGCGTCTGTTCTATCTGTTGTAGCATCGTTGCTACTCTCTTTCCCTTCTCACTCAGTCGAATCATCCTCCTGCGAGGTGCTTCATTCTCTCTCGATTCAGAAACCAAGCCCCTCACTGAGAGCCATCTCACTGAATTGTAGACGGCGCTGCCTCCTAATTTGGCAATCTTTGGGAGAGTCATGATTGGTATCTGTTCGTTCTTTAGGAGTGCCAGTAGGACTTTGGTTTCGGACTCCCTGAGTGGCAACTTCACGCAAGGATGCACAGTGGCGATCTAAGGATTTAGTATCCGGTATCCGGACTCCGGATAGCAGATATGGCTAAATACTCTCCGATCATCACTGTTTCGAGATGGAGCTCCCGTTCACTGTGAGGGTACAGGCACTTGGGCGAGTGGCGATTCCAAAGGAGATCCGTGAGGCATTGGCGATAGCCGAAGGTGATCTCGTATCAGTGAGAATCCGCAAAGTTGCTCCTGTGAAGACTCGCCAACGGAAAGAACCCTGACTGTCCCACAATGACCGACAACTGGAAGACACCCAAGAGATTCTACGACCGTCTCAACGAAGAACTTTACTTCGACTGCCCCATTCGCGTCCATTCCCGCTATCTATCGACCCACGGTGATCCGAGCCTGACGCAGGCTGATTTCTGATTGAGAGCACGACGCAGCGTAGCACGCATGCATCGAATTGTCCCAACCAGTCCGGACGCCAAGAGCGCGGCGGTTCGGGAGCTCGATACCATACGTATTGAACTTGGGAGGGTTGGGATCCATTTCGCCCTCTTTACGCCGAGAATATCGCGGGAGGAACGCTCTGACTATCGTAAACTCCTGAAATCATACGGAGAGTCTATTGACAGGCTTCAGGAGTTTATTCATCGGCTCCAGGAAACTCGTAGGTGATTGGCAAATAATCGCCGATAGCCGATGCAACTAACTTCTTCCGGGGCCACAACTCACGGAATCTGGTTTGGCTCTTCTGTGACCTGAAACTGGACAAGTTTGTCCCTCATCGCTTTTGGATCCAACCTGTAGACCCTGTCCTTGCTCGACAGGCGGATTCCGCACTCCGCAAGGTAGTCCTTCATCATCTTCGCTTCGTTCCGGTTCTTCTGAAATCTGCGCGTCCAACCGAATATCCATCCGTAAGCTTGGGACCAGTTCACCACAACCTCCCCGTTCGCATCTACAACTAGGATGCGATCCGTCCTAACCTTGTGGTCGATGTCCCCCGACAGGGGCAAGAAGTACACGGTGATCGGTCTCTTGATTCCGTCATAGCGAGTCAGCTCTTCGTAAGACAACGAGCTTGCCTTCATGGCAGCCTCTTCGTAGGTGCCCTTGTCCATCAGGGCAATCTTGGAATAGTCGACGCCGGCTTCCACATCCTCCTTTCTGTTGAAGTACATCTCCTGCACTATCCTTCTCTTTACGCCATCAGGGTCATCCATGCTTAACCCTCTGAGCAGCGTGTAACCTGGCAGGCCCCAACCCCATTCCGTAGTTAGTTTGCCCTTCTCATTGAATTTGAGAATCCCATAGAGCCGGACGGCATTTGTCCGATTGCTTGACTCAACACCAGCATAGACCCAGTTGAGCTCATCTGTCCTCGGCCTCAATCCCACTACCGATTAATCCCGAATTCCGATTTAAGCACCCCTTGGAAGAAAAAAGAGGGAGGGGGAGGAATGTTAGGCTTTGGCGTGAGTCATGTACTTCTTGACAGTTTCGCTGCTGATCTTGTAGCCCGTGGATCTTGCGATTTCGAGGCAGGCTTTGCTGTAGACGGTGTTCAATAACAAGATGGGCCGAATTTGCTCGATGAACCAGTCGGGAAGTGGTTGTCGTTCTAGGAAGCGCTTCGCTGTTGCCATGGTCACCAGGTCGTCGTAGTAGTTGCTGTGGAGTCTCGGATTGAATGCAGGTAGCTTCAGGCCGTCCTCTGTTCCAAACAAGAGGATGTTGACCTTCTGCTCGTCCTGTCTTGGTATGATATCGAGAGTCCTGAGAAGTCCATCGAGAAGGGTTTCGTTAGGTGTTGCGACGATGATGACTTTGTCCGCTCCTGCGTTGACCCAGCCATCAGACTCTGCCAGACCCTGTAGGAAATGCACTTTGAAGCTCCGGGGCGCTTCGAGAAGCCAATTTGCTCTCATCGGATCATAGGTCGTCAGTTCACCAGCCCTGTACCCCATCATCACTCGGAATATCCAAGCGAATAGAGGTGAGACCGGTGCGATCCATTGAAAGCATTCTGACTTACTGAATCTCTTGTCTGACACTGGTGCGTCCTTGACCCTGTGCATGTTGAGACCCAACGACGTGTTCGAGGTGAACGATGTGAACTCTCCGAACCGCTGGCTGTTGTTCTTCGCTTTTGAAAGAACTGCAGACACTTTCATGCTCGGGAACCTTTCCTGACTTCTCAGGCCTTTACCGCCGTCTCCAAGCATGAATCCCATGAAGAAACCGAGATGGTCTGTTCTGTCTCGAAGGAGTTCTTCTCTTGACGTGTACCCGTACTGGGTCATCAATTCGAAGCTTTCCTGGGTCGGTGTGAGTTGGTCAACCACAGAGATGACGTCGCTGATTTCGTCGATTTGCGTCGGCACTTGGATCCATGTCCTGTCTGGAGTTCCTCTGGGCTTGACTCGAAGAGGCAGCCACTTCCGTCCATCCGTAGGCGGTCCGAGGCGGTCATACTCTGCGCGAAGATGGGTCACGAACGACTGTTTCTTGCCCGACAGGTATTTCCTTACGTTGTTCACACCAAGGGTCCTCTGGATGTCAGAGTCTCGCATGCCTTGTTTCGAGAGGCTCAGCATCTTGATGAACTGCTGGTGCTTTGCAAGGTCGTCGTGGTCGTAGGTCGCTTCCCAGAAGTCATTCAGTATGGGTTCTACAGATTCGTCTATCCAGTGGTATGGCGGCCAACAAACTCCTTCTCTAATCTCCGGGTTCGTCGATTGGCTGACTTCATGATTCACTGGGTCGAATGATTGGGTATGTTCGGTTGCTTCCATTACTACTGATTCGTGCGAAGGTATTTCGTCACCAATGTCGTCGTCAGAACATGTTGTCGGATTGGTTTCGTCAGTTTGGGATCCGGTATCATTTCGGGCCGAAAAAGATGGCTCTACGTGAGGGACCGGAGCAGGCGGGCATGAGGCACGTATTCCCAGCTTGTGTGTCTCAGGTATGGATGAATTATCTTCGTCCATCGTAACAGGTGATTACGTAAGAAAAAGGGCGAGAAGGGGAGCAACCATGGGCGCGAAGACAGGGGTTGGGACGGGAGGATGGGGTGGAAGAAATTAGGAGAGGACGGTAAGAAGGGACGGAAGCGGACAGAAGCTCAGGGGGAACGGTGGCGAGAAGAGGAGGGAGGAAATCGGTACGGGGTGATGACGATGGTTTGGATGTGATACTAGGAGAGTTGGAAGACGGTTTTGAACGGCGGGTAGAGATGAAGCGTGAGACGCTCGGCGGGAATGCTATATAGAGTCGACCATGTCTTCTCTGGGGAGACGCTTGTCTCGTCTTCACGAGACGCCCGACTATCTCATCGCGTCCCGTCTTTCCGAGACATCCCGAAGCTCACGTCTCGAGATTCCGAGACGCGCCGAATTTGGCCTCTTATGAGAGAATTTCAGGGAAACACGTGATAATCACAAAATCCTATCGGGCTATGAATGAACGTGACGGGGCGCCCACGCAGCTGGTTGCTATCATAGTGACCAGGCCTACGGGCCATCTGCTGTGATCGCGTCTCCTATAATTGCCCAAGAATCGCCACCGAACGCCCAGGTCAGCGGCAGACTGGCTTGACTAATCGAGACCTGCCTGTATGCTTCGTTGAATGACAGGTCTCCCCCACCCGCTATGACAGTGAAGTTGGCGGGAGTCGCGCCGTCCCCGCCTCCTCTAATCCACGTCGAACTGATTAGGAGATCGTCTGGGTTTGACGTGCAGATGGTGGCGGTCCCGCTATTCGTGGTTGCGCTCGATTCCGCGGCCTGTGGCACAGCGGTCCGCGCCGGGCACGCCACGGAAGGGTCGAACGGGGATGCGAAATTTGCTCCCGTGACTCCCAGAACGGAACAGCCGATGCTCCCAGAATTCGCGAATGTCGCAGTGATGTTGTCGCCAGTCAGGGGCGACGCAGATATCGCATACCATTCGTCGAGTGTGTCAGCTTGGGTCGCGGTGTAGTTGTACGCCGAGCTCGCTCTATGCTGCCACGACAGCCCTGCCGTGTCGGTCACGCCAACTATAGGGCCCGCGTTTTCCTGCCCCACAATCATCACAAGAACGTCGTCCGGCTTCGATGTGGTAAGAGTATCCCCGCAAGACTTGCCCCCGTACTGAGTCTGGGAGAATCCATCTAGGACCGGCGGGTGCGGGTGTGAAGTAACGCTCGACGAATTGGTGCTCGTTGAGCTGGTGCCAGTCGCGCTAGTGGTGTTGGTGGCGCTCGTTACCCCGTTGAATGTTACGGCAGAGTAGGTGAGCGTCGTCGTAAGAGTGATGATGAGGAAAATCATGATGATCATTGAGCCCAAATTGCCAGGGACGTCACGATTTGCCATCTAATGGCGCTCCAACGACTCACCACTCCTGCCTGAGGCGAAAAGGGTATCGGCCCCTTGAAAACTAGGGTCGCAAGCGAATCGCACCAAATTCTGGATTCAAATCAAGCAACACCTCATTTGACTTCCTACGGGAGCTGTTGTCATCCCCTGATGACTGTACAACCCAATCCTTCTTGCAATACCATCGGTTGGAATTTCCGGACTCTGCCCGAACAAGAGAGACTACATCAGCATCCCGGAGAGGTGCGCGATAGAGCTTCGGAAGTACGGGTTCTCCCTCATCACGTGCGCAACGAGGCCGATACTGGTCAGCCCGAACATAATCGCGAACAGTAACACGCTCATCTCGCATATGTTGAACAACTCCGATGACATCGAGGCTTCGGCGGGGTTCTTCATGGGTAGGACCTCCATCGCTGACTCTCTCAGGCGGCTCTCTGTCGGCGAGGCGATGATCCAGATCAACTCCCCGAAGCCACTCACTCCTATCCGGTGTAGGGTGGGAGCGATTGGGGTGGCCCATTAGAACTTCTCCCTGTCTACTCTGCTACCGGTTTGGGGTAGTAGTTTTGGTTAATCACAAATAATCTCTTGTTTCCTCAGAGCAAACCACAGTTGAGAGGAAAAATCGCCCTGCCGATACAAGCAGACCCGAATCAAGGTCCTTGAGCTACGAGCTCAAATCGCCCGGGGCATCGTTAAATACTCTTTTCCGTCGACACGGCGCAGGGTTCGTTTGTGAAAGCCAAGGCCACCAAGTTCTTGGGGTTCATGATCATTCTGCTCTTTGCTCTGTCGGCGGCCAATACGGTTCGTGCCATCGGTGTGACCACAACAGTAACTGTAGGGAGCAATCCCGTCGGAGTAGCCTATGATCCCGCCACGCATGAGGTCTTCGTGGCCAATTACCAGAGCGACGACGTCCAGATCTTCTCAGACAGCACGAACGCGGTCGTCGCCGACATAACAGGGCTTCCCGGCGTATACGACCTGGCCTATGATTCCGGCAAGGGCGAGATGTGGGTAACGGGCGGCACCGTGGCCTATGCCATATCGGACGCCACCAAAGCCATCGTCGGAAACGTGACTGATGTCTTGCCTAACCTGACGCGCATAGCTTACGATTCTGGTAAAGGGGAAATATTCGTATCTGCATCTGCCTACGACGTCCCAACCCCCGACGTGGTCCAGGTCATATCAGACAGCAGCAACAAGGTCGTCGATAACATAACAACCCAGACCCCATTCGCGATGGTCTATGATTCAGCCAAAGGGGAAATATTCCTTTCACAATCTAACGGCGAAGCTGGAGGCGCCAACATTGCGGTCATATCAGATACGACAAATTCCGTCAACACGACCATACCCGTCAGTGGCACTGGGTTCTTGGCATATGATTCTGCCAAGGGCGAGATCTTCGCGCAGACCGGCTACACGGTCTCGGTCATATCGGACAGCAGCAACAAGGTCGTTGCCACCGTCAGCGGAGTGAACTTTGGATGGGAAGGGACCCTGGCATATGATTCTGGCAAAGGCGAGATATACATGAACGGGGAGAACCAGGTCGAAGTGATTTCCGACAGCACCAACAAAGTGATAGGAACTTGGAACACCAGCTTCTCCCAGCCTACGGGCATAGCTTACGATTCGGGAACTGGCGAGATCTTCGCAGCGAATTCACTTATCCCTGGCACCGTAGCGGTGATATCAGACTCATCGAGCGGGACTTCAGTCTCGTCCACCTCCCCAACATCCAGCGTCACTTCTTCGACCTCGAGTACGCCCACGACCACTTCCACATCTCCTACGACCTCGCCTAGCTCGAGCCAAGCATCCAGTACGTCCCTTTCTCTCTCCTACCTGCTTCTAGTCGCCGTGACGGCCGGAGTGATTCTGTCGCTGACCCTCGTCACCCTTCCGAGAACCAAGATCAGGGCCTGATTAACACCAAGATATCGACCTTCATCGATTGGCGGTCTCCATTGAACACGAAACGTTCTAATTTCGGCGACCCAAGTCATGCTAGAAACGTCTAGGCGCGCATGCCCTTCCATTCGGTGATCCCTTCACTCTCATGCGACATCAAAAAGCGGGTCGAACTTGATCAACTTGTGCTCTTGAAACCTTGAAGGATTCAGCATGTCCACATCAATCGCAGATGCCTTCTTGTTCAGCGCAATGTCGCACATGACCTCGCCAACCGAAGGAGCGATTTTGAAACCCTGCCCACTAAAACCGGCCGCAACATAGATGCCACTGACGCCAGGCATCTCGCCAATTATAGGCTGGTAGTCGGGGCTGTCATCCGATACGCAAGCATACGACCCTCGAAAAGCTGCGTTCTCTAGCCCTGGATAAAGAGAACCTCTCTCCAAGAATGCGTCGATCTTCGAGAGCGGGATGGTATCTTCATGATCGTCCGGATCTATCGAAAGATCGCTCTGGGAATACATCTCGATTGTGGGTTCGAAGATTCCAATATCAGTGAAGTGTGAGTCCTGTGCGTGAACGCTGGAGAAGTTCACGTAGTCGATCAAGGTCATGTGTTCGCCCTTGAAACTATCCGGTCGCTTCAACGTGCACAGACCTGCCCAGCTGTTCATGATGGGCAAGTCCATCCCGGCCGTGTTTAGGAGAGGGCGTGTCCACGCCCCGCATGCACAGATTACGGCAGGAGTCCTTATGGTGCCTCGCTCTGTCAATACAGCGGTGATATTGTCCTTTTCTCTTTCGAGCCCTGTAACGGTGGTATGCTGGAAGAGCCTCGTGCCGAAGGTCCTGGATGCCTCAACGAGTCCTTGAACTGCCGTACGACTGTCGACGAAACCACCGTCTTCCTCATAGCACGCTCCGTAGAACTTCTCTTGAAAGAACTCCGGTGCGACGCCCTTTATCTCCGCTGAGTCAAGTATCGATGGAAATAACCCATACCTCTTTTGTGATGAAACATTCTTCTCCCATTTCGGCGCCAGGCGTTCAGGATAGGCATACATCATCCCCACCCTGTGATAGACAGGAGAAGCGTTCTCCACCAACATGTCAAAATCTCGGAAGAACTTCCAGGACTTCGCAGTCATCCTTGCCATTGGTTCGATTGTGTAATACTGAGGTGTGTTGCCGTGAGACACACCTGATGCGCCATTGGAAATGGTCGATTTCTCTAGAAGGACCACAGTTCCGCTGCCGGATTTGGCGAGGTTGTAAGCGATGCTCGCACCCATGATGCCCGCTCCAATCACAACAAAATCTGCCTTCGTAGGAGGGTCAGGACTCAGCTCCGGTCCACCCCTTATTCCTCGGCAGGTCCATCTAAATCATTTCTCTCCATTTTTCAGTACACGACTTCCCAAATCTCAGGACGAAAGTCGCTCTGCCTTCCTTAGCGTGGCGCTAATGTTTGACGGCTGGACTCCATTCCGGTGAATCGATGGCGGGCGAGACATGGGTCAGGGTGCAGATACACGGTCCGAGGGGATATGCAGACGTTGAGATGATTGCGGATACCGACGCTGCGTTGACGACGGTTCCTGAGCACGTCGTCAGGGCGGTGGGATTGATTCCGGCGGTCACCGTCGTCGGTTGAAGCGAGGTCGCCGTCGTGATCATCGACAGGACAGGCGAGCACGCCGAGGCGCTCGCAGGCCTGCCCTACTGTACCGTCTATGCTCCCGGCAGGAACCTCCACCTCTCGCTGCTGGCTGCCGACCGGGGCTGGGACGCTGACGAGGCGGTCGAGGGGGCCATCGACACAATCTCCCACTATGTCCAGGTCTCCTATGAAGACGGCCAGCCGCTCGGCTTTCTGCAGCAGAAGATAGTCGGCAAGAGCATGGAGAGGCTGCAGGCCGACACCTCGAGGGGCGGGCAGCCGCGGATCTCCGACCTCATGGAGGCGGTCGAAGCATACAAGGAGGAGCGGCAGTTCTAGGGGCTCGCCGAGTCCCGGGAGTCTGTCCCCTCGAGGCTGAGGCCCCTGACGGTCGGCGCTGCAAAGAAGGTCTTCGACTCCGGGGAGACCCTCTCCCTCGAGACTTTCTTCGGGCCGGGCATCCACATCGTCGACCTTTCTCCCTTCAAGTTCGAGCACCCGAAGGACCTCGTATCGCAGGTCATCATCAAGCGCCTCTACCGGATGGCGAAGGAGAAGGAGCCTGTGGACTATCTCCGCCAGCTCCTCATCATCGACGAGGCGCACCACGTCGCGCCGGACAGGGGGAACCACAAGGGGTTTCTCGACGCGATGGTGGTCGAGAACAGGAAGTACGGCCAGGAGGTCCTCGTGGCGACGACCAGCCCTTCCCAGCTCTCGCAGTGGCTCCTCAAGAACATCTCCATCAAGGTCTGCCACCTGCCGAACGACGGCCGGGACATCGACCTGATGCTGCGGTTCATGGTGAACAAGTACGAGGAGGACAGGTTCGTCTCTGACTTCATCCTCCTGAAGATCGGCGAAGTCATGGTGCGCGTCTCGACTCCGGACCACGTCGAGACGACCAAGGTGAAAGTCTCGGCATAGGCTTGACGCTCTCGAGCGTCCTGGGATGATCATCGCCCGAAGGGCGCAGTACGCGTTCTTAGAATCCGCCAGGTCTCGGCGAGGATGGCAAAGAAATCCGTATCCAGCCGTCCACGGGCACCTCGGAAGGTCTCGCCCTGCGGAGAGCGGAGAGGTCACCTCATCGGGGTCGGTCACGCTCGCCTTCGAGGTTCTCCATTCGATCTGACCGAGCGCCAAGAGTTCACGGTCGTGAGTGTACACCTCCCAAGGCCGGCTCTGGCGAGTCGTTATATCAGCGGGGGCAATCGCCGCGTCCGATGCTTCGCCGGGTCCTCTGGTACTGCAATGAGCTGTCGAGAAACCAGTGGGTTGGGCCCGAGAAGCTCAGACGACTTCAAGAGAAAAGGCTGAGAGAGATCATCAGCCATGCCTACAATAGCGTGCCTCTCTACAAGGAAAAGTTCGACGCCCAGGGGATCAAGCCGGAAGACATCAGGTCGCTGGAGGACCTCCGGAAACTTCCCTTCACAACGAAGCAAGAGGTCCGAGAAGGCATCCCCCACCGGAGCATAGCCAGGGGGTTTGATCTCCGGAACTGCATTCGAGCATCAACCTCTGGGACCAGCGGCGGCCCGATGCCCGTGTTCTACGACAAGAGGTTCTGGGACTACTGCCAGGCCGCCTGGATATTCAGGAAGCAGTGGGCAATCGGAGTCGAACCTTGGCAGAAGGTGTTGGTGATAGAATACAGCGCGCCCCCCAAGAGAGGTCAAGACCGAAGCAGAGAGCCGGCGGAAGAGAGAAGAGAGTCTCGCGGAAGGGAAAGTCTGGGGCCGATAGTCCGTCTTCTGCGAGGTAGAAGAAGGAGCGTTCCCCTGTTTGATGATGCGAACCAGGTACTGACTCATATGTTGAGGTTCGATCCCAAGCTCGTCCGCGGTTCTCCGTCTTATCTCAGGTTGCTCGCAGAGGCGATGGCTGACAGGGGAGTCGATGGCCTTGCCAACAGGGTCGTGAGAACCGAAGGGGAGCTCACGGACGTCGAAACGAGGCGATACCTCGAGTCGTCGTTCAAATGCAGGGTCTTCGACGAGTACTCTTCCTGGGATTTTGGGAACGGAGCTTGGGAGTGCACGAGAAGAGAGGGCTACCATATCGATGCGGACATGCTCATCATGGAGGTGGTAAGGGGAGGTGAACAGGCCTCAGCTGGCGAAAGGGGAGAGATCGTCGTCACCAATCTCCTGAACTACGCCATGCCTCTGATAAGATACAGGGTAGGGGACATAGGTATCCTCGACGACAAGTACTGCTCCTGCGGTCGAGGTCTACCGCTGTTGAAGTCCATCGAGGGAAGGATGGCCGACTGCTTTGCGCTCCCCGGCGGTCAACTGATCGCCCCGAGGACCATCATGACAGCAATACAAGGGTCTCCTGGGGTATCAAGATACCAGGCGGTGCAGGAGAGCATGAGCCAAGTCAGGATACAGCTGATGAAGAGAAAGAGTGAACCTGACGCGGCCAATGAAGAGCTCGTAGCCACGTGCCGCAGGATTCTGGGCGAGGATGTGGAGATAGAGGTTTCAAACACCGAGAGAACAAATTTCAGGGCCAAATTCAGACCAGTGATATCAAAGGTCAGAGTGGCCGAGGAGCCTCGTATGACAGGATAGAAGCTCTGAGCATTTCGGGCGTCTCTAGGGAGGGACCTCCCTTCCCATGCGGCTGTCCAGCCAGACTATCCTCTTCTTCCTCTTCAGTACCATCTCGATGCGATACAGAGGATTAGCCTTGCTTCGCGCCAGGGCCGTGGAGAGTCGAGCAGAGCCTGATCGCCGAAGGCGGTCCACCGGCTAGAATGTCGCTTGAATGGTTGACAGCTCGTTCCGAGGGGGAGTGAACACAACAAGGGGCCCGGCCTGATCCGCCTTCCCCAGGATCCTGAAGAGCTTGGTCCCGCAGCTCGGGCACGTCCCCTGAAGCGCCCTTCTTCCGTTCCTCATCCGAACCTCAGACACCCCGTTCATCTCGCGCTTCGCCTTCTCTTTCATGCAGAATGCTTCGGTCATGAGCCTACTATCGTCCCCATGGCGATAAAGGGGACGTAGCCTAATCGTTTGAACCCGGGAATCAAGAAAACCCACTCGGGAAGCGGACGCCGGAGCCCCGCCAATCCCGAAACTGCGACGGAGTTGGGCTGCGATCCGGGCGGGAAAGGCGAAGCCCACACCCAACAAATCACAGGTGCTTGGGCAGCAGGTCTACACCCTCTCCACCCGCAGAGCGCGAACACCATCGAAGTCTACGTCCGCCCCTGTCACGAGTTTGGCGCCGAGCTCTAGCGCGGTCGCCGCCGCGAATGCGTCAGCCAGCGACATGCTGTGCTCTGCCTTCAGGGAGGCTGCTCTCTTCCAGAGCGGCGAGACCGCGTTCACGGGGACGACCTTCACGCCATAGCTCCTCAAGCTCTCCTTCTTCTCTTCGGCGACCTCTCTGCTCTTCCTGTGAAGTATGTAGTATATCTCAGCAAGGTTCACGACATTGATCCATCCATCCAACCTCCCCTGCTCCACTTCCCGCAGCAGTCGAACCACTTCATCGGCACCCGTCTCACCAAGGTAGAGCTTTAGAAGCGATTGGCTGTCGAAGACGACGCCCTGCATGGAAAGCTCACCGACGCCTGGTTGCGCGTTCTCTCACGCGCTCGACCGTCCGTGCCTCGTCGATCAGGTCTCCCGAGTTCATGCCGGTGAAGAGCCCCCTCAGAGAGCCCTTCTCCGCCAGCGGGTCGGGGAGGGGTTTCAACAGCACGCCTGCCTCTGTGTCCACGACCAGCACCTTTCTCCCTATCTTGTGCTTCCTCCTCAGCCGGATCGGGATCGTGGCCTGCCCCTTCTTGGTAACCGTCACTATCGCTTCGGTCATGAGTGGTAATACTGTGGCTAAAGTAATACTTAATCATTTTGCATTACCGAGCTCCCTGAGGCGATGGTGCGCGTCTCGACACCTGAGCCGGTCTCAACGATCAAGGTGAAGGTCTCTTAGTAGGCTCTTCGAGACGTATGGCTTCGCTCCTAGAGGTGCACAATCGAGCCGAGCGCACGGCCGCAACCAAAGCAGGCCGCTTGGCCGGCGGGAAGCTGCTGGCGAAGCGTCTCCACTTGTGGTCGCCCTCCTCTACATCTCTTCGTGGATGCGCTCCGCTTCGACCCTTATCAGCACCCGCGGGTCCTTTGGGGTCCGGTCCTCGTAGGGGTAGGGCTTCCCAAGGTACTTCATGCTCATCCTGTCGATGTGCTCCTCCGCCCCCTCCTCCGTGATTTCGATGGCCTTTCCACGTATCGAGACGTTCGAGTACGGGTTGCCCTGGTCGAAGACGGTGATCGCGACCCGCTGGTCTCTCCTGAGGTTCTTGGTGCGCTGCCTGCTTCTGGTCGTGTTGAGTATGATGGTGTCCCCTTCACGGTCTATCCAGAGAGGTGCCACCTGAGGTGAGCCGTCCTGCATCAGCGTCGTCACGCTCCCGAAGTTCTTCCCGTCGATGAGCTCCTTCGCCTTGGTAGACAATCTCATGGCGGCCGTGGTTGGGGATGATGAAGCTAAATCAGTTGAATAAGAGAGTTGGAACCCTCTCGCCCCTCTTTACTGGGTGCCCGTGATTGGCTGAACGTGTATCTCTTCGCCGTTACCAATCTGACGCGTCGAGAAAGCGACTGCCGCGCGCCCTGAGGAGGCGACAGGCTCTATGTTACCTTCGCACCGCAGGACCGACAGAAGGTAGCTCCTGCGTCAAGCGCGCTGCCGCAGTTACCACAGTAAATCTTCCCACCTGCCTGCGCAGACGACGCTGGAGGGACGGCGGGGGCCGCGGGTAGCGCCTGGCCGGCCATCGAAGGCGTCTTCTTGCGCCTGCGCCACAGGAAGAGGAGAAGGACGAGGATTATGATCACGACCAGAGCGATGATCCAGTCGTAGTTGGCGCCCCCGGCCGCGATGGGGTTGCCTGACACGTCATAGGCCTGGGCGAAGAATTCGTTTATGGACACGCCGGCCGCGGTGTTTGTGCACTCGGAGGGAATGGTGCTGGCCACGCTATCGGAGCCATACGTCGCGCCGCCCTGGGTGTCAGTGCAGCTTGCGAGGACCACGCCGCCAGAGGTGGAGGTCTCCGTGATGGTGCCCGTTGGGGGCGTGCTGCCCGTGCAGGGGATGGCGCCGATTCCCGGTCCCCAGATCCAGGTCGCTCCTGCCCCGGACCCGCCGAAGGACCCGCAGTCGTTGGTGTTGGTCCAGGTGGTGTTCACGTTGTTGAAGGTGTAGCCGCTGGACGTCAGATACTCGATGACCGACGTATACTGGGTTGACGAAGCGTTCCCGGCGTCCTGGGCGTGCGCCGCGTGCGCGGAGAGTGCAAGCACGAGAATGCTGAGAGCGACAACGAGAGATAGCGGACTAAGGGCCGGCTGACCTGCGACTGTTCTCACGGATGGCGGTCCTTCTACAGGGTGACTAAATAAAGTGCCTATGATCGGTGTGACTACCTGCCGGCCGATACCGTCTGGGCGCGCCGTCGGTGTCTGTTCAGCGCTGTGAGCGAAGGGCTTCCCGAAGATAGTCTATCGACCGCACGAATGCCTCATCCGAGACGGGTATCTTGTGCCTGCCCTCCTTCGTGGTGTGCATGCGCCCCAGCCGCTCCGGGAGGCTCATCCTCAATGAGGACGAGGTCGTCTTCTTGTCTGCGAGGGCGAACCTCAACAGCCTCTTCTTGTTGCTCAGGACCGGTCGCAGGCCCGTGACCCCGGCACCCTTCCAGATCCTCAGGAGGAGCTCGGTCTGCTTCTCGTAGTCCGCCTCCCGGAAGACGCCCATCTGGGAGGCGATCCAGCCCTCCGCCAGCATCCCCAGGATCACGCAGGCGCCGTGGCTCAGCCTGTAGCCCGAGGAGCTCTCTAGGGCGTGGCCGACGGTATGCCCGTAGTTCAGGATGGCCCTGAGGTCGAGCTCCCTCTCGTCCCGGGAGACCACGCCGGCCTTGACCCTGCAGGCACCCACGATGAGCTCGACGGGGATGCCCGAAGAACCGTCGAACCCCGCTGGGAGCGAGGAGATCCTCTCGAACATCCCCTCGTCGGCGATCACGGCGCACTTCACTATCTCGGCCAGACCGTTGATCCACTCCCTGCGAGGGAGGGTCCCGAGGACGGTCGGATCGGTGATGACTGCCAGCGGCTGGTGGAAGGTGCCGAGCTGGTTCTTGCCCCAGGGCGCGTCGACGCCGGTCTTCCCCCCGATGCTGCTGTCGACCTGGGCGAGCAGGGTCGTTGGTATCTGCACGTAGCCGATGCCCCTCTTGTAGACGGACGCGACGAACCCCGCGACGTCGCCGACCACGCCTCCTCCCAGGGCGAGGATCACGCTCCCCCTCTCGGCGCCGAGCGCGCCGAGCCTGGATGCCAGCGCCCAAGCGGTCCCGACGTTCTTCCGCGCTTCTCCGGCGCGAAACGAGAGCAGCTCCACCCTGCCTCGACGTTGCCCCGAGAGACCATTCCTCAGCCTCCCTCCGTAGAGCCTGGCCACGTTCGAGTCGGTAACGACGTAGTACGACTCGGCATCCGGGAGCCTCAGGGACCCCGCCCCCAGCTCCTCGAGGACCCCCTCACGGATCAGTACGTCGTAGCTCCTGTCCCCGACCCCGCGGGACAGGTCGACCCTAACGGTGGCCGTCTTTTCCATCGCCCAGGTCGCTCGAGAAGGGGGTCTCGCTTTCGTCGATGGTCTTGTGGAGGAGGTTGCAGGTCCTGATTATCCCTGCGAGCTGAGAGGGGAGAAGCGCCTGCGCGCCGTCGCTCAGGGCCTCTTCCGGCCTGTCGTGCACCTCGATCATGAGGCCGTGCGCGCCCGCCGCTATCGCGGCCCTGCTCATTGGCGCGATCAGGTCCCTCCTCCCCGTCCCGTGGCTCGGGTCGGCGATGACGGGGAACGGCGTCTCCCTCCTGAGGATGGGGACCGCGTTGAGGTCGAGCGTGAACCTAGTCTGGGGCTTGAAGCTGCCGCCCAGTGGCATTATGCCCCTCTCGCAGAGGAGGAGGTTCTTGTTGTGGTTGGCCACTATCCTCTCAGCGAAGCTCAGGTACTCGTCTATCTGGGCTGCGAAGGACCTCTTGAAGAGGATGGGCTTGCCCGTCCTCGCCGTCGCCTCGATGAGGTCCTGGTTGAACATGTTCCTGGCCCCGATCTGGATGATGTCGGCGTGCTTCGCGACGATCTCGACCTCGGTCTCACTCCTCACCTCCGTGACCGTCGGGAGGCCGAGGTCCCTGCCCGCAGCCTGCAGGTGCTCAAGACCCTCGTCCCCGAGCCCCTGGAAGGAGTGGACCGAGGTCCTTGGCTTGTAGGCCCCTCCCCTGAGGACCTGCGCCCCGGCCTCCTTCGCCACTTTCCCGATCCTGTAGAGCTGCTCGTAGCTCTCGATCGAGCAGGGTCCGCACATGTACACGGGCGGGCTGTCGCCTCCCATGGAGACGTCCCCGACCTTCACCACGACGTCCTTCGGGATGTAGCTGCGGCTGACGAGCCTATAGGGGACCTGGATCCTGATCGCGTCGTAGACGCCCGGCATCAGTTTGACCTGGTCGAAGTCGAGCTTCTTCTCGTCCCCGATGACGCCTATGACGGTCTGGAACTCCCCCGAGGAGACGTCGGTCCCGAGACCCAGTGCCTTCACCCTGCGGATGACCTCCTCGAGCTCTCCCTTGGTGGCGCTCGGCTTCATCACTATGCTCATGAGTTTCCCTCCAGAGTATCCTCTTGGGGTGTCATGAAGTTTCTCTCCCTGCGACGCGGTGTTCGGCGGTCGGAAGTCGCAGGCTCCGCTCACCGCTGCAGCATGATGGCGTCGTGCAAATCTTTGAAGTGCAGGTCGGCGGTCACGACCTTCGCCGCGACGTCGCCCTGTACCGCGAAGATGTCGTCGAGGCCGCTGTCGTAGTTCGAAAAGAAGAGGTGTCTCTCGGTGTTGGCGTCGACCCACCCGACCTCAAAGGAGTCCACGGTGGTCTCCACGAAGACGAGATGACGATTCCCTTCGCAGCCATGTGGGGCTCGGATTTGTAGGATTAGGACGCGCGGGGTTCTTCATGCGTGGGACGTCCGTCAAGTACTCGCTCCGGGAGGCCACGCTGCCCTGAGGAACCCGCGTGACTCTTCATCTCGAAAAAGCACCATGAAGGCGTCTGCAGTAGTTCACCGAGAGGCCCGACACGCATGAAGGGGATGGGATTTCGTATAGATTATGGAATCATCTCGGAAATCCGCTAAATAGAATGCAGCCGGTACCACGTGAGATGGCGAAGCACCCGAGCGCTTTCTTCCGAACCGGGTCACACTCGGTTGGGAGGTTGACGAAGGGACGATGCCGCTCGAGACTGGGTAACAGGCGTGCGACAGGGAGGGTGGGGATTGTGACCGCGGTCATCGCTCTTTTGTTTGTTGCAGTCGTCATCGCGAATGTCGCGGGGGTCTTCGCGCTCCCGAGCACCTCTGGCACTTTCAGCGCAGCCTTCAGCGCCACGACCCTTCAGAGCACCACAGCCACCATCACGCCAGCGTCGACGACTTCCACTTCGACTGCCTCCACGACCTCGACTTCCTCCTCCGTAACAATCGTGGGCCAGAAAACCGCCACCTCCACCGCCTCCACCGCGACGACTCAGTTCCCCTCGATTCAGCTCACCAGTCCAGGGACGGGTTCCCCGAGCGGGAGCACCACCGCGGGGCTGTTCGGGGAGTCGCTGGCCGTCGGCGGGCTCTTTCTTGTGGTCGGTGCTCCCAACGAGACCTCGAGCAGCCTAGCAGCGGCTGGGAATATCTACGTCTACAACTGGTCCAGCGGGACACTTCTCAGGGCCCTGACGAGTCCGGCTCCCCAGGAGCTTGGGTCCTTCGGCTGGTCTGTAGCGGTGAGTGGGAACCTGGCGATAGTGGGCGCCCCAGGTGAGAACGCGAGCGGGAAACTGGCGGCTGGGCATGTCTACGCCTACAGTTTGACCACAGGGAAGCTGGTGTACACCCTTTCGAGCCCGAACGCCCAGTCCGTGGGAGAGTTCGGTGGTGTGCTTGCGACAAGTGGATCTCTGCTCGTAGTCGGGGCGGTAAATGAGAACACAACCGTCGGGTTCGCCGGGCGTGCATACGTCTACAATGCCACGACAGGCTCACTCATCGGATCGCTCAAGTCCCCCAACCCGGATTTCGAGGGGGAGTTCGGCTCGACCGTCTACGCGACGCCTAGCTACGTGATTATTGGTGCCCAGAATGAGACCGCGGATGGCCACTTGGGGGCGGGAAACGTCTACGTCTTCAGCGCCTCGAACCTTGCGCTGGTCAAGACGCTCACCAGCCCCAACGCGCAACTGAACGGTGAGTTCGGATTCTCCTTGGCAGGCACTGGTTCCGTGCTGGTCGTAGGAGCGCCGTTCGAGGCTGTGGCCGGCGAACCGGAGATAGGGAACGCGTACGTCTACAATACCGCATCCTGGACACTCCTCATGACATTCAGCGGGTCCACGGCCACGCAGGCATACCCACCCAACTTCGGCTTCACCGTCGCGGCTGGGAATGGCCTAATCGCCGCCGGGGCGCCATACAACGGCACCGCAATCACTTCTAGCACAATTACCGGTGGAGCCGTCTACATCTACAACGCCACAACTTTCGGGCTGATTACGGGCATAACGGCCCCGAGCGTGTTGAACGGATACTATAGTTCCGAGTTCGGCTCTGCGATTGCAATCGGCTCCGGGACCCTCATCGTGGGAGATCCAGTAGCCGTTGAGCTGATATCAGCTTCACCGGGCTACGCCTTTCCGGGTGACGCGTTCATCTTTAGTGTCGGCCCCACTACCAATTCGGCCACGAGCTCCAGCTCGGCCACGAACTCCGTTTCCTCTTCGACCACAGGATCCGCGACGAGTTCATCTTCGTCCACGACGACCACCGCATCTCAATCCTCCTCCACGGGAGGCGGGCCTCCCTACCTCGTTTACGTAGCTACGGGGGCCGCTATCGGCGCTGTGATCATTGTCGCGTTAGTCATGGCGACAAGGGGGAGGGGCGGTCCTAGGGGTCGGGGACAAGAACCAGCGGCAGCGGCGTGACCTCCGTCTGAGCTCTGCGCCAACTGCGGCAACCCGATCGCGCCGACCGCAGGGTTCTGTCCCAACTGCGGCGCTGCTGTGAGATAGACAGGGGAATGTGTTGAACCCGGAATCCGACTGTGAAGATCGGTAAGGTCATGGTGCGCGTCTCGACACCTGAGTCGGTCCCTACGACCAAGGTGAACTTCTCTCAGTAGGCTCTTCGAGACTCATGACTTCTCCCCCCTAGGTATACAATCGAGCTGAGTGCACAGCCGCAACCCGCTACGTGGTCGCCTCCTGGTTCCCGATGATCAATTGAGCCGCTGGGTACGGAAGGCATGCCGAAGCTCCGCTTGCCGCTACAGCATGATTGCATCAGGCAGATCTTTGAAGTGCAGGTCCCCGGTCACGACCCTGGCCGACACAGTCCTCGCGGTCGCTAGGATTATCGAGTCCACCATCCCCCAGCCCTTGACCGTCTTCTTGCGAGCATGGTTCAGCTCGCCGGCCAGGAGGGCGATCTCCCTGTCGACCGGGGTGACCAGGGTGCGACCCGCGATGAACGCGACATCACCGTCTGAGGAAGCCCAGTCCGCCCTGAGGTACTTTTCCTTCAGTTCGGCGAGGGTCAGTGTTGAGGTCGCGGCGTGGTCGCTCTCGATGTACCGACGAACCTTCCTGCCTGCTTCTGTCCCCCTGAAGTACTCTACCCAGGCGAAGGAATCTATCACGTATTCATAACTCATGACGCGGTTCCTCCTGCCGCACGAAAGGCTTCAGCTCAGGGTGAGCTCCAAACATCGACTCGGGGATGTTCTCTGCCTTGCTGATGAGACGTCTGACCGTCTCGTCCATGCTCTTCGCGCCATACTTCTTCTTGAGTTCCTCCAGCATCTTCGCCGTGTTCCTCTTCAACTCCACCGTGGTCGTGGACAACATTTACCCATAGTCCATGGACTATAGCGAATCTAAAAGGGTTGTGGCCTCTTCCTCTTTGGACAGGAATCATCGTTGTCGCGGAGGAACCGCCGTCGGCGGGCGCTTAAATAGTGGGACAGAATGAGGAAACGTGGGACATTCACGTGACCGAATCGACCGTCGTCGTTGACTCCAAGTACAGGGTCGTGCTCGAGAAGCGAGTACGCACCGCGGCAGGGATTGTCAAGGGCGAGAGACTCGTCGCCGTCCCCTTCGCGGGAGGCGTCATCCTGGCCTCCGCCGCCGGGAAGAGGTTTGCGGGGAGTCTCAACAGGCTCGGGTTCAGGGAGGAGGACCACGAAGCCGACCGCTTTCTTGCGAAGCTGACGAAGAGCGATGCCAATAGTTGACACTGTGGCGCTGTTCGCCGCCGCCGACCCTTCGGACAGATTCCATGGCAACGCCACGGCCCAACTCAGAAAGCTTGGCGGCAGGCTCCAGCTAGGAACTTTTGCCCTGATGGAATTCGACGTGGTTCTCCGGAGCCGCGGCTTCTCCGCACGGGCCAGGAGGGAGGAGATGACCCTGCTCGCGCTCGACTTCCCCGGCGCGGTCGCCTCGGTGCACCCCGTGACCCCGAAGACGCTCTATCTGGCCGCGCTCTACGAAGAGGAGTTCGCCCTCGGCTACTTCGACTCCCTCATCGCGGCCGAAGCGTCGGAGCACGACGGCACCGTCGTCTCTACGGACAGGGAATTTGACAGGATCCCCGGCCTGCGAAGGGTGTCGCTGGATTAGGATCCTGTGACACCTCGGATGATGGCCCCGTCGGATGACTGGGAGGATCGAGGTCTCCAAACGGTTGACAATGATCGCCGAGAGCGAGCCGAGCTTATATCGACCCGCCAGCGCTCGCTCTCTCCTAGAAGATTGACATGGCGAACCAACTGAGATTCGGA
Organism: Candidatus Gagatemarchaeum stordalenia; assembly: GCA_003164815.1. Taxonomy (GTDB): domain Archaea; phylum Thermoproteota; class Nitrososphaeria; order Nitrososphaerales; family Gagatemarchaeaceae; genus Gagatemarchaeum; species Gagatemarchaeum stordalenia. The sequence goes on from PLUF01000069.1 coordinate 24,844, forward strand.
CTGGCATCGATAAACTCAGGCTTCAACAGCTCCCCTGAAAGGATGGCCCGGCTCGCCCAGGCCGCTGAGAAGGCCGGCTTCGACTCCATCTGGGCGGGCGGCCACCCGTTCCTCTCCGAGAAGCAGACGCGCATGCCGCCCAGCCTGCGGATGCTCGACCCGATCGTGGCGCTCACCTTCATCGCGGCTCACACGCAGACGATCCGGCTCGGGACCGGGATCCTCCTGCTTCCGCAGTTCAACCCGGTGATCGCGGCGAAGCAGCTAGCCAGCCTCGACGTCCTCTCCGAGGGGCGGCTGACCGTGGGCATCGGCGTCGGCTGGTCGGAGCACGAGTACGAGGTGCTGGGGATTCCCTACCACGACCGCGGAAGCCGGGCTGACGACTATCTGAAGGCGATGAAGGCCCTCTGGAGCCAGGACAAGCCGGTCTATCACGGAAAGTTCGTCTCCTTCGACGGCCTGCAGGCGAACCCCCGGCCCGTACAGCAGCCGAACCCCCCAATCGTGATAGGCGGCCTCTCGGAGGAGGCGTACCGTCGGGCCGTGCGGCAGGGGAACGGATGGTTCGGCTTTGGGCTCGATGTGGAGGACACCAAGCGCGCCCTCGCGGGCTTGCGAGAAGCAGCGACCAGGCATTCGCGTCCTACCGAGCTGGGGGAGCTCGAGATTAGCGTAGCCCCTAGGGTGCCCGTCGACAAGGCGACCGCCCAGAAGTTCTCGGAACTCGGCGTCCACCGATTGAACCTTATGCCTCCGCAGGATGCGGACGAGAAAGTAGTGGAGGGATTCATCGAAACGGTGGGTGGCACGCTGATCGGCCAGGTGTGAAGTCGTCGACCAGTTTGAACGACAAGACCGTCTCTGACATATAGAGGGGCATCAGCAATGCGGACGGGGCCGCGGTCGGGAATCAGAAGAGACCTGGCCCCTCTTTCCGCTAGCGTGGGGCTTCAGAATGTAGACATCACTTCTTTCGCGAACCGAGTTACCGTCTCCAGCTCGTTTCTAGGGTCGAATGAGAAGATCAGATAGTCTACGCCAATCTCCCTGAAAGCCTCGAGCTGCTGGCGTATCTGCTCGGCGTTCCCGTAGGTCATGAACTCCTTCATCCTCTCTGCCGGGACGCCCATCTGCCTGAACGTCTTCTCAATGCCCTCGCGGTCACCGATGAAGACCCTTCCCAGCTTCGACTTTACGATAGAATCGTAATCCCTCCCCACGTCCTTGCAGTGCCCGCGCAGGATGTCCAGCTTCGCCTTGACCGTGTCCACGGAGCCGAAGAGGTTGGTTGCGTCCCCGTACTTGGCGACCGTCTTCAGCGTCCTCTTCTCGCCGCTTCCCCCTATCAGGATCGGAGGGTGCGGCTTCTGTACCGGCTTGGGGTTGCAGTAGGCGCCGCGGAGCTGGTAGAACTTTCCATCGAAGGTGGCCTTGTCCTCCGTCCACATCCGGAGGACCACCTGGACGGCCTCGTCCATGCGCTGCAGCCTCTCCTTCGTCGAGGGAAACGGGATGCCGTAGGCGGACGCTTCCTCTTCATTCCACGCCGCCCCTATACCCATGTAGAGCCTCCCCTTGCTCAGCACGTCCACCGTGGCGCCCATCTTCGCGAGCACGGAAGGATGCCTGTAGGTGTTCCCCGTCACCATGGTGCCCAGCTTGATCTTCGATGTCAGACCCGCAAGGACCGATATCGTCGCCCAGCCTTCGAGCATCGGCTCCTGCGGCGCCCCCACGTTCTGGATTTGGTGGAAGTGGTCCATCACCCAGAAGGAGTCGTAGCCGAGCTCCTCTCCCGTGACTGCGACCTTCCGCAGTGAATCCACGATTGCGGGACCGGACCCGTCGAACGAGTAGTTTGGGTGCTGGATGCCGAACTTCATCTTGCCTTCGCTAGGGACGTGGTGCTATTGAGTGTTCTGCCTCATCAAGCGTCCCTAGGAGAGCCTGGACCTAGAAGGGTAGAAGCGGGGGATTAGACAGAGCTCGAAAGGTGCCAGTACCGCAGGAATCATGGAGGACAACGGGCTTGCCCGCATCATGGCTTGCGTCTGTGTCACCTCGTAGACCGCCACGACCGTCGTGGCGCTGTGATCGAGCTTTATCGTCCTGGTGGCGTCCGTGCTCCCGGTGTCGTTCCAGTAGGCGAACTTCACGTTGCCGTACGCCGTGGTCATCTGGACCGTGTAGGACTCGCCGGCGAAGAGCACGAACGGGAGGAGGCTACCGCCGGTGTCCGACCCTGTGTACGGGGCGGTGGCACCCGGAGGGGTTACCGTCAGCCACATCCCGGGGGTGTGCTGGATGTAGTCCGTCGTGTTGGAGGTGGTGCCGATCTGGGTCCCGTTCGGGAACTCCGCGATGATGTTGAGTGTGGCCGCCTGGAGCGGAGGGACGTATTCATAGATAGCATCGTAACTTACGGCCGTGTTGCCGGTCGAGTTGAAAGTGACCAGCTCGTACCTGTTCAGGTCTCCGCCGGAGAAGTCCCTGAAGTAGTAGTTCCCTGCCCAGTACGCGACGACCTGGTACTGCAGACCCGGCTCCAGGTTCGTGAAGGTCACCGGGGTGTAGCCGTTCGCTATGGCGTAACCGCCGACCCGGAGGTCGACGAGATATCCGCTGATCGCGGTCCCGTTGAGGGTCTTGCTATCGATCGTGATGCTGTACGGGGTCGACGGGGACGGCTGGGGAGTGGTCGTGAATACCGCCGTCAGCGAGACCTCTGACCCGGTGGCTACGACCGGTATGACCCTCGAGGAGAAGTCGTTGGACCACCGGTTGAAGTAGACGTTCTTCGAGTCGGAGACTGTCACGGTGTAGTCCTGGCCGCTCACTGTCTGGAAGATGACGGGTGTGTATCCGGTGGACACTTCAGCGCCGTTAAGCGCCAGCTCGGTGAACACGCCGATTACTGCGGTCCCGTTGGGGAACTGCGAAGCGACCGCTATCTCAGAGTAGCTCGGGCTCGAGGTGCTCTGCGTACTGGTCGACGCGCTCGATGTCGTGGATGTGGTGGTGCTGGTGGTGGTGCTGGTCGTGGATGCGCTGGTGCTCGTGGTTGAGCTCGTGCTTGTTGATGCGCTCGTAGAAGTGGTTGAAGAGGTCGAGGGGGTTGAAGTGCTCGTGGAGGTGCTGTCGGAGGTGCTTGTGGTCGTCGTCGGCGTGCTGGTGGAGCTTGTCGTAGATGTGGTGGTCGTGCTGGTGGCCGTGGATGTGCTGCTTGTCGGGCTGCTGGTAGTCGTGATGCTGGCGCTTGTGGTTGTGCTGGTTGTGGGTAGGGTTGACGCTGTCACACTCGAGCTCGAAGTCGTGTCCCCAGTCGTTGTGGAGGTTGTCGCCGTGCTCAACGCGCTCGTCGCGCTGGTGGTGCTGCCCGTGCCAGTTTCCTGGGTGGCCGAATGGTTCCCGGCAAACAGCGAATCGCCCACAAGCACGACCGAAGCCCCGCCCACGACAAGGATCAGGATGACAATCCCGATTGCCAGGGAGATTCCGCGTGACCTGCGTGGGCGGTGCATAATGGTATCTCCTATCAAGCCGCTCGCAGGGTAAAATAGAGGACCTAACCTTCCAAAGGGAGAATGTTACAGTACTCTTCTACTCAACACTGGACTGAAGGGTGACAACGATCCAAGCGCATCAGGATTCTCGCAACGTGAATCGGCAGTTGCGCTGTATACATTTTGCCCTTTGCGGATATCCGAATACTCGGACATAACTATTAATCATGAACGGCGTTCAACAGCCCAATGAATGAAACCCACGCTCGAAGCGGTTTCGAGAAGGCAGGGAGCGGCCGACAGAACCCCCGTTCTCTTTGTAGCGATAGTTCTCGTGCTTGCGGCAGCGATAGGGTTCGTTCCGGCGCTGACAGGCAGTAACACGCCGCCGTCCACGAGTTCCTCGTTCAACGCGCAATCCGGGCCGCTTCGCTCGTTCCAGAACTTCTCCCAGCTCCAGGACTTCATGGCAGCGAACGCGAAGAGCGCCCAGGAGTACGACGCCTACGGAGGGTCGTCATTCATAGGCGGCCCGGCGATGTTCGTCGGAGGCCTTGTCACCATGACCGACACAATTGCGTCGAGCGCGACCATGACCGTGGCAGGCGCTGCGACAGCCTTGCAGACAGCTGTCTCGTCGGTCTCCTCTCCCTCGTTCACCGGGACCAACGTCCAGGTCCAGGGCGTCGACGAGCCTGACATCGTCAAGACCGACGGCACACACCTCTTCGTAGCGAGCGCTAGCTCATCGTCGACAGGAGGCAACGCGATTACGATCATACAGGCCTATCCGCCCTCCTCCAATTCAGTCCTATCCACGGTGAGCCTCTCCGGTCAGGTCATCGGTATCGAGATAGCCCAGGGTCGCCTCATGGTCATCGACCAGGGGTACACGAACGGCACCACTGACATCGGGCTGCTACTCTACAACACCTCGAGCCTCTCGTCGCCTAAGCTCATCGGCAACGTGACCGTCGCAGGGACCTACGTCGCCGCACGCATGGCGCAGGGCTACCTCTACGCGGTCGTCCAGCAGCCCTCCTACAGCTTCAACAGCCAGGGGAACGCGACCGGAGTGATGCCGTATCTGACCGTGAACGGCCAGAGAGCGGCGCTGCCCCCGTCCTCCATCCTCTACACGCCGAACAACTCGCAGATAGGCGATTACACGATGATCCTCAGCGTCAGCATGGCCTCCGGCGCCGAGACGACGGTCTCGGTCCTTACGGGGCCTTCATCGACGGTCTACGTCTCGACCTCGAACATCTATGTCGTCTATTCCGACTACATGTTGTTCGCCAACGTCGATGACATCCCCGGGAACGTCTTCACCGGCGGAGTCCTCATCACCTCGCCCTCGGTCCAGCAGGACCAGAACAGCACCATCTTCCGTGCTTCTTACTCGTCGAACGGGATCGTCGTCGTTCAAGCGGTGGGGATGGTTCCCGGGTCCGTCCTGAACCAGTTCTCGATGGACGAGTACAACGGCTACTTCAGGGTCGCGACGAGCCGCCTCGCCACCATCGACGGGAACGCCACCGAGAGCGACGACGTCTACGTCCTGAACCAGAACATGAGCCAGGTCTCGGCCCTCCGGAACATCGCGCCCGGGGAGAACCTCTATGCGGTAAGGTTCTCGGGCGACATGGGGTACGTGGTGACCTTCGAGCAGGTCGACCCGCTCTTCGCGATCTCCTTCGCGGACATCACCCACCCTGTCATCCTCAGCGCGCTGAAGGTGAACGGCTACTCGGACTACCTCCAGCCGCTCTTCGGCAGCTCGTACCTGCTCGGCGTGGGCAAGGACACCGTGGCCTCGTCGTCGGGAGACTTCGCCTACTACCTCGGGCTGAAGCTCTCGCTCTTCCACGTCGCGGCCAACGGGTCGTCTTCGGACGTCTCCGATTTCATGATCGGCGACCGCGGGACCGACTCGCCCGTCCTGACCGACCACCTGGCGCTGACCTACGACCCCGCGAACAACATCACAGTGATCCCGGTCCTCCTCGCCCAGGTACCCGCGAGCGAGCAGTCCAGCGGCACTTCGCAGAGTCCGCCCCCCGAAGGGAACCCCGTGTGGCAGGGCGCCTACGTCTTCAGGGTCAACTCGACGGGATTCACACTCCTCGGGACGGTGACCCAGTACCCTGCGGGCCAGAACTACGGCGACTCTCCGAACGGCAACCTGCAGATAGACCGGTCCGTCATCATCGGGGACTACCTCTACACCATCTCGCAGAGCGAGGTTATGGTCAGCAGCCTGAGCTCCCTCGCCACGATTGCGACGGTGCCCCTGTAGGAGAGCTAACGCGCCCCGGCCATGCCCTGGAATTCAAGGGCCGAAGACCCCCGTGAGGACTTCAATGAAACTCGCCATGTTCCGGATTGGGCGCGCTGCTTCTTGGAGGATAGACCTACAGGATTCCGTAAAGGTGCAGGAAGAGCAGCAGGATTGCTGACGCCTCGGCGTAGGACGAGAGGATTCCCCTCGTCCTCATGGTCCTCCCACGCAGGCCGAACCGGTATACCCCCTCGATCGCAACAAGAAGTATGACGAACCATAGGTAGAACTCGGAGACTGCCAGGGAGATGGCGGCTGCGATGGCTACCCCTACAACGAAGAAGGGCGGATCCTCCCCGATCGAACCTCGTCTGGAAACGCCTGCTGGAATCCTCGCGTTCTCGGCCTGCTGGACAACGTTCGCGACGAGAAGCAGGCCAACCAAAGAAATCATAGTGAAGGCGATGATCTCGAAGCTCGTGACGGTCCCGCTGAGGGCCGAATTCACGAGGAGGAACTGCGAATCAACTGTCAGGATCGAGACTGCCCTCGTGACTATGTGCCTCTCCTTCAGGTAGCGGAATGCGACCCCCTCCGAGACGAGGGCGACGGCCACGACCAGCACAGGGATCCAGGGCATCAGGTTCAACGCCAGACCCGCGGCGACGTAGACGAGCGCAACCGAGAGGATGACCAGGGCAGGTGCTCCCACCTTCTGGACCAGCATCACACGCAGGTTGGCCTTCCCCAGAGACCAGAATCTCAGGCCCACGATGATCCTGTCGTAGACGAACAGGGTCGGCACGAGCACGATTATCAGACCGAACCCGTAGGAGTTGAACCCGGAAGACAGGAGCAATGCCCCCACTATCATCATGAACCACGACACGATGAGCCCGTACTCTACGGGGAGGAACTTCACTCCGGTTGTCGGCCTCCGGAGCAGATACGCGAGAGATGACCGAACAAGGAGCAAGAGACGGGGTTCATCATTCAAGCACTCCGTTGAATTCCATGATCTCCTCTCTCGCTATCTTCATCGTCTCGCCCAGAAGAATTTCAGGATGGTCCTAGCTCGCTGTCAATCGCTGACCACCTGGGGTCAGAGCGATATCGGGCGAGATACGGGAACCCTTTCAGGTAGAGGAGGAATCCGTCTCCGACCGACTCGACATCCACATTGCCATGTTTCTGGAAAGCCACCTGAATGAAGGCTCTGTTCTCCTCCGGCATCTTGAGCGACCGCGCTTCGTACGGCGAGGTGAAACTGTAGTAACCGACGAGGCCCGTGAACATTATCGCCCCGAGCCTGCGTTCGCCAGCTGTCAAGAGGATTTGCAACTCCCGATCTTCACCCGTGATAAACCCTCTGTACCTGAAGAAGGTCTCGACCCGTTTGAGGGACGAGGTGAGTCGAGCGGCCGCTTCCTTTCCATCGAGGAGTACTCGATACCGCCGTTACCGCAACTCGCCCACGACCTTCAGGGCATCGTCCCGCGGCCCTGAGCGGAGAAAGGAAGATAACGCATACCGCGTCGCATCCGCCCTCCGGAAGATATCCAATTGGGGAGCACTCAGCCAGAGAGCGCAGTATCGACGAAGAATCGGAAGAGCTGGGTCTGGTCCGTCCTCCCGCTCAACGTCGGGGTCGGGGGATTCGGCACCATGGTCCCGCTCTACATCCTCTATCTCGGAGGGAACGTGGTCCAGGTCGCGCTCATCACGACGCTCTACAACGCCGTTCTAATTCCCGCCTCCATATTCTGGGGGCGGATGACCGACCGGCTGGAGAGGCGGCGCGTCTTCTTCGTGATCGCCTCCGCCGGGACGACGGCGATCTTCGCCGCGATGTTCCTGCTTCCCAACCTCAGCGACCTGGCCGCGCTCTACGGTGCCCTGGGGCTGGTCGTGACCGCCAACGCGGTCGCGGCGAACCTCCTCGTGATGGAGACCTCGGAGAAGAAGGACTGGGTCGCCTCCTACTCGACCCTCTACCTGATCGTCAATCTCGGGACGATCATTGGGGTTGCGGTCGGCGTCGTCTGGACGAGCACCCTGCCGCTCGGACCCTTCCTAGTCTTCTGCGCGGCGGCGACCTGCGCCTCTGTGGTGCTCTCCTATCGCTTGATCTCGGAACCTAAGCGGACAATGGAGACCGGTCACCTGTCGCCCAATCCAGCGGACATCCCGTCCAGGTTGTACCGCCATGCGGTCCTTCTCGCCCACCCAATTTCCGTCTCGAAGGGGACGGCCAGGGATGCCCTGCGTGTGCTGCGCGCGGCGCGCGCCGGAGCGATGACCGGCAGCTTCCTCCTCTTCTCTTCGGCCTTCCTTTTCACGACAGCGTCCGCGTTCTTCAACACCCCGTTCGTGCCCTTCCTGGTCCGCTCGGGCCTCGGCGACAACGAGGTCTTCGCGGTCGCGCTGATCAACACGGTCGCCGCGGTAGCGGTGTATCGCTGGATGGGGGGCTTCGCCAGGTGGCTGGGAGGTCCCAAGGGCGGCCTCTATTCCCTCGTCGCACGCACGATTCTCTGCCTCGTGCTTGCAGCCGCTGCACTGGCAGTCAGCGGATTCGCAATGTTCTTGCTTGCCATGGTCTTCTACGCCCTGATGGGTCTTACCTACGCAGTCTGGAACTCCTCGACCTCGGTGGTCCTTCTGTCCAGCCTTGGCCAGGCGCGCCAGGGCAGCATCATAGGACTCTACGCAGCCCTGGGGGCGCTCGGGACCGTCGCAGGCTCGCTGTTCACCGGCTACGTAGCCTACTACCTGGGTTACGCGACTACCTTCACGGTGGCCGCGGCCCTCATGCTCCTCTCGTTCTTCGTGCTGAGGTCCGCTCTCAAGAGTCTGGGTCACACGACCGCTCGAAGCCCTCCCCAACCCCCAGATTAGCATCATGTGTTCCTCCGGAGTGCCGCAGCGGTCGTCGCAGTCTTGGGCAACCAAACCACACCATATGTTATACCCATTTCCCGTATGATTGGTTTATGATGCTGTAGTCGAGGGCCGCGCTTGGAAGTCGAGAAGATGTCAACCATGCAAGAGTCTAAGTTTGAACCAGCTCCCCTGAAGGTCGGAGATTACAAGCGAACTAATGGCGAGAATCGTCCCAATGCAGGGAGTCGACTCTCCGCACAGGGAGGATTGAGCGCAGCGGGCGATCTGGTGCTTCCGTTGGATGGCAGGACCGATTTTGAGGGGGCCCTGGAGCACTCCATCAAGCTGGCGAAGACCTACGGCGCCAGGATAGTCCTGATGTACGTCGCCAGCGGGAGGGCCGTGCCTGAAGGATACGCGGCGTACGCGAAGGTAGAGAAGATCCGCGACTTCGGCTCGTCGTACTACAACTCGCTTGGAGCCAGCACGATCGCGAGTCTGAGACGCCGGGTGGAAGGGGAAGGCGTGGAGTGCACCGGCCATGTCTTCCTGGGGAGCCTCGAGGACGCGATAAAGGCCAGCCAGCGGGACTCCCGGGTCCTCATGCTGGTGTTGACTCTTCCAAAGAAGTCGTCACGATTCAAGATAGGTAAAGTCAGCCTCAGGCTGAGCGCGCTCTCCGGCCTGGGTGTGCCGGTGGTGCTCGTGCCGGCCTAGCAGACCCGTTCACCACAGGGGGGGCATCGGTGCCGACCGCCAAACTACATATTGAGGATGCTCCTGCGCGAATCGGGTAGGAATCAGTAAAGTAGCCATGCCCCAGAGGGTCGCGTATACCATGAAGTTCGGCGTGTGCGTGCCAAACTACGGAGCTACTTCCTCGGTCGAGGCCGTCTCCGCCATTGCACTCGAGGCCGAGGCGCTTGGGTACGACTCGGTCTGGACGACCGACCACGTCCTCATGCCAAGGAACAGCGGGACGCCCTACGAGAGAATCCTCGACAGCATCGCGACGCTCGCCTATCTGGCCCCTCAGACCAGGAACGTCAGGCTCGGCGTCTCCTCCCTCATCATTGCGATGCGCAACCCAGCGGTCGTAGCGAAGCAGCTCGCCTCCATCGACGCCTTTAGCGGGGGAAGAGTCCTCCTGGCGATAGGGGTGGGCTGGAACCAAAGGGAGTTCACCTCGGTGGGCAGCGACTTCCACGACAGGGGGAGGAGGGTGGACGAGTCGATCCGGCTCCTCAAGTCCCTGTGGAGAGGCGAGACCGACTTCGAGAGCACGCTGCTGCCGCAGAAGTTCGAGGACGCCATCTTCGAACCCCGCCCAGCCTCGAAGGAGATTGAGATCTGGATAGGCGGGAACAGCGAGCCGGCAATGAGGAGGGCCGCGAACCTCGGCGACGCGTGGCACCCCAACGTCTACCCGATTGACACCTTCAGGGACCTCGTCGCTCAGTTCAGGAGGCTCTCCCCGAAGGCGGCCGAGAAGCGGATCTGTGTGAGGCTGGGACTCGATATGCAGGCGGAGAAGGCTGAGTACGTCGGGCCTCAGGGCGACAGGCGCGTCAGGCTCACGGGAAACATGGAGGGGAACGAGAAGACCATCGCGGACCTCGAGGAGCTCGGAGTCTCTTTCGCGGTCATCGTCCCGAGCCCCGAGGGGAAGACCCCGCTCCAGGAACAGCTCGAAGGCATCCGCGCATTTGCGAGCAAGTTCGTGAGTTAGCCCGCATCACGTCCGAAACCCGTACCCGCCGCGCGACGCTTGAATCCACCCTGTCTTTACATGGGGAGGGACCTTTGCAACGCCAGTTGAGTCGGCCCAGGTCAACTCCTCGGGGATTGGGCCCTGGAAGTCTCTATCGAACTACCCCGCCGATATCGCATATTCGTCCTGCGTGGTCTTTGAAGGGTAGTATCCTCCCCTCCGCCTCTCAGGCAGACGAGCACCGTGCCATACATCACCTGCGTCGGCGGTCCAGAACACCGTCACTGCGACCGCCAGCGGCTCCCAGGACCTGACGCCGTACCTGATCGTGGGAGCAGCAATAGTTCTAGCCGGCGGGTTGATGGGGGTCGCCATGGTCAGACGCGGGAAGTCCGTCTGAGCTCTCGAAAGCGAATCGTGAGGGGTTTCTTGATAAGACGGGACTTTTGGGTGTCAGGAAGTAACCTTGGCGGTAATCATCAGAGAAGGGAACGAAAAGGACTTTCCGGTCCTCCTGGGTCTGATCAAGGACCTCGCGACCTTTGAAGGAGCGCCGGAACAGGTGAAGAACTCGGTCGGGCAGATGAAGCGGGAGAGGGACTCGTTCGGCTTCTTCCTCGCCGAGGAGGATGGCAAGGTCCTGGGGGCCGCCGTCTACTTCTTCGCCTACTACACCTGGGTCGGGAAGAGCCTCTACCTGGATGACCTCTACGTGATGCCCGAGCATAGGCGCAAGAAAGTGGGGTCCATGCTGCTGGAGAGGGTCTTCGAGCTCGCAAAGAAGGAGGACTGCAAGAGGCTTCGCCTCGAGGTCCTCGACTGGAACGAAGTCGCAATCTCGTTCTACAAGAAGCATGGGGGAGCCATCAGCAGGGAATGGCTCAACTGCGACTTTGATCCCAAGGCCTTGAAGAACCTGCGCTAGGGCAAGCTCTCGACGTATCGGGCGAACGATTCGAGCTCCTCCCGGATCGCGGGCTCGAACTCGTCGCCCTCCCTCGTGGCCAGGAGCTTGGCCCACAACCCTTTGACCTGTACCTCGAGCTTCGCAGTCACCTTCGTTCCTTCAGGGACCTCCTCGAACGCAACGGTCCGTTTCGTCCGGGTGAACCTCGTCTCGCTCTCGGACTCTACCAGACTTGGCTCCGTGAGCTTCAGGCTTCTGGTAGCGTTCCGCCCTCTTCTCCGGGGTCCTCCCTCGCTCTCTAGGTGAACTGAGTCTCCCTCCTTCGTCACCGTCACGGTGCCCTGCATCTTCGCCCACCTCGGCATGGACCCAAAGTCAGTGTACGCCGCGTAGACCTTGGGGCGTGGCGCCTTTACCGTGACCGCGATCTCAAGATGCACGACAACTGCTCGGTGAGTTGTTGAACCTTAAGGATTCTCCGCGGTTAGCTCTAACCTCCTGCAACACAGGGAAGGATAATGCGTCGGGTTAATCTAAGCGTGAAGGTTCCTTCACCCTCGCCGGTATTACCTCCTCTGGCCATCGGGGAGCTGGTATGTCACACTTCTCTGCGAATTGGGATGATAAGAAGAAGGGGCCCGGGCTGGGCGTTAGGCTGCGCGGCAGCGTGAACCAGGGGACGCCGCTCAAGCCCCGTCTCGAGCAGGCGAATCGCGAGATTCAAGGCGTGATAGGAAGGCTCGACTCGACCATGGCGAAGCTGCGCGAGAAGGACACCACCCTCTTCAACAAGATCGTGGCGGCGACACAGAAGCGCGACTCCGCGAGGGCCTCCGTGTATGCGAACGAGCTCGGAGAACTGAGAAAGATGAACAGGATGGTGACTCAGTCGAGGCTCGCCCTCGAGCAGATCAACCTGAGACTCAACACGATTAGCGACATGGGCGACATCATAACGACCCTCGCGCCAGCCACCTCCATCCTCAGCGGCATGAGACAGAGCCTCTCGGGATTGGTGCCTGAGGCAGAAAGCGGGATGAGCGAGATATCGAGCCTTCTCGGCGGGATATTGGTAGACGCCGGCTCGGTTAGCGGCTCCTCGATAGACTTCGGGGTCGCAAACGAGGAGGCCGAGAGCGTCCTCTCAGAGGCGGCGGCGGTAGCGGAGTCGAGGATGGAACGCACCTTCCCCGACATCCCCGTCACGGCCCGCCAATCGACCGAGATGGAAGAGGCCTAGACAGTTTCAGGCTGCCCGCGGCCACACCAAGCGGCTGTCCCTGACTCGCCCGGTCTAGGGGCCCTGCCACACCATCAGCAGGTTGCCCTCAGAGTCCTTGAAGAAGGCCTCGGCTCCCCACGAGTCGCGGGATATGGGGCCCTCGATCTTAGTCTTGGGACTGGATCGTTCTGCCCGGCTGAACTTAACCCCGCGGCCCTTCAGCTCGGCGACCGCAGCGGAGATGTCGTCCACGACGAAGGCGTTGTAGGTGAGCTCCCGCTTCTCCCAGGCCGACGGAGTTATCAGCCAGAACTCATGCCTGCCTATCTTCACCGAGGCGAACGAGTCTTTCATCCCGCCCTCTCCCCTCGATTTGAGCTTCCCGCCGAGCCCCTCCGTGTAGAACTTCAGAGCGCGGTCCATTTTCTTGACCGGCACGAACGTCACGAAGCCTGCCTTTTCTAGCATGAATGCGCTGAGGAACGTGAAAGTAATAAACGTGTCAGGACTGTCATTTCTGAAGCAACGTGACGTTCAAGGCTTACCTCGACAACATCCAGGCAAAGACGGGCAAGTCGCCGAAGGAATTCCTGGAGCTGGCCAAGAAGAAGGGGTTCATAACGAATGGAAAGATAGTGGCGAAACACGCCGAACTCCTAGGATGGCTCAAGTCTGACATGGGTCTGGGACACGGCCACGCAAACGCGATGATCCTGTATCTCCGCATCCAGACCAAGGATCCCAAGCTGACCGGCACGAAGCTGCCCAAGTGAGATAGACGCTAGGAGGAGTACCAGACGCCGCTCAGCACGCTACCTGACGCCGTCTCGCCCCCGACGCAGTACAAGTAGCCTCCCGACGTTACACAGGTCTCGCCCCAGACCGCGACCGGATAGCTCGTGGCGTTCACCCACTCTCCGACACCGGAAGCAGAGATAGGAGCGTGATAGACGTCGTTCGAGACCTCCGAGCCAGTGTGGCCTCCCACGCAGTACACCTCATCCCCGATCGTCACGCAGGATGCCAGGTTGGCGCCGACCGTGAACGGGTAGCCCGTTGTGTTCGTCCACCTGCCTACCCCTGTCGGGGAGAGCGACGCGTAGTAGACGCTGGTGCTCAGGTAGCCGCCGACGCAGTAGATGTCGCTGGCGGATGAGACACAGGCCTCCTGTTTGACGCCGACGGGGTAGCTGGAGGTGCTGACCCATTGGCCGATCCCCGATGACGAGAAGGGCGCAAAGTAGACATCCTGCGTCGAGGTCAAGGTTGGCGAGGACGTTCCACCTCCGACGCAGTAGATGCCGCTGCTCGATGCCACACACGCGGTCAGCCACACCGCTAGGGGGTGGGCCGTCGCGTTCGCCCAGGCACCAACCCCGGACGACGAGAGCCGAGCGTAGTAAACGGCGTCCGACAGGGTTGAACCGGCGTAGCCTCCGACGCAATACACCGTGCTCGACTCGGTCACGCATGACTCGGATCTGATGCTGGTCGGGTAGGCGGTCGTGTTCGTCCAGCTGCCGATGCCCGAGGACGAGACCGGGGCATAGTAGACGGCGCTGGTGGAGTCCGTTACTGTGTTGGAACCGGTCAGACCCCCTACGCAATAGAGGTAGCCGCCCGACTCGACGCACGACTGGGTCCAGACTGTGAGCGGGTAGCTGGTGGAGGGGTTCCATGCCAGGGCCGCCGGCGCACCCTTGGAAGTCGTGGAAGTCGACATGCTTGCGACGCTGACGGTTTTGGAGCTCGAAAACGCGGGGTTGAGCGTCGCGGAGTAGCCCACCGTTGTGGTAACCACGACCATGACTATGATGACGACCATGACTATGATGATGACCATGACCATCGAGTTGTCGAAGGTGCCCGTGATGGTGGAGTTGCTACCTGGAGCGCTGTTCCGGGACATTCAGCTTGTGGGATAGATTCGGGAGACACTGGCTTAAGCATTTGCCGGTGAGTGAGCGTTCCCGGCACCGTGGACGAAGTTACCGGGTTGGGGTGGTGCTAATATTTATTGCCGGGGCTCACTAGCGGTGAATCAATGAAGATGGGAGAGACCAGGGCCACCGTCCGTGTACACGGGACGAAGGGTAGCAGAGACGTGGAGATGCTCGTCGACACCGGGGCTCTCTACACGAAACTTTCGCCCTCACTGGCCCGGGCGCTCGGAATAACCCCGAATGAGGTAATCAAGGTCAGCCTCGCCGACGGAACTACCAGAGAAGCAAGTCTGGCGGACGCAGTGATCGAGTACGGTCCCTCAAAGAGAGCTGTGACAGTCCTTGTGGGACCCGGAGACGCCCCGCTTCTAGGAGTAACGACTTTAGAAGCTCTCCGCCTCAAGGTCAACCCGGTTGAGGGCACGCTGGAGCCTACGACACCTTACCTCTACGCGCTGTAGCGCTACCGAGGGCCCATTGGTTCGGAGCCGCAGATGCCAACGCGGTCGCATTCCACCCTTACGCCTGTCCAGGGAACGAGAGCGCGTGTGCAAAACTGGGGATAACCTGCCCGCAGGGCGACATCCAGGCCTGCGCCGGGACGCCGGGACCGGTGCACTCAGCGTCCTAGAAGCAAACATACCACCTCAACCTGACGCCTGCGAGGAGCCGGTGACGAGATGACATCGACGTTCGGGAGGGTCTTCAAGTTCTACGTCAACCGGCTCTCCATCGTCTACGCCGGGACCGGGGCTGTGAACGCCCTCATGATCGACGGGTGGCTCTACCTCCTCACGCACGACGCGCATCTCGCTCTCCCGATCTCGACCCTCATCGCCGTGGTGACCTCAATCTTCACGGACTACACTTGGAAGTGCGAGGTCGTCTTCCGCAGCCCGCTACTGTCCAGCCACCGTTTCTCCAAGTACTTCCTCAACGGTTCGGCTGCCACGATCATCCAGTACGTCCTCACCCTCCTGCTCTCGACGCTGATCTTCTACTCGATAGCGTACATCATTGCGGTAGCGGTCGGCTTCCTGTTTGCCTATACCATCTCGAGGCTGAAGATATGGAGCCAGTTCGCCTCGCGAGACTCTCAATCCAGCGGTGCGAGCGATAGTTAAGCCGCCTAGAGCGTTCCGGACTGACTCACGAAGCGGATTGGGCCGTAGATCTTCTCAAGAATCTGGACGCGCTTGTCTCCTGCATCAAGGGAGTACCTCGGCTTCTCCGGCGTGCCGCGGTTCACGACGATACCTGCTCCTGAGAGTCTCTCCACGACGATCCTTACTCTCCCCTCTGGCAAGACCGACCTCCTGCCGCAGCCACACCTCGCGGCGATAGCCTTCAGAGACAGCGGCTCGACGGAACCACAGAGGATCTCCAGCACGAGCCTTCCCGGCAAGTCAGCGAACGCGGCATCGACCACCTCGCAGATGCAGGAGACGATCTCCTCTTCCCGGATGGCCACGAGGGCGGCAAGGACCGCGCCGAGCCTCCGGAACTCCTCGGAGTCGTAGTCGACCATCTGGTTAGCCATAGGTCCTCACTATCGCCCTGAGCTGTGGCCTGGTCAGCTCGACCTGCGCGGCCCCGAGGGAGTTGATCATCATA
Source organism: Candidatus Gagatemarchaeum stordalenia (assembly GCA_003164815.1). Taxonomy (GTDB): domain Archaea; phylum Thermoproteota; class Nitrososphaeria; order Nitrososphaerales; family Gagatemarchaeaceae; genus Gagatemarchaeum; species Gagatemarchaeum stordalenia. The sequence continues at coordinate 40,911 of PLUF01000069.1, forward strand.
CTCACTCTCGCATGGCTCTACGTCGGCGCGGTCAACTACCTCTTCTCGACAAGGCTGGGCAGGCAGGTCTAGCAGGCGAGAGCCAAAGAAGAGGAGATAGAGAAGCGGATACCCGGATCCCCCTAGATAGTGGCGACCCTATCGCCGGGCAAGCTGTTAATCGACTACTTGCTTCCGGGGCCGGGATAGTTCTTGTTTAGCCACGCTACTAGGGGGCCCCATGATCCCTCAGGAAACGCAGCGTGCCGGCCGCCTGGTATGACGATAAACTCCTTCCTGGGCGATCCAATGCTATCCATCAACTCTCTTGCGGAATCCGCGGGGAAGAGCTCATCCTGGTCGCCGACACCTACCAACACGGGGATGTCTGGCCTCCCTGAGATAATGAGGTTCGGAGATTCGATAAGATTCTTCCCGGCCATCCTGACTACCGACATGGCGCTCGTCCCATACATCGTCGAATAGAACCTGGCCGAGTAGTGGAAATTGAACAGGGGATCGTCAAGACCGCCCATCCCTCTCCTCTTGTACTCTATCAGCCGGCTTCCCGGTAAGAATGCGATTCCGAGCAGGGTCTTCAGCGCGGCTCCCGCTGATGGTTTGCTGTAGACGCCCGGTCTAATCTTCCTCCCCGCGCTAAGGAGGATTAGCCCGTCGACATTGTTCCCGCAGCTATTCACCGCGGCGACGGCGGAGAGAACGCCCAGACTGTGTCCCAGCACGACGACCTTAGCGAACTTCCCTTTGAGGAACGCTATCGTCTCGCACAGATCATTCGAGAGCCTCTCCCGGCTCGGGTAGTCACCTCTCGTCCCGTCGGATAGCCCGTGACCCCTCAGGTCCATCCCGAACACGTTGAAGCCGGCTCTCGCGACCTCCTCCGCGAGGAGCTTCCCGTATGGTCCGCTGTGCGCCGTTATCCCGTGGAGGATGAGGACCGCGAGGTCGGGTCTGGCGCCCTCCCAGTGCCGAAGGAAGATGGTCTTGCCGTCGGAGGTCTTCACGAGCTCGTGAGGTGCCTTGAACTCTGCCCGCAGTTTGATTACGTCAGGTGCCGCCACTTTATCTTGCGCTTCGGTAGGATTGCGATACAGCGGCTATAACATCATCGGGTCGCCTTCGTCAAGATACGAAAACACCCTCAAAGACGCGATATCACTGAAGCTGCTTGAGGTTCCTTGGGATCAGCAGTGAAACCTAGCTTCCGGAGGTCGGCAAACCCCCAGAACGCCAGCGAGCTGATCAGGATTCCTCCGCTCGCAATCCCATAGCTCCACGATAGGCCGAGGGCCGCGATGGCGAGGCCTCCTACTATCTGCCCGACCGGGATGACAGCGAAGCTTCCAAGCTGGTCGATCCCGAAGTAGCGGCCCTGCATCTCGTTTGGGACGATGATCTGCACGATCGACACCCACGTCGTGGCGGCGAAGCCCATGAACACCCCAAAGATGAAGATCGCAGAGAAGGCCACCAACGTGTCCGGGACGAGTACTAGTACCAGGAGGAGAATCCCTCCGACTACGCCCGCTATCGTCCAGGTGAGCCCGGCACGCCTCACGGCCCCGATCCTCGCGACCAAGAGCGAGCCAGGGGCGGCTCCGAGCGAGAAGAGGCCGAGGAATATCCCGTAGGTCGTCGCGTCGCCGTGCAGCAGCTCCTCCGTATAGATCACGAAGAACGGGAGGATCATCCCGAAGAAGAAATTGAAGACGCCCGCCGAGATCGTGAGCAGGAGGAGAGGCCGGTTGGCGACAAGATACCGCAGCCCTTCGCGGGTGTCCTCCATGAAGCCCACCTTCGGCTTCTCAGGATTCTTGGCCGCCTCCTCTGTCGTATGTGGTTTCCGGGTCGCGAGCGTCGCGATGAGCAGACCGGAGACCAGGAATGTCACCGAATTGAGACCGATCGCCAGGATCGCACCCACGGCTACGACCAGAGCCCCTCCAAGGGCGTTAGAGAGAGCCTGCGCGAGGGAGGATGTGAGCTGGATCAGGCCGTTTGCATCGGCGAGCTGTTCCTTCTCGAGGATCGACGGGATCATGGCGCGCTCTGCGGGCTGAAAGACCGCGCTGAAGGCCCCCAGGATGAAGCTCGCCGCGAGGACGAGCCAGAGGTTGAACCCCAGGACGATGAGGGCTATCGCGACGAGCGCGAGCGAGACGGCCCGAACTCCGTCAGACACTATCATCAGGATTCGCCGGTCCTGTCTGTCCGCCATGGTCCCCCCGAACAGGCTGAAGCTCACCAGGGCTACCGTGAAGGCGACTCCCGTGAATGCAATGTCGACCGACGAGTGCGTGCTGGTGTAGACGAGGTAGCTGAGTGCTACCTGCCCTATGGAGAAACCTGCTATAGACGCGGCGCCCGCGAAGAAAAGACGCGCGAAGTTCCTATTCTTCAGGACGCCGCTCGGGTTCAATGTGGATGCCTGGGGTCGCCAAACTTCAAACCAAGATAAGTCTTGACGTAGACTCGCATAGTCCGGAAGGACGGGGGCTGCTCTCCGACAGACGAACCACTATCTAGTTATATCACAAACCCAAATCTGTCGATTGGATCTAAATGAAACCTCTTCCAGATGCTGTCAAGGCGCTAATCGAGGCAAAGACTTACGCGAACGTCGCCACGCTGATGCCGGACGGCTCTCCCCACGTTACTCAGACGTGGGTCGACCACGAAGGCGACCTCATCCTGATCAATACCTTTGAAGGGAGCCAAAAGCACAGAAACGCCGTAAGGAACCCCAAGATCGCGCTCGACATCTGCGACCCGACCAGCCCGTACAACATGGCCGTCATCCGAGGACGCGTAAAGGAAGTGACATTCGATGGAGCGGAGGAGCACATAGACAAGATGGCGAAGAAGTACACGGGGCAGGACAAGTATCAGATGCGGAGGCCCGGAGTAAGACGCGTTCTCATCAAGATCGAAGCAACCCACGTGACGGCTCCATTCACAGACAGCCCCCGTTGGAAGGCCTGGAAAGCGCAGAAAAAATAGGTCGATGGCTGAACCTGGTTCGACCGCATGCTGGCGCGCATGGTCTGGAGGACAAAGAAGAAGAACCTCCACATTGAGCCTTGATGGTTCGTGCATTGAAGCGAGGAGCAGTATCTAAGAGGCCGTGGGGCCACTTCACGACCTACATCTCCAACGCCAACGGCGTCACGGTGAAGACGATAGTGATCAACCCCGGCCAGCGCCTGAGCCTCCAGTACCACTCCAAGCGCAGCGAGAGGTGGATCTGCCTCGAAGGCGAGGCGACCGTGGAGATCAACGGCAGAAAGCGTGCCCTCCGCGTCGATCAGGAGGTCATGGTCCCGGTAGCGGCGAAGCATCGCCTCGGGGCCGGCCCCCTAGGTGCAATGGTCCTGGAGATCGTGCAGGGCGAGTTCAGCGAGGACGACATCGTGAGGCTAGAGGACGACTACCGCAGAGTCTGAAGGACTGACAAAAGACCAAATACCGAGATTCAGTGGATATCGTCCAGATGCTGAGACAGACCGGCGACGGGCGGCCGCGTCCACGGATGGAGACGCTCGCGGATCTGATCTTCGGCCTCTCCCTTTCCATAGGGTCCATCGCCCTAATCGCGAACTCCCCTTCGAACTCGGGTGAGATCAACAGCCACATCCTCGCCTTCATCTTCTCTTTCCTTATCCTGATCACGGCGTGGATGATCTACACTACCCAGATGTCCGTGCTCCCATTGGAGTCGAGAGCTGCGACGTACCTCAACGTGGCGCTCCTGCTGCTTGTTGCCCTCGTCCCCTATCTGCTGAACAATGTGGAGCTCGTCGATGCCTCGCTGACCCCCGCGGCGTCCTCCGCCCTGAGGGACTACGCCTCCACGCTCTTTGCAATCGACCTGACAGGTGTCCAGGTGATTCTGGCGCTCTTCGCCCACGTAATCAGCATGGAGGAGAAGAAGCTCGTGGCGCCTGTCGTCGCCAGAGCTTTCCGAATCGGAAGGAACATGATGGTAATCTGCGCGCTCCTGATGCTGGTCTCGGTGGCGCCGATCTTCTGGCAATGGACGTTGTTCGGTACACCACTCAGACTGTACATCTGGTACCTGCCGCTGATATTCTACTGGGTCGGGAGGGCCGTCCGTCCAGATATATCCGCGAACGACGTGGCGGCAGCTTCGCAACGATGATGGACGAACGATCGAAGCTCCTCCAGACGACATGCCAGCGACGCGAAATATCCGTAAATATCCGCCACCACACCATGAACTGCCATGGAAAGCCAAAAGGCCTGGCAGATCATCGGTGCAAACCTGGACAAACTCGTCGCTGTGATGTTGACGGTCCAGAAAGGGGGCTCGATCGACGTCTTCAGTGACCCGACCGGGGCGAACCTCGCTGTCTCCCATCCCTCTGGGACCGCAAGCATCAAGCTCTGCTCCGTGACCGCGCCCGACCTGGAGGGCAGCTATGGTGTCCATCCACGTGGCACCACCTTCGTCAACGACGACGGGGAAGAGATTCCTAGGGATCTGCTCGTCGCATACCTGGTGCAATACATCATCGGCGCCAAGGACGGGGGCGCGGAGTGGGGCTGGGAGTTCAAACTGGGAGCTTGATGGCCGATAGCGACTCGCAACAAGCAAGAGCAGTCCTTACGGAGCCAAGTTTAAATCGAGACGCTCTTCAATTCTGCGTCATGGTCCCGAAGAAGAAGAAACCTCCCTTCGCAAGCTTCTAGTCGTCAGCGTGCATGCCGCTCGGTCGTGGTTCTTCTCCCGAGCTGGCTGAGCTCAAGTAAGGTGGGCTCAAGGTCCACGAAATCAATCCTGTTTTTTGAGACAGTTTTTGCAGAGACAGTCATTGCTTTCCTCTCCAATCTCGCCGAGACGCTGCGACCCGACCACAACAGAAGCGCACCAGCAGTCGGTCGTGCCGTCACACTCAAACGTCTTCCCGCACCTGCCACAGACCAAAGTTCTCGGCACGACGGTCGGGAAGAAGTACCAGACCGTTCTAAACCTGTCTGATGCCTCGCGTTCGGTCGACTGGCGGACTTCCTCTTCAGACGGTCAAACTAGGGCTGGTAGACCATCGCCGGCTCGGCGGAGATGAATCCCTTCTTTCCCTTTGCCTTGACGTACCCGTCGTATGCTAGGACGAGCACGAGGATCAGGGAGACTATTCCTAACCCGAAGATTGATAGCACGATGTCGATGATGAAGACCACGATGACAAAGAGGATTGTTTGCAGACCGAAGATCTTCTTGTATCCGAGATAGAGATAGCCGATTCCCCAGAATAGATTCAGGATCGCGGCGACGAAACGATTCTTCGCTCCAGCCATCGTTGGAGCTGGAGCCATGCTTCCGCCCTGAGACGCCTGGACTGGGGCGCTAACTTCCTGACCTAACGCCGTGCCGCATTTAGCGCAGAACGAGACGCCATCCGGGTTCGGGGCACCGCAGTTGCTACAAAACATCGAGGATACTTCGAGAATTCATTATTTAAGACTTAAAACTCTAGAATTCTCCGTCGGATTGCAGCGAGTTCCTGGATAGAGGCTGTTTTGAGGGAAGATGGTGAGGTTTGGAAGAGGCGGGCTGCCCAAAGGAACCTTGTAATAGTTATGTCACGACATGCCAATCAACCTATATAGTGTGACAGGTATTACATTCTCGAAGACAAATGATAACATCAACAATGAATCCGACGACCATCATCGCAACCATTCATCCAAAAATGCGCAGCCAGGTGGCTGAGCAGTTGAGGAAGATTCAAGGGATCACCTACTCCTCACCACTCACCGGTAGATTCGACTTCGCCATCGAGCTGAAGGCAGCCGATCCGAAGCAGGTCTATGAAGTGATCAAGCAGGTACGCTCCATAACTGGAGTCACCTCGACAAGAACCTACACCCCATTCGAGGGCTTTGCTAACGGCAAGAACATTCAGCCAACCGACGCACTTGCACTTGTACTGCTCCGCGTCAACGAGCAGACTCAGGCGCTAAGGGTGCTACAATCCATGGAGCAATACCCACAAGTCCGCAACGCCTATGTCGTCCCCGGCGAAATCGACATCCTAGCGACCGTGTACGGAAAGAACCAAGAGGAAGTTCTCTCTCAGGTCTCGAAGATCGACGACGTCGATGGCGTATGGGCCAGCGAGACGCTCTTCGCCTACATGCCGAAGTGGCAGTAGGCACTTTTTTCTTAACCGGTTACGATGCCACATGGGGGCCACGCGAACGGCGGATTGGCCCTCTACAACGTTCCTCCCGGGGGCCTCCTGCTCCCGGGAAGTGACACAGAATCAAACATTGCAGTGCCGATTGGGACTAGAGCAATCTTCCCGTAGTATCTGCCCGTAAAAACCCCGTTTCTCTATAAAAAGGCCTGTCCCAATGTGGTTCTGATAATAAATGAGCGCAGGAGACGTCGTGGCCGGAGCAATAGTGCTGCTACTGGGTGCTGTCGGGTTTATGGCGATCGACGGAAGGATCGTATTACCTATCAATCTAAGCGTCCTGAGTGTCTACCTTACAACATTGGGCGCGGAGATCATGTTCGGGGCAATCGCCATCATCGGCTTTGGCGTGATGATTGGTGGCATCGCATCGATGGGCGACGAAGAACCAACCAGAACGGTAGTGGAAAGAACGGTAGTCATCAACTCCTAGACGGTCTCGCCTCGACCGTCCGCGGGATGCGTCGGAGTCCGGGCTTCCGGCTCCGAGCACAGACCGGAGTACATAGCATTCTTCTTCTCGAATCAGTCACTTAGTACATCTCCCCGCAGGTGTACCGTAGCACATGAGTCGACCTGCGAGCGCGATTTGGGTTCTGGCGTCCTCGGTCGCCTTGATGACGCTCTTCCTTCTGCCGATTGCTCAGACGGCGGCAGCGCCACAAGCCGCCCGCGCGGCGACTCCGAACCTGTCGATCTTCACGACGAACGTCATTGGAAACCCGCTCCCCGGCTACTACACGACCGTAAGCGAGGACGGCCTGGTATTGCAGAGAGGATACTCCCCCGCATCCTTCACGCTGTCTCCGGGCCAGTATCAGGTTGCGGTCTCAGACTACGGGGGTTACTTCTTCGACCGATGGAACGATAGCGTCACCAGCAGGGTCCAGACTGTGACGATCACCACCACGAACACGATTTCGCTCACGGCTCTCTATTTCACGTCACCATCAACTGCCCCTAACTTCGCCATGGCGTCGTCTCCCGCCACGATCACTCTCGCGGCCGGAGCGACTGCAGTGTCAGGACTGACGTTCGCATCGGTCAACGGGTTCAGCTCGGCGCTGTCCCTCCGCGCCGCAACGAATTCGTCGGTCAGCATCAGAGCGTCATTCGCACCCTCATCGCTGAAGCTGGGCGCCCTCGGGACAGCAACGGCGACAATGACGATAACCGTGGCGGCGAACGCCACCCTTGGAACTTACCCACTGACGGTAACAGCAGTCGGCGGCAACGTGTCTAACTCGATAACTCTGCCGCTAACTGTGTCAAAGCCCGCGCCTGCCGACGGGATAACTGTCTATGCAGACAGAGTACCCGCGTCATATTGGGCTCCCTGCTTCGCGACGACCTGCGCCCTGGGAACCGGCCCAGGAGCCGCCATGTGGGTCGTGCTCTACAGCTCCTCTGGTAGCGTCGTGCAGACAGGATTTGCCAACGAGAACGGCTACACGTTCACGGGCCTCAATCCCGGCGCTACGTACTACGTCTATCCATCCGATTGCGACAACTGTCACGGTTCTACCCATGATGTCCTGTTCTCCTACTGGGGAGACAACATCAGCAGCACTACGAGGCCACTGGCTGTGATCGTGGGCACGAGCGTCGATGCCTGGTACATCTGCACGAACGGATGCTCGGGCGTCTAAGACCGTAAAGTCCCGGCAGGGGGAACTGTACCATCGGCGCGCTGGCCCGGTCGACCCTCACGCTTGACCCAACTCCACCAGTTGATATGTAGGTGGCACCGGACAGGGCGTGGGTTAGAGTTGGCCGAGGTCGCAAGGCTGGACGAGAACGATGCCGAGGATGTCCACGAACTGCTGCAGGTAACTTGGGCGGACACATATCGCGGCCTCCTGTCCGACTCGGTCATCGGGACCGCGAGCTCTGTCTGGCACAGCGCCGAGACCCTGCGGCGACAGATGAAGAACAGGGACATCCTCTTCGCGGGGTACAAGGAAGACCGGAAACTGCTTGGGATGGCCCGAGCGGCGATGATTGACGACAAGACAGCGCGAATCTTCCAGCTATACGTCCTCCCAGCCAGCCAGCGACAAGGGATCGGGACAAAGCTGATGGACTATTCTGTCTCTCACTTTGCAAGTGCAAGGAGCTTCATCCTGGACGTGGCGAAGGGGAATGAGAAGGGTCTCTCCTTCTATGCGAGATACGGGTTCGTCTTCCTGAAGGAGACCACCATGAGAGTAGGCCAGGAGGAGATCCAGAACCTCGAAGGGACCCTCGAACGTTGAGGCCCCATAGTTCAGCTACTGAAGACGAGTCGAGAGGGCGCTGCAGCTTTTCGGCCGCTCCATCCCCTGCCATGGGTGGTGATATGCCGCCGTCTGTTGCATAGACATGTCCCCGATTGCGCTGTTGTCCGTTCCTAACATCCTCCTCTGGCTCCTCATCATGGGCTCTGTGGGGTTCGCCGGGATGGGGATCGATAAGGCGCTGGCGCGATTCAATTGGGGTGACAGGATCAGCGAGAGGTCGCTATGGATCGCCGCGCTCATCGGCGGGTTCCTCGGGATAATCGTCGGAGCAGTTACCTTCCACCACAAGACTTCGAAGGGGTCGTTCTGGCCGCCGGTCGTACTCGCGGTCGCCTTGTGGGTCCTGCTCCTGTACTTGGTCCAAGGAAGCCCCATCCCATAGCGGACTGCATTCGCTAGCGGGTCTGACTCGCTCGGCTAGCCCGGTGGGTAGTAGAACTGAATCCCGGTCAGGATGAACTGGACCGCGATGGCGGCTATGAACACTGCCATGAGGGTGGAGAGCACGGCGGTACCTCTCTTTCCGAGCAGAGAGTCGATCCTGTCGAGGTACCTCAGCACGAGCCAGGCCACCGACATCACTATGACGATTGAGAGGAGCGTGACTAGGATTCCATAGGTCTGCAACGAGACTATGGTGGTCGTTATAGCCCCGGGTCCCACGAGCAGGGGGAAGGCGATTGGGACTACTCCCACTTCGTCCGCAGAAATCGACGAGGAACCAACGAACCCTCCACGGAAGATCATCTGCATGGCGAGGATCATGAGGAGGATGCCACCTGCGATCATGAAGCTGTCGACCGTTATGCCGAACAGGTTCAAGAGCTCCTGACCTGCCACCGCGAAGATGACGAGGAGGACTATAGCGACCAGCATCGCCACCCTGAACGTTCCCCTGCGCTCCTCCTTCTTCATGCCCTTCGTGAGCGCCAGGACGACGGGGACGAGGCCGGCAGGATCGACCACAACCAAGAGTGCTACCGTGGCCTTCAGTAACTCGTCCAGGAACGGCACAGCCATGGTCGGACCCAGACCTCCGGCCTGAACATCGCCTACAAAGCGGTTGCTATGGGATGCCTAGCGCCTTCGGCAGACCCCGAGGGCGACGACCCTGGTTTGGGCGGGCCGCGATATCGAGTTTCTATCTCAGATCGTCGATTGCAAAGACACCCGGGCGGTTGTATCCGGGTTCGTTCGGCCTCTGCATCGAGACACCCTGGAACTCGGTCAGAAAACCACACGCTCGCATCTCGGCGTAGGCCTCGGTCCGGGCGAGGTTGACGCCTGCCTCCAGCGTCTCTGCCCCGTTCTGAGATCCGACTGACTCGCAGGCCGCCAGCAGGTCTCGGAACCTCGCGCCGGCCCCGGCTCTTCCTCCGGCAAGTCCGAACTTGATGTAGCATGTACCGCTTCCGGCCTCGGTGTTCGGCCCGACGTGGCAAACCGCGAAGCCGACGGTCTGAGAACCGTCCCTGACCAAGACGGTGTCCCCGAGCTTGAGCTCCTGCACAGCCTTGATCTCTTCAGAGACGTCAAGGCCCGCCAGGATGCTGTCCGTCAGTTCCTGGCATTCCTTCAAGACGGCCCTCCTCTCCTTGTCTCCGCGCAGGCCAGAGAAGGTATCGAACGTCACCCGATTGCGCTTCGTGGATGGAGCCTCCACCTTCTTCTGCATTATCGCGGTCAGGAACCTCGGGTGGAAGCCGAACTTCTGGTAGAGCCCGAGATGCTTGGGGCTGTTGGCGAAGGTCATCAGCCCCTCGTGGGTCGTCTTCCAGCTCGAGAACAGTTCCATGGTGGGTCCCATGAGCTTACCAGCGATTCCCCTGTCCCACAGGTCTGGCCTGACGGTGAGCGGCCCGAACCAGCCAAACGCTCCCCACTTCGTCAGCACGTTCGACCCGACGAGCTCCCCGTCCAGACGGGCGCCGAGTATCCACAACGGGTTCATCCGCCACCTGTTTGCGATGATCTGCCTGTCTCCAAAAATCCTGGCCGGTTCAGGGACTCCGAGGAAGGTTCCGAACGCGAGGCGCAGGATGTGGTCGGCCTCAGACAGCTCCTCCTTTCTAAGGGGCGCTATGGTGACCTCGGACGGTCCTGCGGAATGCATCCTCTGCGAATCTCCTAAAAAGTCGGTAAAAGCCTTCTGTCCGCTCCGCCTCATGAAGGTTTATCTCGAAGATGGGTTCGGCCGGCCAATGAATTCGGCCATGGCGACGAAGCGATGATAGCGGATCTCCACACGATGTTCGACAAGAAAGACGTGAATGAGGTTCGCGATTTTCTGATCGACGTCATGGAATACCCGTTCATGGACGGCGATTTCTGGCTCATCCCTGTCCTGACCAGCGCGGAGGTGGGTGTCCCCCTTAAGGGAGGGAAGAACGCCAATGAGCTCTATCTCATCTCCGACAACCTGGAGACGACCGTCAAGGAGCTCGGAACCAAGGGGGTCGAATTCACTAAACCGATCTCAGAGACAAGCCTCGGTTATGTGACCTCGATCAAGGTTCCCGGCGGTGGTGAGATCGGCATGTGCCAGCAGAAGGAACAGCTATCAGCGAAGGCGTCCTCGTGACCACCTAGGCTGGGTCCGTAAGCTCGATTCAGAAACAATATCTTGGTCCTGGCTAGCGTCGCGATCGAGAGCACAAGCAAGTCAATAAATAGCACAGCCTCCGCTTCATCCCCATGCCTATCGTCTGTGCTTCAGGGACCTGCGACCCAGACGAGTGCGTCGAACTTACGACCAGGGAGCTGTCCGTCTGCGATGTCGTCTGCAGTTCCCATGAGCCAGTCTCATTCACCCAGCTGAAGGAGTCTACCAACCTCCACCAGGAGATCCTGTCGCGCATCCTTCACAGGCTGGACGTGCACGGTCTGGTCCAGAAGGTAGACGGCAAGTACGAAGGCGATTGCAGGGCGCCAGTCTCCGATCCCTAACGGGCTCTCGGCGAGGATTCCTTCGCCAGGACCTTCACCACCCGTTCGATCACGTCCCTGATGTACCGTATCTCCTCGATCGACTTTCCTTGAGGATCGGGGATGCTCCACTCGACGAGCTTCTTGCTCATCTTCTTGCGTAGATTGCCTGGGAGGGACTTCTCAAGGGTCGAGTCGGTCAGGACGACAAGGCCTGCGCTCTCTATCATCTCGGCCGTGAGCTCTTTCGGGATGTTCCGAGAAACGTCGATTCCGACCTCCCCCATCGCGGACAGGACGAGCGGATTGACGTGCGTTGAAGGAAACGTGCCTGCGCTGGAGGCTTCCAGACCGAGGTTCTTCGCGAACGCCTCCGCCATCACGCTGCGGCTGGAATTCTCGATGCAAACGAACAGTATGGGCCTCCTGCGGCCGTCTTCGAGTGAGGGCATGGCATCCCGAACAACCCGGGTTTGGGTTATTATTGACCAACCTGCTCCGGCCCCTTGATATATACTCGGTCAGCAGGTTAGTCAATAAGTACCCCCTGGCGTGGAGTTTTCTGCAAGGGTCGCGCGGGAGATTTTGCGATTATTTCCAAGTCCTGGGAGCAAGAAGCAATGCCTTTCGGAGCTGTTTGGGACCTACATGCTCGTCTTCCTCGGTCCCGGCTCGGTTGTCGCCGCCTCCCTTCTCGGCATGGCGCCGACCGACTCTCTCGTGTTCGTGGCCGCGGTCTTTGGGGGGACGGTCGCCGGGATGATTAGGTTGCTCGGCTGGACTTCGGGGGCGAACATCAATCCCGCGGTCACCCTCGGGAGCACGCTGGCCGGAATCTCCAAGAGCGACCTGTTGCTTCCGTATGTCCTCTTCCAGGTCGCCGGCGCGCTGCTCGCGGGTCTCAGCCTCGCGCTCGTCTTTGGGTCTCAGGGCTCAGCGACCAGCCTCGGCTCAACCAAGCTAGCCGCCGGCGTCTCGCCGACCGAGGGTGTAGCGCTCGAGATCGTGGGGACATTCATCCTCGTCGTCTCAGCGCTCTCGGCGGGTTCCTTTCTGAAGAGTTCCCTGAGGCAGGCCCTCCTTGTGGGCGGGACGCTCTTCGTCCTCATACTCTTCATAGGGCCGCTCACGGGGGCGTCGCTCAATCCTGCTCGGAGCCTCGGGCCCTCCCTCTTCTCGGGCTACTTTGACAACCAGGCCATCTACTACATCGGGCCCGCCCTCGGCGGAGCCTGCGCTGGTTTAATATTCAGGAGACTGAAGAGACCACATGGCAACGGAAGCTAGAACCTCGATTCTGTTTGTCTGCGTGGAGAACGCGGGGAGGAGCCAGATGGCCGAGGCCTTTGCGAGGAAACAAGGGATGAACGCCTCAAGCGCCGGGACCGTCCCGTCGTCGAAGGTGAACCCAATCGTGGTCCAGGCCATGAAGGAGAAGGGAATAGAGATTGGGTCGAAACTCCCCAGGATGCTGACGACCGAGATGATAAGTCAAGCAAGCCTAGTCGTAACCATGGGCTGTTCCGTGGAGGAGGCGTGCCCGAGGCCCATGCTGGCTCAGATGCAGAAGAAGCTCGTGGACTGGAACCTACCCGACCCTAAGGGCAAGCCGATCGAGGAGGTGCGGACGATCAGAGACGAGATAGAGAGGCGGGTCACTGAGCTATCGGAGACGCGGGGACCGGCTTCTTCGCCTTGATGTGCGAGCTGTAGTACTTGAAGGGGTACTCCCCTATGTTGGAGTCGGAGATGTGCTCGATCTCGACGTCGGTGAATCCGACGCTGAGCAGCTTGTCCCTGTAGTCCGAGTCAGTCAGGGCCCCTGCGAGGCACGCCGACCATGCGTCCATGTCCGCCCTCGCGCTCTCGGGGATCTCGTTCTGGAGCGTGATGTCCGCGACGGCAAACACGCCGCCCTCCTTCAGCGCGCGAAAGGACTCCCTGAAGACCGCGGGCTTGTCTGGCGAGAGATTTATCACACAGTTCGATATGATGTAGTCCACGCTGCTCGACTGGATAGGGAGGTGTTCGATCTCGCCCAGCCTGAACTCGGCGTTGTCGTACTTGCTCCCGTACTTCGCCTTCGTCTCCCGCGCCCTCCAGACCATCTCTGGAGTGGCATCAACGCCGATGGCCTTGCCGGTGGCTCCCACAATCTGCGAAGCCCTGAAGATGTCAATTCCACCACCGCTCCCCAGGTCGAGAACCACGGCACCCTCGGTGGGGGTGACGAGCTGCAAAGGTGACCCGCACCCGGCGTTGACCGAAGAGGCCTCTGGTGGGACGGAGCCGTCCAAAGAAATGACGCCGGAGTCCCCATCACAGCCGCCCGCGCCACAGCAGTCCGATGCCGAGGACACGGCAATCTTGGAGTACCTCTCCTTTACCGCCTTGCGGATTTCCAGCTCAGACATGGGATCAGCCTGAACGCACCGGCTATTTATTGACTGATTCAGCCCGTGCTGACCGAGTAGATCGGCGGCAGCCCGTCGGCAATGAGCTCCCATCTCTTTCCGCCATTCCTGCTTCCGTACAGCTGGCCGGTGGTGGTCCCGAAGTAGATGCCGCACGGGTCCTCCATGTCCGAGGACATACCATCTCTGAGGACATTGTAGTACGAGCGCCTCGGGAGGCCGGAGCCCAACGGCGTCCAACTCTTCCCGGAGTCGTCAGACCCCCAGACGAGGAATCTACCGTTCGGAGGAAGCCGCGCATCCCCAGACTCCTCAGGGGCCACGAAGACCCTCTTGGGGTCATTGGCATCTGTCGCAATGGCGAAACCGAAGCGTGCGGGAAGGCCCTTGCTGATATCGACCCAGTTCTGCGCCCCATCGTCGCTCCGATACACCCCGCAATGGTTCTGCTGGTAGATCAGTTCAGAACGCTGGGGGTGGCGGACGAGGTGGTGAGGGCACTGGCCGAAGACCGGGTACTGGTGCTTGGGCGGGAAGAAGTCGGCGAGCGTGTCCTTGTTGCGGAAGCCCCAGGTCTTGCCACCGTCGGTGGTCTTCATGACCCCTACCGAGGACGAGGCCACGACTATTGTGTCGGGGTCCCTCGGGTCGACGAGTATCGTGTGCAGGCAGAGGCCGCCTTGCCCAGGATTCCATTTCGATCTGGTCTCGTGGTTGGATAGGCCCCGGTTGAGCGCCCAGGTATCACCTGCGTCGTCGCTCCTGAACAGTGCTGCCGGATCCACGCCACAGTAGGTCACGCTCGGCTCGTCTTCGTTGGCAGGCTGGATGTGCCATACCCTTGCGACGGTCAGGTCGCTCTTCTTGGGGAACTTCGGCGGCTTCGCGCTCTGCTTCCACGTCTTTCCGTAGTCGGCGCTCCTGGCGATGGTCGGTCCCCAGACGGAGCTGTCGACCGCGGCCAGAACCAGCTTGTTCCGGGGGTCGTAGGCCAGATGGTAGATTTGCGTACCCTTGAAGTGGGGGCCGGTCGACTTCCACGTCCTCCTCCCGTCCTTGGATTCGAAGACGAAGGCCCCCTTCTTCGTCCCTACCATCAAGAGGTTTCTCGAGTTCATCGTAATCTCTCTTATCCCCCGGCGACGGAGGGAAGGATGTAGACCTCGTCTCCGTCCTTGACCTTCGTCTTCTCGCTCTGAAGGTCCCTGATGTTCTCCTCGTTCAAGAAGATGTTGACGTACGGCCTCGTCTTGTCGTGCTCGTCGAGAATCCTGTCTCGCACTGCCGGGAAGATAACAAAAAGCTTCATCAGAAGATCGAGGATATCCCCCGCTTGGGGAATCTCAATGTCCAACTTACTCTCGGTGTAGGTTCCAAGATGCCCGGTGAGGTGGATCCTTACGGACAACCAATCGGTCTAGTGCCCCCCAGCTAATAAACAGAGATGTTCAGTAGAAACTGATTCGTTCCGCCGCAGCCCGGCGCTCAGGTCTTCGGACTTACATCAGGCCGATTTGCCTCATCAGCCCCACCAAGTCATAGAACAGCCTCTCCTCGAGGATCTCACCGCTCTCGCTCCAGTGGGCGACCGTACAGAACTCGACTTGGAACTTCTTGTTCGTCGGAGGTATGGTCTTCCCGCCAGCTACTTCCATCCGGCCCTTCATGGTGCCGAAGAAGTCCGCCACCGTGCACGTCATGTCCCCCTGGCCGAATAGAATCTTGTATGGGTTGTTGATCAGGTGGTTGTCCGGGAAAGTCATGAAAAACTCCTTTGCCTCTGCCTCGTGGTTGTCCCGTCCGCGGGTCGGGTTAGGCTGGCCAGGCCAGAAGACCGCTGTGTCAGCTGCGTGACGTTTCCTGAAGACCTTCCAGTCCTGACCATTCCAGGCGTCGTCCAAGGTCTTCATCAACTCGAGATTCCTCTCCACTTTTTGTCTCTCCTTCTCAGCCGGGGAGGCGGATTTCATTGAGCGAAAGTGACACACCGGAACTAATATGCTCTCTCGCGCCCCCAAGGCCCAACGGAGCCTCACGAGTCCCCATCCGAACTACCGATGTTTCGCTTGCCCTCGTTCTATCCCTTAAATAACAAGGGTCTGCCCAGAGAAAAGACAGCCGAAATTGCGAAACTCGACCGCCGTCTACCTGACAGTTGTGGGGGGCGTATTCTATGTAATTGGAGGCGCACTCGTGTTCTCGCTGGCGGGCGCACTCTCGAGTTTCGGTAATTTAGGAGATCTTTTCGGCAATTACGGGGGCTTGGTGGCGCCAACTACCACACCCGCGCTCAGCACCTCCGGACTCAATGACGTTGTGTATGCAGTCGGGGGTTTTGGCATTGTGGCTGGTATCCTGATAATCGCGGGAGGCGTCCTGATGGGCGCTGAGCAACCAAACCGGAGGAAGGCCGGCAGCATACTCGCGATTGTGATGTTGATCCTCGGGGCTCTGCCTGCGCTGGGTGGCCTCCTCATCGGATTCATCCTCGCGGCGATTGGGTGTTACATGGGACTGACCTACAAGGCGGCGAGGTCCAACTTCACGGTCGGGTTCGGACCGGTCGGCTCGGTCACTCTAGGACCTCAGTCGCCCTCGAATCCATCTGCGGGCGCACCCTCGGAGGCAGGTCGAGGACCGCTGAACTACTGCATCAAGTGCGGGTCGAGGCTCCGCGACGGCGCAGTGTTCTGCGGAGCCTGTGGTGCGAGGGTGCCCGAGTGACTTGGATCCTGAGGATGGAACCCATCTGACGCCCGGCTGCCCGCTATCCATCCTGTGAAGTAATAGGCGACGAAGGACAGAGGTATCGCCACAGCATATGCGGCAATGGTTCCGAAGAGGACGCCAAGGATGGGGAATGAGAACCGGACCACCGCTGTGTAGGGGACGATGGTGAACAAGGTCGAGATCATGACCGGGACTGCTATACCACGCGACGCCTCCACCCCTTCGACCAGCTTGACGATGTAGATCGTGGACGTTATGATCGCGGGGAAGGATGCGAAGACGCCCCCGACGAGGGGCCCGAGGGTCGAGCTGAACAGGACTGCGCAGACGACGATCCCTCCGGCAAGGACGAACCGCCAGACCCACTCGAACGGGGTGAGTCTGACCGTTCTGCCCGCCACCCTCGGCCTCTGCTTTTTCGCCAGCGTGATGTAGAACGCTGCCGATATGGCGTAGAACCCCACCAGCGAGACCCAGTAGTCGGCCCCGAGCGTGATGGATACGGCTGAGAGGACGAACGAGGCAGTCCCCAGAAGACCAGGGACCCCGCTAGTGCGAACCGGAACCTCCCTCCTTTCGCAAGAAAGGCATAGACCAGCGGGAAAGCAGCTGTGAAAGCGAGCGCCAGGGGCAGAGCCGTGGTGGCCTCCACGGCCGTTCCCGCAGACTGGGTCCATCCGATGAAGGCGAGCGAGAATGCAACGGTCGAGGGGAAGCCGGCCAGTAGGCCACCGGCCCTGGGCCCGTACTTTACCGTCGACTCGGTAATGATGGTGACCCAGGTCCCTCCTATCAGGAACGAGAGGAGGAGTCGTACCAAGAACAGGTCCAATGTTTACTGTCTCGCCGCCCTGAAGCTCCGCCGTTCTAAGCGTTGGGCCGACCGTGCGAACCACGTCCCCTTGCTCAAGGCTGCCGCGTACAACAAAGGTGAACACCCGGCTGGCAGACCCTCTTGGGATGTGGGGCCTGTTCAAAGATGCTGGTTCAAGTGCCCCGCCCCTCCATGGTATGCCCATGAACACGAAGAAGTCAGCGGCGCTCGCAGCTACGATTGCAGTAGCGGCAGCCCTTGCGCTCATAACGGCGGCGATGTTCTCAGGAATCTTACCGACGACCACAAGCAGTCAGATTGGTACCGTTGTACTAGCTACGACCAGCACCAGCGTGGCCACGACATCGCAGCAGTCTTCGACTCAGGCGTCGACCCAGTCTTCAAAGCAGTCTTCAACCGAATCCTCGACCCAGTCGAGCACCCAAATCTCCTCCCAGCAGGGAACCCTCTCGATACTTCTGACCGACCCGCCCACGGTCCCTGTGGGCGTGACCAAGGTCTACATCAGCTACGCCAACCTCGCGGTGCATGTCTCCGGTGTGGCCAACAGCAGCGGTTGGACGACGGTGCAGGCGTCGGGTTCCATCGAGCTTCTGGGAACCGTCAACGTCAGCAAGACCATCTCCTCAGTCAAGATCGAGGCCGGCACCTACAACCTGATCAGATTCAATGTGACGGCGGCAGAGGTGACCTACTACGGCCAGAACTACACCGCCTTCGTGCAGACCACTGAGCTTACGATGCCCATAGTTGGCGGAGTCGGTGTCACCGCCTCGACGCCCTGCGCGACCATAATCGACTTCTCCCCTACCGTAATCAACACCGGAACCCAGTCAAGTCCGGAGTTCATCATAACCTCAGTCGCCTCGGCCTACCCCGTCCCATCCACCGCTGTGACGGTGCAGCAGGAGCAGACAGGTTCTCAGATGAACCTGAGTACCATGAGCTGGTGGCAGGCCATCGCGTCGCAGACCACGGCCCATCTGTCCATCGGTTCGGCAGCGCTCAACTCCACGTACCTCAACCTCAAGGTCACCAACACCGGAGGCGGCTCCACCGTGCTCCACCTAGTCACGATCACTCCCGTCCTCAACGCCACGGCTGCAGGTAGCCAGGGAGTGCTCCCGACGGCACTTGGTCAGGCGGCCATCTTCGTCGTCCTCAGCAACGGTACGCTGGTCCAGGTGCAGGTCTTCATGAACTCGATGATGGGCAGCACGAGCGCAAGCGCAATCTCCGCATCGCTCTTCGCTCAGCCGGGATTGAAGCTCCCGCCCGGCTCGACTGCCAGCCTCACACACCCCCACGGCACAATCCTTCTCGGCTTCACGGGAATGGCAATAGAGACCCCTGTGGGAATCATCCTCAAGGGCCACCAGTACCTCGTGACCGTGATCGGCGAGCAAGCATCCGCAAGCATGATAGTGACGGCCTCGTAGCCGCCGCTATCCCAACCTTGTTTCTTCATGCTCACTTGGCTTAATAGAGTCCGGAGTTGTCGCTAGCTTGGCCCGAGTCTTGACCGAGAAGGGAAAGGTGGACGCAGAACTGAAGGGGAACACACTCAGGGTATACGTCTACGCCCTGAAGAAGAATCGGGTCGGCGTGAGGGAAGTGCAGCGTGCCCTAGGGTTCTCCAACGCCTCGCTCGCCCAGTACCACCTCGGCAAGTTGAAGGACCTCGGTCTGGTTCGCGAGGAGAACGGCGAGTATGAGGTGATGAACGAGGTGAAGGTCGACGTTATGCGCGACTTCCTCAGGATCGGTACATCGCTGATCCCCCGATTCGTCTTCTACGCCGTCTTCTTCACGATACTAGCCGCCTACATGGGCTGGATCACCCAGGTCGACTACTCCGGTCTGCCTCTCGCGAAGTGGTTCACCGCCTTAATCGCCGTCGCTTGCGGCATCTTCTGGTACGAGACGCTCCGGGCCTGGCGTGCAATTCCCCAGGCTTGAAGCAGCCTTCTTCGAGTTGAAGTTGGATATCCAATGCCTTTATATCGGGTCTCCAATATTGGGTAACCGATACACATGTCAACCTTAAGCGCGAGTGAAGACGGAAGTACAGACACTTCAGAGGTAACCAAGACGCCGTCCGGAATCCCGATTGACTACGCCTTCTCGAAGGCAGCCTCGGAGGAGATGATCCAGAGGGCGGCGGAAGCGCTCCGGAAGCACAACTTCGAGGTTGAGGTCGTGAACACGGCCGCAGACGCCCGGGCCTTCGTAAAGTCGATTCTCCCGAAAGGCAAGACCGTCTTCACCGCCGCCAGCGAGACGGTGAGGCTCTCGGGGTTGGATGAGGACATTAACAACTCCGGCGAGTACATCTCAATCCGCCAGCAGCTCGCGAAGATGGACCGCAACACCCAGATGCCCGAGATGAAGCGGCTCAGCGCCACCCCCGACGTGGTCGTCGGGAGCGTTCACGCCGTCACCGAGGACGGAAGGCTGGTTGTGGCTTCGGCGGGTGGCAGCCAGTTCGGACCGTACGCCTCGGGCGCCAGGAAGGCCATATTCGTTGTCGGATCCCAAAAGGTCGTTCCTGACCTCGAGACTGCGCTGAGGCGGATAAAGAGCTACAGCTACCCAAAGGAGGACACCAGGATGCGGGAGAAATACAACATGCCCAGCGGTCTACTGAAGATTCTGATACTGAACGGCGATTGGCCGGCGACCCGCTCGACCGTCGTCCTGATTCGGGAATGCATAGGCTTCTGAGACGTCCCCAATCTTGACCGGAGGGCGCGACCCCCCGGTCTATTCCGCTAGGTCAAGATTCCGCTCGTAAGTATGATCAGTGACCCGATGATCAGGAACACGACCACCGAGAGATTCCTGAGCCTATTGGCGGAGAGCACTTTGCCGATCTGGCTCCCGAGCGCGGTCTCCACGGCGCTGGCTCCCACCAGAGCCACAACCACCCCCGCAAAGACAAACAGCAGGTCCCTGAACTGCGCCACGAAGATCACGGTCAGGAGTTCGGTAGCATCTCCCGCCAGATCGAGGACCATGAGCGAAGCGACAATGCCGAGGAAGGCGTAGGCCTCCTTCTTGCCGAAATTTTTGAAGAGCCTCTCCTCCCTGCTCTGGATGCCCTTCTCCATCCTGAGGCCGCGAACGTACTCGAGCACGGCGTAGCCGAGCATTATCGCACCGCCAGCGATCTTGACCCAGAAGATCGGGACATAGCGGACGAGCGCCGAACCTACCAGGACGATTACAGCCGAGGACGCCGTGAACGCAATCGCGCCGGCCGCGAACGCGTACAGCCGCCTCATCCTGGTTGCGAGCGAGAGGAGGAGGAGCGCGTCCTTGTCGGTGAGCTCCGCGACGAATATCGTCCCTACGATGGTCAGAAAGCCCGCCGCGAGGCCCGAGTTGTCCAATGCACCCCTAACACCGTTCGTGTTGCAGGGCCGAGACAAAGACTTAATTGTTCTTGCTCGATTCAGACATACATCTCGAATTGCCATGATATCAAATGACAGAATTAACCGCCGTGGGAGGGCGTCCTTCACCGCAGACGCTCTGGACCTGAGAGTGATGGAGCTCCTGGCGGAGGACGGAAGCCTCAGTTACAAGCAGCTCGCTGAGAAGCTGAAAGTCGACAAGAGGACTGTCTCCAAGCACCTCGAGGCTCTCAAGCGGAACGGCGCGGTCAGGATCACGGCCGAGATAGACTGGTCGCTCATCGGGGTCAATGCGTTTGCTTTCGTGGGGACCATGACGGCCCTGGGCGACGAAGATGTGGCGAAGCTCTACGAGTTCATAAGGAACGAACCGCGGGTAATCGAGGCCTATTCCACCCTCGGCTCTGACGAGTACTTCTTAGTCGTCCTCGACCGAGACCTCCAGACACTGAGGGAGGAGGTACTCAGGAAGCTCGAGCCGCTGACGGCGGACCTCTCGACGGCCATCGTCTCTACCAGGATCAAGGCAAAGGACTATGCCGCCTTCCTTTCCTTCCTGCGCAAGAGGCGAGAACTAGCATCGCCGAAGAGCGCTGCTAAACACGCCCCAATCTCCAAACCCTAGGCGGTCGCACGAAAGGCTCCGCCGTGGAAGCGTAGCTCTCCTGGGAACCGGGCCTATTTGCGGACGACCTCGTACGGGAGGTCCTTGTATACGGTCAGGTCGTGCGTGATCGTCTCGGTGTAGTTGTTCCTTTCCTGGTCAGAATAGGTGATAACGGCGGTGAACTTCGTCGGCTGCTCGCTCGCGAAATATGCCGTCGCGCTCCCAACAAGGATGCGGAACTCCCTCCCGGGAGCGAAGAACTCGAGCACCCTGAAGAGGTTCAGTCCGTTCAGGTCGGACTTCCCGTCTGGGCCCATAATCTTCTCCCCTATCTTCGTGACGACTTTGGTCGCGGGCTGCTCTCCGATGTTCTTGAGGACCAGGAAGAAGAATCCCCTGTCCAGCACCGCGTCGAGGATGACCTTCGGCCTGCCTTGGTTGGGGGTTCCTCCCTCTGCGGATGCTAATGTCGTGGTCCTTACCTTCGATTCTAGTTGCCTTGTCCGAGGTTCAGGACGGTCATTCCTTCCACTGCGATCTCGAGGGTCTCGATCGCAAGCGCGCTCCTCTTACCGTCGAGGACGGGGGATTGGAATTTGACGGGCCACGCGTTTGCGAAGCCCCACTGGTAAACTTGGTTCTTCTGCCCGTCGAGAAGGGATACCGTGATAGACTTGGTTGTCCCGGTTCCCTGGACGAATGAGCTGAACCACCCCCAGAGCGCGTTAGAGGAGGTAAGACCGTTTCTCAGGATCAGGTTGTCATACTTCACGAGACCTGGTAACTTGTGGACGTTGTTCTGGAGGTCTGCCCCCTCTCTGTACTCTATCACATCGATCGAGACCGCGGGGAGGACGCATTCTGTGAACGCCGCCACAGGAATTCCCTCGATTGCCACGGTGAAGTGGAAAGCGTCGTACGGATTAGCGAGGCCAGCTGACATTAGGAGAAATACACCGAGATAGATTGGCCCTGCCGGGTCTTAAACCCTAGCCTCGTCGAGAAGTCCTCAGGTTCTGACTCGCCCAGAGGATGTGACCGTGCCACGTGCTCAGGTTACCTGGACGTACACGAACAGGAGGTTGCCCCACTCGTCTCCTCCAACCACAGTGTAAGTTCCGGGGCTGAGGGGCTGCCCTGCCGACGAATAGTCAGGGTATCCGCTGCCCACAGTGACGCTGCCGGCCACCGCGGTCCCGTTCCCGCCAAAGCTCGGGAGCCAGAATGCGATGTCGCTAAGAGGCTGAAAGTAGAACCCTGTGATCACCCTGATGAACTGCGGGCACGCCACCGGAGAGGGGTAGATGCCGAGAGGCTGCGCCTGGGAGACGTTGGCGGCAGTATACCGTCCCGAGAAGACCTCAACACCCAGTGGACCTTGGGTCGGACCATAACTGTGACCGCACGGACCTAGCTCGAGGCCGTCCAGGGCCCAGTAGTTTGCCGATGTGACGTTGTTTGTAGTCGTGAGCGTGTTGAACTCGCTGATCGATATGGCGAACGCGTGGCCCGGAGCAACGATAGTGGCGTTGAGAGAGAGCCGGAGCTGCAGGTTGTCATTCGTATCTTCGGCCGCTATTGTGTTCGCAAGTTGGCTGGTCGTGCTCGAGGTGGAGACACTGCTCGAAGAAGTGACACTGCTCGAGGAGTAGCTATCGCTCGAAGATTGCGTGGACGACCCGGTCTGCGAACCTGGCATGCCAACCACGAGCACAGTGCCCACCACGAGGAAGGCCATGGTGGCCGCCAAGGCGAGCACGGTCAGCATCGTTCTCATGATCTGTCGACCGGTCAATGTGCTCTGGGGTACTTAGTCCTACGCACCAGAACAACCATCCTGCGATTCTCGCAGGTGTTCGGCCACCATACAAGGGATTTGTACAGCGGGTCGAGCGCGAGTCGACCCCTACCTCGGGACTGGCTTGTTTGCTCGCGCCGTCTGGCCCGGGTACCGGCCTACCTTACGACGCGTATGGTCCAGAAGTCGTGGGAGATTTTCGAGTCCATGAGGTACTCGTACGGCATGGTGTAGTAGCCCTTCATCCCCCAACCGCTGCCCCACGAATTCCTGACTATGAACCAGCGGTTCTTGTCGTCGTACCCGCAGGCGACGACGGCATGGAGCCCGATGGTCTTCTCTCCCTTTCGCGGCATCTTCAGGTGGCCGGAATCGCGGACGGCGTTTCCCTGGAAGCTCGTGAAGACCCTGATTCCGAAGACGAAGGGGTAGCCGGACGCGAGGCAGGCCCTCATGTGGTCGAGGTCGCGGCCGATCTTCTGGTACTCGATTGCCTTGAAGCTCCGCGCCTGGGAGTAGCACCCGCCGTGGGGCTTCTGGGTCACGAGCTTGCTATCGTACGGCCAGTGGTGCTCCGGACAGTCTCCCTGTTTCACGATGCTCTTGATTCCATCTCTTATGGCTGCGCCCACGTCCTTCCCCTCGGTACCCTCCATCAGCCTCTCGTTGTAGTAGAGGAAAAGGCGAGAGGGGGTAAAGACCTCCTCCATGCCCTGCTTCTTTGCGTCAAACTCCATCGCGCCTGCGATCGCGTTTGCCGTGCAGTTCCCTGAGATGAGTATCTTCCCGTGTCTTCGCGTGACGAGGGTGTGGTGAGTGGGAACTTCCGCGCAGTAGACGTGTCCGTCGTACTCGTCCGTGAATACCTGCTCTTTTCGATCAATTGAGGTGCTCCTCTGCGTCCTAACTGAGACCCGTTGCATGTCGAAGCCGGGTTCAACCACGCGCCCATCGGTCATCACCGACATCTGTTGGGCTCTTGATGTCCACACAGTCGCCTCCCCAGAGAGCAAAACGAGGCGTTGTAGATCGTTCGCGAGCTTCACAGAGCTGGTGTAATGTGCTCGCCTATGGTCCTCCCCTCCACCGTCTCCCATCCAGTGGCCGAGGAGAAACTCTCTGATGTTCTCGGCGCTCTGGTGGAAAACAAACTCTGGGACGAACTTCTGAGGAGCGTGTACGCCCCTCAGTCCGAGACCTTCCATTGTCTCGTAGAGCCGCCGATTGTCAAAAGTGAATCGATCATCGAGTTCGAGGTAGTGTTGTCCAATACCTGCGAGAACGTCGCGTATGAACTGCTTCTCTCTTGTCTTGCTCGCAGCTAGTTGAATCTTGTAGCGCCCATCTTCCTCCAAGACAGTTCCTTCGGCCAAGTAGATACCCAGAAACCTGAGCCAAGCGCCCATAGGCACGGTCAGAGCCTCTCTCTGCGGTTTATGCTTGTGAAGCACCCCTGGCAACGTGAACATTTCTGATGCGGCCGAGTCTCCCGACCAGCTGATGCGATTCATCAGTCCGCAATACCAGCCGAGCTTGCTCACCTCTACAAACGCGTATTCGTTTGCGAGCGCGCGCCTCGCCTCATCCCACTTTCTGATCAGCATTCTGTGTTCGGGAGTGACCCTGAAACTCAGGCTCCAGTTCTCTGCGCAGAACACTGGTCCTTGGTAACGAACTCTTATCACACGTGAGGGTTTCTCAAACGATAGTTCGGAGTTGGTAGGATTGACTGTCGCGAGAAGCTCTTCGCCTCTAAGCTCCGAGAAGAGTTTGAACCCGCTGGCCGTGAGAACTTCGGTCTCTTCGTCATGGCAGCTGTTGATCTGTTCCTGGTTGTAGACGGGAGGGAAGTGCTTTCTCAGGTCGGCGCCCGGGGGCAGATTCTTCAAGATTCCAGCAGGCGGGACATAGATGTGGTCGCGCGCATCCGGACGGTCGCGGACTCCGCCGAGACCGTGCGTGGCCGGTGCTTTGTTCGCTTCCTTCACGGCGATTTTTCGAGTTGGGCCGCCCTTCGTTCTGGATCCCGCGTTAGGCTTCATTTCTTGAATCTCCCCTCACTTGCTCTCGGAAGCGGAGGGTAATATCTCCTTGTGGAAAGTCCCTCTTTCTAAGATTAACCATTGGGAGGGTGACGACCCGGTGGGTGAATCCCAGACGATGGCTCATTAGTCGAAGCGGCTCGCGTGTTGGGACTGACTTGAGCCTCTCGCAGGCAAAGACACTCGGACAGGTCGGTTCGATTCTGGTCTTCATCCCTGTCTTGAACATAATCGGATACATACTGATTCTTGTCTCGATAAATGACATCGCCGAGGGGGTCCAGGACCGCTCGGTCTTCACAAACGCGATGATCGCGGTCGTCCTTCAGATTGCCGGAGTCGCGGTCGGGCTTTTCATAATCTTCGCCGGGATCGCTTCGGGGGTGCTGACCGCTGGGATGTCTGCCGCCGAAGGGATAGTCGGGGGCCTGTCCGTCGTTTGGATATGTTTCGTCATGACGGCCTACTTCCTCCGGAAGAGCTACACCACCATGGCCTCGAAACTGGGAGTCTCACAGTTCGGGACGGCAGGATTGCTCTTCCTTATCGGGTCGGCCCTCGTCATAATCCTCGTCGGGTTCATCCTGATCTTCGTCGCGTACATCTTCCAGGCGATCGCCTTCTTCTCCATGCGCGAGCAGTACACCGGCGATCAGACGGTCCAGTCTTTCAAACCGCGGGGCGTCCCGCCGTCACCAGGACCTGCGACGGCGGTACACGTTTCCCGGACTTTGCAGCGGTACTGCCCCAGCTGCGGCAGTCTCGTCGATGACGCGGCGAGGTTCTGCCGGAACTGCGGGAAGACGCTCTAATCCTCCGCTCGGCGAGCCCCCCGGCTGCGGGCACAACCCATTTCCTCCAAACGCTCTTATAGGGTGAACCACAGGTTTTACTTCATGTCAGTAAACAACATTGGTAAAGCAATTAGCGGAGCAGAGGGTCAGACCGTCAGCGTCCCCGCTGGCTCTTCGATCGTCCCGCCCGCCGCTCCGGCCGACCTGACCCAGTACCTCGCATACCTCTCGAACCTCGCGTTCCTATCTTACACCGAGTTCCTCAGCTCGCTTTCCGCACGGACGACCGCTGGAAGCGGCTGCGGCTTCGGTTGTAGCTGCGACAGCAAGTGCGGATGCGATTGCAGCTGCGACAATTCGTGCGATTGCGAGAACGAAGGCAAGTGCGATTGCGAATCGTCAAACGAGACGGAGGCTCCAGTGTCGACGACCATAGGGTCTGGCGTGGCGCAGAACATCAAGTCCTGAGCGACAGCCGGAGACCCGATTCCCGAGCGTAGCGAAGAGGCATAGGGGCGCCCTTGCGGGGCCCCCCCTCCTCCTTTCTCACATCCAGCCGGCTGAGACCACGTAAGCAGAATCGAAGTTCGTCGGAGAGACTCTGCCCTTCTCGACGTCTGTTATGGCCGCGTCGAGGATGTCGAGACCCTCGTCTATCTGTTCGCGTGTGACGAAGTAGTTGGGATAGAGTTTGATCACGTTCCCCTTCAGGCCGAACCATTCGAAGATCAGTCCCTTCTGGACTGACCGCCACGCAATGTCTTTTACCTCCTTCCGGAGCGGCTCCTTTGTCTTCCTGTCCTTTACGAACTCAAGTCCCACCATCAGACCTCTTCCCCTGACATCACCAATCCACTTGTGTTTTTGCTGAAGCTCCAGGCACCTCTTCATCAAGTGTTTCCCGTGTTTTGTGTTGCTTGCGAGGAGAGATTCGGTTTGGATGATGTCTATGACCTTTGTGGCCACGGCAGACCCGAGCGGGTAACCGTGGAGGGTGCTCGAGGTCGCGCCGGGCTCGATGCTCATGGCAATCTGCTCCTTCATGATGACGGCGCTGACCGGGAGGATTCCGCCCCCGAGGGTCTTTCCAAGTATCATCATGTCGGGCTCGATCTTAGGGTGGTTCTCTATGGCGAACATCTTCCCCGTCCTCCCTAGTCCGGTGAAGACCTCGTCGTCGATGTAGAGGATGCCGTTCTTCCTGCAAATCTCGTAGACTCGCTCGAGCCACCCTTCCGGAGGAGGGATAATTCCAGCCGGGCCCTGGATTGGTTCCACTATCAGCCCGGCGGTGTTCTCGGGGGGCGATATCGTGGTGAGCAGCGTCTCCTCGATGTAGTCGGCGCATGCCAACCCGCAGCTTGGGTATTCTAGCTTGAATGGGCACCTGTAGCAGTATGCATACGGAGTGTGCGTTACCCCCGGAACCAGGTGGGGGTGGTTTCTGAACATCGCTGCGTAGTGGCCAGAGAGGGCGAGCGCCCCCAGCGAGAAGCCGTGATGACCGCCGATGAAGCTGATGAACTGAGGCTTTCTCTGGAATCCTCTTCCCACCCGGAACGCAAAGTCTGCGGCCTCGCTCCCGGTAGAAAGCATGGCGACCATCTTCTTGGTCTTGCCGGGCGCTATCGAGACGAGCTTCTCGGCGAACTCGATGACCGCGGGATTAAGGTAAGGGTAGGATCCGTGCGCGAGCTCCTCGGCCCTTCCGGTAATAGTCTCCACGAGGCCCTTGGGGGCACCGCCCAGCGACATGCTGCCAGAGCCGATGGCGAAGTCCAGGTAGCGGTTCCCGTCCACATCTTCGACGACCGCCCCATCGATCCTCTTGGTGAAGATTGGATACACCCGGTCGATCGAGGGTTGGTGGAGCAACTTCAACTCCCTCTCGATTAGCTTTCTTGCCTTAGGTCCCGGAGGAGGCGTAATGATCTTTGAGTCGCCCATTTGTCTCTCACCCGCCTTTTCCCGTAACGCATTTCAACCTTTTTATCGGGAACAGGGCCCTGCTCCCGACTGACCGGTTTGAAGTACTCCAGACCCTCGGTGAAGGTCAAGCCCCCCGGTCCCCGCGCCAGAGCTATCATATCTCGCGATGAGAGGGTGGTCTCTCAGTCGAACTGGAGGTACCTGCCTCTCGTCATAAAGGGCGGCAGTGGCTCCTTCATCGAGGACGTGGACGGCAATGTGTTTCTGGACTTCAACTCTGGAGCGGCGACCCAGGCACTGGGTATCGACCATCCTGAAATCGTGGACGCCCTCAAGAAGCAGGCGGATTCTCTTGCGACCTACCAGCCGATCCCGGGCTACTTCTACAACGAGATGGTGGTCGACCTCTGCGAGAAGCTGGCCAAGGTCACCCCCGGTAAGTACGAGAAGAAGGTCTCGTTGGGCCTCTCCGGAGCCGACGCGACCGATACCGCAATGAAGCTGGCAAGGTGGCATACCAAGCGCAAGCGGTTCATCTCGTTCGCAGGTTCGAACCACGGGCTCGGGACGTACGGCGCCCTCTCCATATCCGGTTACAGCGCGGGCACGGTAAGGGGCTTCTCCCCCCTTGTCCCGGAGGTCACACACATACCGTTTCCGTATCCCTATCGCTGGGATGGGGGGAAGGAGCCGGGCGAGTGGGTGCTGAACTACCTGGAGGATCAGGTATTCCGGACAACGGTGCCCCCCGACGAGGTGGCGGGCCTCTTCGTCGAGCCCATACAGGGAGACGGGGGAGTTCTGATGCCGCCCAAGGGTTTCCTCGAGGGGTTGCAGGAGATTTGCAGGAGGCACGGAATCCTCTTCATCGTAGACGAGGTCCAGACGGGCTTCGGCAGGACCGGCAAGATGTTCGCGTCGGAGCACTGGAAGATTGAGCCGGACATCTTGCTCCTCGGAAAACCACTGGGCGGAGGAACCCCTGTGAGCGCCTGCGTCACAAGAAGCGAAGTGATGGACTGGCCCCATGGCTCCCACGTGATAACCGGCGCCGGACACCTCCTGGGGTGCGCCGGAGCGCTCACCATGATGAACCTGCTGGAGCGGGAGAGAATCTGGGAGAACGCCGCGAACGTCGGCCGCTACATGAAGGACCGATACCTGAAGATGCAGAGGGGTTACGACATCGTGGGCGATGTCAGAGGGGTGGGTCTCCTGATAGGGGTCGAGATGGTCGTCTCCAAGAAGGCAAAGAAGCCGGGATTAGAGGAGACGAGAAGGACCTGCCTGGACGCCTTCGAAAAAGGACTGCTCACAGCATATGACGGCCTCTACGGGAACGTATTCCGGATCACTCCTGCGCTGAACATCACCAGGGAGCTCGCGAGAGCCGGCCTCGACATCATGGAGGATGCCATCTCCGAAACCCAGAGAGCGCAGCGCGTCTAGCGGGCACCTCGCCGTTTAAAACAGCTGGATTCCATCCCGGGGCGTCCATGGTCTCTTCGATCAAGATTGGAGAAGTGACGAGCGTCCCCGGCAAAAGCGTTCACGGAAAGTACAGGGTCGCCGAGAGGGCGGCGAGCACCATCGAGCTGCCGATATCGATCATCCAAAGCCGGAAGCCGGGTCCCACGCTTGTCGTGGTAGCCGGGGAGCACGGGTGCGAGTACTCCGGGATTGTGGCCGCCGTGAAGCTGGCGCGCGACCTCAAGGCCTCGGAGCTTTCAGGGGCGGTGATAATCGTGCCCTTGGCAAATCCGACGGCCTTCGACGCGAGGTACCTCTTCGTGAACCCCATCGACCAGGTCAACCCCTATGGAGCCTACCCGGGTTCTCCCGGCGCGACCGTCACATTCCAGATTGCCCACAAGATCCTCCACGAGATCGCTCTCAAAGGGGATGCCCTGGTCCACCTGCACGGAGCCGATTACAACGAGGCGCTCGTCCCGTTCAACTACGTCCCGATAACCGGCCGGAAGGACATCGACAGACGCTCGTCCGAACTGGCGTCCTGCTTCCCCGTACTCTATCACCTTAACGCCCTGCCAGCGTCGAAGAGCACCAGCGTGCCCCCTGTCGGGACGACGTACGCCGTGACCGCCGACGGCACCCTCTACTGGGAATCAGCCACGAGGGGCATCCCTGCCACGATGGTCGAGGCCGGGAAGGAGGGGAAGCTAGAAGAGGAGACCGTGTCTATCCACTACGACGGCCTCATAAACGTGATGAAGCATCTGGGGATACTCTCAGGGAAGGCGGAGTACAAGAAGGGCGTCAAGATCCTCAAGAACCCGGTCCTCGTGGCAAACAGATCCGCCGGCCTGTTCATCCCGAAGGTGGGGTACGGCGAGAGCGTCAAGAAGGGGCAGACCCTTGGGGAGATATGGAACTTCGAAGGCGAGGTGCTGGAGACGATTTCCTCACCCATCGACGGCTTCGTGGTCTGCAGAATCAACTTCGTCGCTGCCGACTCCTATCCGACACAGACTCAGCCATACCTGTTCTACATCACACAAGTGGAGTGAAACCTCCCCTGATGTTCATCTAATCGGAAAGAATCGAGAGAAATCCGCTACAAATCAAGACATAAATAATGGCAGATGCTTTGGGAGGCGTTACTTGGCGTCTACCAAGTCGAACGTCTTCGTGAGGGAGGCAACGGGGCTCGTACGGTACCTTTCCGCCAAGGACGTTCTGATGTTCAACCTCCTAAACATGGGCCTGCCGTGGCCCCTCTTGTACATCTTCTTCGCAGGAGCCGCCTACCAGGGCATCGACACCCCGCTGACCGTCCTGATTGCGCTCGCCCCCAACCTCTTGATTGCGATGCTGTACTACCAGATGACCACCGCCTTCCCAAGGACCGGAGGGGACTACGTCTGGGTGAGCCGCATCATACATCCTGCGGTCGGTTTCATGGAGAGCTTCGGGGTCGTGGTCTTCTTCCTTTCTTTCATAGGGCCTGTCTCTGGGTGGCTCATGTCGTACGGCCTCGGAACCATGTTCTACAACCTGGCCGTGGCTACGGGCAACCCGCACTACCTCACGATGGCGACCGAAGTCACGCAGCAGAACTCGATACTGCTCGGCAGCCTGATGGTCCTCGCGATAGTCGTGCTCGCGGCGGCTGTGGGAATCAAGAACACATTCAGGTACACGTGGGTGACGTTCATCGTCGTCGCGGTAGGCCTGACGGTCTTCCTTGCCGCGCTCGCCACCTCCTCTCCGACGACCTTCCAGAGCAACTTCAACGCGATGTCCGGGGCGAGCTACCAGGGGATAATCAACGCGGCCAGCAAGGCCGGTTACGTAACTGTCTTCACCTTTGCCGGCATCACGTTGGGGACGTTCTACAGCTTCCTCAACTACCTCGGCTACAACTTCTCGACCTACGTGGGCGGGGAAGTGAAGCAGAGCCAGAGGTCTCAGCTGATCGGAGTCATCGGTTCGGTCTTCGTCTTCGCCTTGATCGTCTTCCTGGTCTTCGAGGCACCGTTCGCCATCATGGGTGGACAGTTCATCAATTCAGCAGCCCTTCTGGCCTCCAGCGGGAACGCGGCGTACACCCTGCCGTCTCAGCCAGTGAGTTCGTACCTTGTGATCTTCGCCAACCCCAGCGTGATCGTTGCCGTGCTCGTCCCTCTTGCGATAATCGCGTCGGTCCTTGGCTCCCTGGAGACGATTGTCTTGGCGACAGTCCGCATCGTCTTCGCATGGAGCTTCGACGGCATCATGCCCACCAAACTCTCTCAGCTCAGCCGCAGGGGTGGTTCGCCGAACTTCGCGCTCGCCCTCATCGCCGTAATCGGACTGGTCTACATACTGATCTCGATCTTTGAGGCGAACGTCCTAACCTTCCTCGCCTACACGACGTCTGGGCTGTACCTCTCGATATCATTCGTGGGCCTCAGCGGCCTGCTGTTCCCCTACAGGAAGAAGGCGCTCTTCTTGAGTACGCCAGCGACAGTCCAGAGGAAGGTCGCCGGCATTCCTGCGATTGCGATACTCGGGCTTGTCACCTTCCTGGTCGGACTCTTCGTTGCGATAGCGGCGGCGAGCCCGGCGTACACGGGCGCGTCTGTCAATCCCTACTACGTAGCGGGGCTGGCCAGTGTCTTCATCGGCGGGCTGGCTATCTACGCGGTTTCCTACTACTACCAGAAGAGCAAGGGCGTCGATCTGATGCTCAGGTTCAGGGAAATCCCACCAGAATAGTCTGAAGAAAGGGATTAGCTCAGAGCATCTTCCCGCGGGCGAGAACCGGAATCATTCTCTCCACTCTGTCGCCCCTGATTCCGACGAACTGCTCGTGCTGGTTGACGGCCGTGCAGCAGTGGGCAGGGACGAAGCGGATCCGGTCCCCTATCTTGACCTCCCTTCCCCTCCCGGTGAGATGCAGCCATCCGTGCTCCTCCGAGAAGTGCTCCATCACGACTCCCTTCCTGTCCAGCGGGATCGGGAAGAGCCCGGTGTCGAAATTGAAAGCCTTGGAGCCGGCGTCCACGACCGCTCTGTCGCTGGCGGGCTTGCTCATCACGGTCGCGATTACCGTCAGGGCGCACTGCTTCATCGTCGCCACCCCGCGGCTGACCAGGACGTGGTCGTTGAGGGCGTACATGCCAGGCTGAATCTCGGTGGTCGCCGTATCATTTAAAAAAAAAAGNNCCAGGCTGAATCTCGGTGGTCGCCGGGTGCTTTGCGTTTATCCTGCTACTGACCGACGAGCCGACGCTGACGACCTCTATACCCAGTCCGGCCCGCTCCATTCCTTTCTTCGCTGCGACGATCTTGTCCATGGCGGCGTTGGAGAGCCTGACCTGCTCTTGCTTGGTCTTGGCGCCGTTCA
This sequence comes from Candidatus Gagatemarchaeum stordalenia, assembly GCA_003164815.1. Taxonomy (GTDB): domain Archaea; phylum Thermoproteota; class Nitrososphaeria; order Nitrososphaerales; family Gagatemarchaeaceae; genus Gagatemarchaeum; species Gagatemarchaeum stordalenia. Next base: position 73,747 of record PLUF01000069.1, read on the forward strand.
CGTTTCCTTCATACCCCATAATCCCCTTGAAGACGAGAGCGTCCTGCCTTGAGATCTCCTCTGCCACCTTGGCGGCGTCCTTCGGCTGGACTCCGCACCTGCCCATCCCGGTGTCCACGTCTACGTAGACGTCGAGCGCCGAGCCTGCATCCTTGAATATTCTCCCTATTGTCTTGACGACATTGACGTCATCCGCTGCCAGCCCAATGTGCGCAGTATCTGCCACCCGCGCCAGTCTCTCGAGCTTCGCGGGTACTATCACCTCGTTGGTAAGGAAGATGTCTCCGATTCCCGCGGCCGCGAAGACCTCGACTTCGCTCACCTTCTGCAGGCAGACGCCCTTCGAACCAGCGGCGAGCTGAATCTTGGCTATCTCTGGAGATTTGTGAGTCTTGACGTGCGGCCGCAAAGAGACCCCGCACTCTCTCGCGAACTTCGCCATCCTCTTGATGTTCTGTTCCATCCTGTCAAGGTCTAGAATGAGGGCCGGCGTGTCTACTTCGTCGAGTTGCTTAGCCAAATGCGACCGCTGTCACATTCCTGCCCTATTTTTACTGTTAGGTTCTCCCAATTTCATGTCGAAAGAGCACTCCCTGACATTCGGCCTTCTGAGACCTCTGCGAACGCAGCGGAGCAGCCGGCAACCGCACGGGGGCGCCCGCAAGGCCCGGAGGGCGCATCTTGCACGGATTCACTAGCAATTATGGAACGATTTCGGAATCTCCGTAAATATCCGCAGCGGGGTTCGGTCTCTGAAAATGACAACCAAGTTCGCGAAAACAGCGACAGTCATGGCAGCGACAATCGGCATCATAGCGGTACTGCTGGCATACCCGGCATTATCGACAGCAAGCGCACAGACATCGACGACTTCTTCATCCACGACAGCCGGCTCGACCACCTTGATCACTCCACCTTGGGGCAACGGCTTTGGCTTCCCCAACGGCCAAGGCGGTAACCGAGGAACGGGCGGTCCGGGAATGGGCGGTCCAGGTTTCGGCGCCCCTCAGGGCAGGGTTGCGGTCTCCGTAGGACAGGCAATAACCTTCACGAGCACCTCCGGCCAGTACGCGGTCGTCGGAAGCACGAGTACGAACGGGACAGCATCAGGCTCCCTGGTCTTCACCGTCTCCGGCAACCTGACGGCAGGGTACACGCTCTCCATCACCGGGAGTGTCGTCGTAGGTCCGACAACATACGCAGTCACATCCGGCTCTGGCGTGATGAGTCCATCCGCAAGCACCATCTCCGGGCAAGGAACTACGAGCGCCAACGGCGCGTTCATCCTGCAGGGAACGTCCAGAGGTAGCTTCGTGGGTTCGACCGCGTCAGTGTCGCTGGACCTGAAGTCGGGTTCCACCGAGTACTTGGTCCTCCTGAACGGCAGCGTTTAGGAATAGACCATACTCGGCTCCCCCATTTTTTCCGGAAGACCTGCCCAAATCTGGTTACCGGCCGCAATCCAGACCTCTGTCAGCACAAGTTGAGACCAGGCCAGCGGGAACTGAGGTGCTCGGTCGGGTGGACCGCTGCCGGTCAGAAGCCTAAATATTCGTTCTACCGGCTATGCCAGACATGGCCGCCGCTGAGGATCGAGAGAAGCAGATTGAGGCCGAGCTGAAGTCGGCCGACCTTGCGATTGAGGAGCTTCAGAAGAAGAAGCGGGCGCTCGTCGAAGAGAAGCGGACGCTCAGGTCCGGCGCACCCAGCCCTGCTGAATTGGTCCCTCCCCCCTCTCCGGTCTCCGACAAGGCGCTGGAGAAGACGCTAAACCTTCTCGAGTGGACGGGATTCAAGAAGAAGGACGGCGAATGGGCCTTCCTGAAGGACAGACAGGGCAACATAGTGGAGTGGCTGGACTCCGCTCCGCAGTTCGTGGAAGCGGTGAGGAAGGGAAAGGAGGTCACAGTCGGCAAGTACAGGTACAGGGTCTCGGACGACAAATTCCTGAACCGGTTCATCGACTAGTGCCGGCCCGGAGAACTGTGCGGCCGAGAATCTTCAGTCGAGCGCGCTCTCCGTTATCGCGCTAGGTTCGATCAGTCAGACTAGGGGACGAAGACCGCGGCTGCCACCGCGGAGGTCCAGAGGCCGTTCTTGTCGCCGGCTGCGGACTGGGTTATGTGGGTCGTCTTGATTATCATCCCGCTCGACTTGAACAGCTGCTCCCGCTCCCGCCACGCCGTCTCTGGGTTGAACTCTATGCCCATGGTGGTGGCTAGCATGGTCGCCGCGAGGTCTTCCACGTAGTCCCCGGCCGCTTCTTCGGTCTGTCCGAACGTGTGGTGCTCGGAGATGTAACCATACTGAGCCTTCTTCGAAGGAATCGCTAGGCCAACGGAGGAGACGATCAACCTGTGCGCTTCGTTGGTCTCGTTCCTTGCGAGGACCACGAAGGTAATCTCTCCTGGAGTGAGCATCTTCCGCCCCTTTTCCCTCGGGATGAGCCTGCACCCGGCAGGTATTATGCTGGAGACGCCGACAAGGTTGCAATGCTGTATCCCTGCATCCCTCAACGCCAGTTCAAAGGATTGAAGGCGCTCCTTGTGCCTTCCGACTCCGTTTGTTAGGAAGAAGTGTCTGGGAATCACACTAACTCATAGGGTGTGTTTCTTCACTATAATTCCGTTATGTCCTCGGGTTTTTTGGCATCTAAACCCTGGATTCCCAGTTTCTCGTGCTTTGCAATGGAAGGGGTCGTCCAGAGTACGGATGAGAGCTGATTCACCCTCTGCAGAATCCCAAACACCCGGGATGTACCTGAGTCGTGTATAGTGGCACAACTCTGTAAAATCCCCGGACAAATCTTAAGTATCTCGGCGCGTCCGAGAAGGCTAGACCCCCATGAAGAAGATAGAAGCGGTCATTCGACGAGAGAAGTTTGAGGCCGTAGATGAGGCGCTAAAGAATATCGGAGTCGGCGGCCTCACACTCGAGGAAGTCAAGGGAAGGGGCCGGACCCGGGTCATCACGACCGTCCACATGAGGGGGACCTGGACGCAGGAAGACGAGTATATCCGACACACGAAACTCGAGATAATCTCGAAGGACGACCAAGTGACCAAGGTGGTCAATACCATCCTCAGCAGTGCAACGACCGGTGCCTCGGGAGATGGGAAGATCTTCGTCACCAACGTGGAACAGTTCTGGGACATAGGAACTAAGCAGAGCGGAGCGGAAGCCGCCGACATCGAGGCGAACCCCCCGGTGAAGGAGCGGGCCGCCTCGAACCGGAAGAGCTGACCCGTTCAACTCAGCCGACTAACTTCGGTCCGGCGCAGAGTCAACTCCTGTGCGCCTCCAGTCTTGTTCTTATCTCGTAGAATCGTGTAGCGTCTATATAGGGTGGGAAATTATGCGGTTGTCGTTGCAATCATTTACCGCTCCGAGTGCTTTGCTGATTGGGCTCCTGATTATCTCATCACCCATGATGGCCTCTCACAGCGCTACTACGACTCCTCTTCCGTATCAACTAGTCCTCCTCTCTGGCTACTACCAACCCTACCAGATCGACGCTCCGTCGACTCCCACGACGATCTCCATCGCTATGAGCAGCAACACGACGCTCTCAACGGCCATAATGACAACTACGCAGTACAACAACTTCAACAACGGCGCGAGCGACATCTCCGCGTCGCTGTTCCTTCAGAACAGCAGCGCGGTCACGCACTCCCTGAAGGTCTCGGAAGGACTGTACTACCTCGTCTTCTACACCTACGGGTACAGCGCCAACGTGACCTACAACCTTCAGACGTTCCCGATCAGCCCCTACTTCAGCTACCCGCTCACTCCCCCTGAACCCACGGGCGTCGCATCGTACGGCCTGAACAACGTCTCGGGGGTTGTGACACCCTATACAATCAAGAGCACTGACGTCATAGGGATAGCGGACATCGCCTCGATGCAGGCCTACAACGCGTCCGCCTCGTTCTACAACGACACTCTCTCGGGCGTGACGCTCCAGCTGAATTCCATCCTCGTTGTCAACGAACTTGGCGGTAACCAGCAGGACTACTGGACCCAGGACACCCCCGACTTCGTCACGAGCGCCTCGGTGGTCTCGTGGGCAGATAACATCTGGAACGGGAGCGTCTCGGGCTTCCTGAGCAACAGTACTGTCTCGTCGACTGACGGGGGATACGCGTATCCCGCCAATCCCGGATACTACTACTCATTCCAGTCCTCTAACTCATCGTACAGTTTCCCCTTCCTGCTCGCCCTCATAATGAGCGAGACCACCGTTCCTGGAACGGGCGTCCAGGTCCAGATCGGTGCCCAAGTAATGGGCAACGGTTCAGCGAATGCGCAGGCCATCGACTGGTTCGACAACGCAACGATACACGACCCCTCCGTCCAGAGCGCCTACTTCGAGGTCTCCGGGAACGCCACCGTCCCTGACGGGCTGTTCTATGAGTCTGAGCTGGTCTTCGGAGGGGAGGGGAACGGTGAGGCGACCGGCTTCACGGCGCTGAGCGCCGCTCTCGGCCTCTACTACGGGAACTCCACGACCGGCGTGCAGACGGCCTACCCGACCGATTACACGTTCGGGGGAAACACCGGGGAAGCTACTGACAACCTACAGGTGACCTACACCGGAAACGGCATCTCTACTCTCTCTCTCGGCAATCCCGACTATGTCTACCTGGGTAGCACGACCGGCACGTACTCATTGCCCATAGCGGGTACGACTGTCACCTCGTTCCTGACAGTCAACACGACTCAGACATCGACCACTACGCAGACCAGCTCTTCTGGCAATGCTTCGTCCTTGCCTGTCTCTTTTCTCGGGTCCGTGTTCGCTCTCGTCGCGGTCGCCGCTCTCGCGACTATCTCCGCGAGGCACTCAAGACAACGGATAACCAACGTTCAACGCGAGACCATCTGAGTAAAACTGGGGGAGTCGGGCCTTCTTCGGGCGACCTAAACGGGGCCGGTAGCAAGCAGGTCGCTAGGAACCTTAAGTTCCAGAAGTGTCGCCCTCTTCGGCCTTCATCCTCTTTCCCCTCGTCCGGGAGTCTTTGAGCTGCCGGATCCTGACTGCGAAGAAACTCTGAGCGACCTAGATTCATATGCATCACCCATATGGTTTACCTAAAACACGGAGAACATAGTGGACATCCGCGGACGACTTTCCGCTGGCACCCTAGTTGATAGCAGTGATCTTCTCGAGAGGATGGGTCGAACCAAGCACCCAAATCTCCCAGTTCTGCCTCAACCCGAGATTGACGGCGTGGAGCTTCCCACGAGGCACCGCGAGGATTCTCCTTATGGATCCATCACGGAGAACGGATGGCTGGAACCAGAGGCTGGAGTGATTCTTGGAAGTGAAGCGAGGCATGCTCGGATGGGTCTCGCACTCCACGACGGCGATCTCCTCGGTCAGTGAATCTGAGCGGAAACCGAGGAGGTCGGGCCTGTACGCCTCCCACGATATCCTGCGGGTCGGAGGGAATATCGGTTCCTCGATGACCGTGTAGCGGTCGAGCTCCAGCTCTCCGCGCACGATCTTCTTCATCGACCGATGAAGGTCCGACTCCATGCTTCAGATTCGGGACCGCAGCATTTCAGCCCCGCGCTCAACAAAGCTCCATCATCGGTCAGGATTTCGCTCTCCCGTCGAGGAAAGCTGATAAGGCACTCTCCCTTCGCCGGGGCCGTTCCGTGTCAACCCTTGATCTGAAGCCAAAGACCGGTAATGTCGGCGATACGGTAGCTGTCCGCGGCAAAGGGCTCGCCAAGAGCAAGAGCTACGACCTCCTCTTCGGCGGCTCAAAGGTGGCCACGTTCAAGACCACGTCCACAGGTTCTATTCCCATGGGCACGAAGCTCACCGTCCCGGAGGTCGCGACCACCGGGTCCAAGGGAGAGCTAGGCACCAAGGTGCAGATCGAGGCGGTCTCGAGCACGAAGACGGACGCCCGCGGAACCGCCGAGTTCGAGTTAAAGGCCTCGGTGTCGTCCGAGGCTCCAACGGCCTACCTCGGGGACCAGGTTACCGTGCACGGCAATGGTCTTCTGCCCAACGAGAACTACCAGATTACCCTGATCTCGCCGGGTTACATCCCCTACGCTGCCGGTCTCATGGACACAGACGCCAAGGGTTCGGGCACTACCCTCATAGTGGTGCCAGATTACGTCGGGGGCGGCCGTTTCCAGCTGGACCTCCTGAACAGGAGAGAGGTCTACCGCGCCCTCGAGAAGACCTCTCCGGTCGGCATCCTGGGATTCTCCTACAAGTCGCTCACGGCCGGAAAGCCCGTAAGGTCGTCTGGAGGCCTGAACTGCCCGGTGCGCATCTCCATCCCGTTCAGAAACAACTCGGCGATTACGTTCCTCCCGGTGGTCTACGCGATTATCTACAACGCCGCCGGCCAGCCTATCCGGATAACGTCCTCCGGCGCTGGACTCCAGCCTCACTCCACCGGCGACGTCGTGTTCTGCTTTGCGACCCTCCAGAAGGGCAAGTACAAGATCGGAGTGTTCGCAGCGACGGGGACCGGACGAGTGCTCTCGAAGCTCTTCACCTTCCCATTAGTCGTCTGATTTCCCCTCCGTTTGCGCCGTGTAAACGAGGGCTCCGCCGGGACGATATACTTTTCCTTCCTATGGCCATTAAATAGCTCTGCAACCAGTAGAGTCACATGGATTCAGTAGTGCACTTCGAGATACCAGCGGACGACGTGAAGCGGGCCTCTGCATTTTACAAGAAGGCCTTCGGCTGGGACATCCAGCAGATGGGTGACATGGAGTACTGGGGTTTGACCACGACCGAGGTCGACGCCGAGAGGATGCCGAAGAACCCGGGCGCCATAAACGGCGGGATGGGCGCGAGGGGCGGCCCACTCAAGGCCCCAGTCGTTACGATCGCGGTGAAGGACATCGACAAGTCGATTGCGACCATCGAGAAGCTCGGCGGTAAGGCAGTGGGCAAGAAGCAGTCGATCGGTGAGATGGGTTTCACCGCCTACTTCAAGGACAGTGAAGGGAACACCATAGGCCTCTGGCAGAGCGCGCTCAGCTAGTCGGGAGGCTCTCTGTTCCACTATCAAGGCGGGAGTATCGGCTCGGGCCTGCAGGTGCAGGCCCGGACGAACCTATTTTACGCGAACGTCGCGATTGTCTTTCCGGTGACCTTATCCATGACAGTAATCTGCTGTGGATGCTTCGTGAACATCACGTTCCCCAGACATGCGATAAGGGCAATGCCCTTCTTGTTGTCAAGCTTCTCGGTGCTGCCAGACGCTACCATCCTTTTGAATGCTCCCGTCGTCCTAGGGATGCCCTCGGCCATGACGAACTTGGCGACGGCCTTGTTGCCATAGAAATCGATCCTCGTCTGCTCGTCTTGCTTTGCCTCTGTCATTTCATCGGCTGCAAACAATCGTGGGCTATTAAAGGAAGACAGCGGCTGATCAAGGAGCTCTCTCTGCTTTGGGTCCGGAACACCGGGGCGCATTCCATTAGGTGAGCCGTCCATAGGCGAAGAGCAATTCGACAGACAGCGAAAGGTTACCCTCATAGCTCATGTGGAACGACCGTTCCACGTCCCACTGGCTGTCCCTTTTACATCTAACCCGAGGAGACATCTACCATGAAGTCGAAACCGAAGACGCTCATTGCAAGCGCAGTGGTCCTAGCCTTTCTATTGATGGGGATAGCCCCCGTCGTTGCACAGGTTAACCCGAGTTCAAGCTCTACCAGTTCAAGCTCCATTTCTACCTCGTCTACCTCAAACTCCAAGACCAACTCCGCCAACACCTTGATCCAGCTGGCGCAGGCGGCCCAGAGTTACGCTGGGCAGGTACTCGCCGTTGCCCAGAAGCAGGGGGTCAGCGTCACCGCGGCGCAGTCGCTTATCAATGAGGGTGCCGGATTGCTAACTCAGGCCCAATCCGCAGTCAGCACGAACGCCACCCTCGCGGCGAAAGATGCCCTTGGTGCCATGAAGGATTTCAGGAGCGCGGCGCAGTCCCTTCAATCCGAGATCGTTGTGTCGGTGAAGATCGGGAACCAAGTCCAGTATCTCCAGAGCGAAATCGTAAGAATCGATAACAGGACAGGCCAGCTCCAGGCAACGGTCAACACCCTCTGCAGCTCCAAGAACGCATCAGCGGCGATCTGCAGTGATGCGAAGACAAATCTGGGACAGGCGTCCTCAGATACGAGCCAGGCCTCAACGCTCCTAGGTTCGATCACAGCCAGCTCGACCGAGGCACAGACCACGGCAATCGCCAGCCTCCTGACTGACGCGACCAGCCACCTCAAGCAGGTCGCTACCGACATCAACCAACTGGCAAACGCATTGAGAGACGACAAGGCCATCCAGTTCATCCAGACAGTGCTGGACCCAAGGGCTGCACAGCTCCAGCAACAGGCACTGAAGGCAAACATCACGTCCTCCCAGCGCACACAGATACAGGGCCAGCTCGGGCAGGCTCAGAGTCTCTTGGGCACAGCCATCGCGTCGTTCCAGTCCGGGAACTTCAGCACTGGCCTGCAGCAGACCAACCAGGCCACCCAGCTGTTGACCCAGGCAGCGCGGGAGATTGCCCACGACAGCGGGCACTGATAGTCCATCGACAACCGTGGACAGGATACCGGGGGGCCAAGAAACCCCCTGGTTCCTCCGTTCTAATTCCTGAATCCCCTTAGCAACGTTATTGACCGCCCTCAGATAGCACGAGCCCGCTGTCCCCTTGTCTCATTCTGTCACACTGACGGCCGCGGGTCTCCTCCTGATCCTGCTGATGACAGGGACGAGCCTGAATCTCGCGGCAGGGTCCACCGCACAGGTGCCGTATGTGCAGTCTACATCCATCGCCGTGTCCGCTGACGGCGACGCGGCGATCAATCAGACCCTCCTCATGCCGCAGAACACGACCTCAATCACGATCCCACTACTCTCGGCTCAAGTAGGGGACATACTATCGGTCGACCAGACAGGCGCGCCCGCCTCCTACGAGATATCCGGCACGAACATCACGATCTACACGCTCGGCGCCACCTCCATCGACCTGTCCTACTTCACGAGCGCGCTGACCACCAAGCAGGGCTCCGTCTGGACCGTCGACTTCACTTGGGCCGCCAACTCCACGGTGGAGCTTCCCGCGCAATCCACAATACTCTCCCTCTCCAGCGCGCCCATCTCGGTGACCAGCCAGAACGTGGTGCCGGTCCTCCTCCTCGGTCCCGGCGCCTGGGAGGTGAGCTATGGCCTACCGATAGAAACCTCACAGAGCCAGACTTCGAGCTCCACGAAGACAGGCACGACGGTTTCGAGCTCGTCCACCGAATCCACGTCCGGCGCGTCCTCGTCTGCATCCTCGAGCACGACTTCTTCCTCAGGGCCGTCCCCGATGGTAACTCCTGAGCTAGTCGCTGTGATTCTTGCGGTAATTGTGCTGGCCGGGGCTGCGGCCTTCTTGGTCCTGAGAAGAAGGCCATCGGGAGCGGATCCGTCCGCCCTGAGGCCAGGCGACATCGAGATGCTCCGCTTCATCAAGGACAGGGGAGGGAAGGTGGTCGAGGCCGAGATAAGGGAGCGGTTCAGCGTGCCAAGGACGACCGCGTGGCGGCAGGCTAAGAGGCTCGAGCAGCTCGGCTACCTCAGGGTAAGCAAGCTCGGGTCGCAGAACCAGCTCGAGCTCATCAGGAACGATTTCGAGTAGCGAACTGCCTACTCTGCCAGGTTCGCGACCACGAACTTCAGCTCGGTGAGCTCCCCGATTGCGAGGCTGACGCCCTCCCTCCCCATTCCGCTGCGCTTGATCCCGCCGAACGGGGCATTGTCCCAGCGGAGATTCGTCCTGTCGTTTATCATGACGGCCCCGGCCTTGATCCTCTTGGCCATCCTGATGCCCCGCGCCAGGTCGGAGGTGTAGATCGAGGCCTGCAGACCGTAGATCGTGTTGTTGGCAAGCTCGATCGCCTCTTCGTCGCTCGACGCTTCCATTATCGCCGCGACGGGCCCGAAGATCTCCTTCTGCGAGATCTCCATCCCGCCGACGACTCCGTCGAGGATCGTTGGCGAGTAGTAGTTGCCCTGCGCGAGCTCTCCGTAGCCCAGGCGCGACCCTCCCATCCTCACCTTGGCTCCCTTGTCCGAGGCGTCGCGGACCAGGCCGTCTATCTTCTCGAGGGCCCGGACGTTTATCACTGGCCCGACGCTCGTGGTCCTGTCCATCGGGTCACCGACCTTCAGGGTCCCGACGGCCTGCTCGAACTGGGTCAGGAACCTCTCCTTCACCCGCTCGCTCAGGATTATCCGCCTGGTGGCGGTGCAGACCTGCCCCGCATACGAGAACGTCCCGGCGACCGCGGAGTTGACAGCGTTTACGACTTTGGCGTCGTCCAAGATTATCAGCGGGTTGTGCCCGCCGAGTTCCAGCAGGAGCTTCTTGTTCGTCCTGGCCGCCCTCTCTGCTATCATCCTACCTGTCTCGGTATCGCCGGTGAAGCTGATCGCGTTCACCTTCTCGTTCGTGACTATCTCGTCTCCCACCTCGCCGCCGGACCCGAGCACGACGTTGAGCATCCCCCTGGGGAGCCCCGCCTCCTCGAAGATCTTGGCCACGAGCAGCGCGGGCAGCGGACCGTCGGTCGGGGGCTTCACCACGACCGTGTTCCCTGCGGCGAGCGCCGGGGCAACCTTGTGCAGGAGCAGGTTGAGCGGAAAGTTGAACGGCGAGATTGCCCCGACGACCCCGATCGGCTCGCGTATCGTGAACCCGAGCCTGTTCATGTTGCCGGGCGGGAACGGGCTAGTGTCGAGCGGTATGGTCTGGCCGTACAGCCGCTTCGCCTCTTCGGCAGCGAATGTCAGCGTGAGCACACCCCGGGCCGTCTCGGCCTCCGAGTCGGTGATGGGCTTCCCGACGTTCTTCGTGATGATAGTGGCCATCTCCTGGGCGTTCTGCTCGAGGAGACTGGCGGCCTTCAATAGGATCTTGGACCTCTCGAAGGCGGACATGGACTCCGCCCTCCTGAGCGCCTCGGAGGCCGCGTCGATGGCTGCGCGAGCGTCCTCTCTCCCGCCCCTCGGGAGCGTCGCTAGGACCTCCTGGTTGGCCGGGTTAAGGACAGTCGATGTCGCCAAGCTCTCGGCGTCCACCCACTTTCCATCGATGAGCATCTGTGATGGGACTTGCATGGGCAGTTTCCCCCTGGAATCCTATTTATCTCTGCAAGCGTGAAATCGACAGGCTAGTCTTAAATCTACGCAGCCCGTCTTCCCTTCCATGGCCGGCCTCATCGACCTGATCGTCGTTCTGGTCGCGCTCGTAATCATCTGGGTAATCGTCTCGCTCCCGGTCTACATAGCCGCCAGGGTGGTCACCTCGGGCAAGGCGAAATTTGGACAGGCGATGTGGGCGACCCTGGGAGGCGCGATAGTCTACGTGGTAGTTGTCGTCGCGGTCTACTTCTTCCTGGGCGCGGTGATCGGCCACTCCGCAGGACCCTTCGCGGTCCTGCTCGCGTTCATCGCGTGGCTGGCCTTCTACCGTTCGGTCTTCGAGGTCGGGTGGCTCGGAGCAATCGGCATCGCAATACTAGCGGCGGTCGTGGTCTTCGCATTGAGCGTGATCTTGGTGGCCCTCTTCGGGGTCTCGATGCCCTCCTTCTTCCACCCCTTCTGAGGTTCCCGGACGCTGGAGGGGCGTCCCGATTCTCGGTATTGAGAGAGGCTTCCTAGCCCACGACGTCTTTGAAGACTCGCAGGAAGTTCTCCCTCGTAATCAGCCGGATCTCCTCCTCGGAGAGGCCCCGCTTCGAGAGCTCAGGGACGACGGCCCCTAGCTTGGTGGTGTCTTCCAGCCCGACCATGTCCTTCAGCTGGTCGCCCTGGGCCTTCAGCTCGTCCCGGAGGTAGTCGCAGAAGTCCGGACCGAGGCCCACGTGCTCCACGCCCGCCACCCTGACCGCGTGCATCACGTGGTCGACGTACGCCCTCAGGTCGTGGGTGTCGCCGGCGTTCACGGCAAAGATGCCGAAGACTCCGCCGCTCTCGGCAACGGCTCGCAGCTGATCGTCGGTCGAGTTTCTGAGGGACTTGTGAGCGGCCGTCGCGCCGTGCGAGACCATCACCGGCCTCTTGGCTGTCTCTATGACTCCCCAGAAGCTCTTGGGGGCGATGTGGGCCAGGTCAATGAGAATCCGGAGGTCGTCGAGCTCCTCCACGACTTCTCTCCCGAGCTTGGTCAGGCCCTGATCGTCGTTTGGATGGTACATGCCGTCGGCGAGCGCATTACGCTGGTTCCAGACGAGCCCGAAGGAGCGTAGGCCCAGGTCATGGTAGTCTCGGAGCGCCCCGATATCGTTCCCGATGAGCTCTCCACCCTCACACCCCAGCACGACCCCGATCTTGCCCCGCCTCTCTGCGGCTTTCAGTTCACGGACGTTCTTCACTAGGATGAAGCTGGTCGACTCCGAGAAATCCGCGAGGAATGCGTCGGCGATTACTCGTCCTCTTGCAACCGCTTTCTTCGGCTTGAACCGGCCCTCGACCCAGATAGGCGCGACCAGCCCGGTCACCCCGCCCTTGCGCAGCTTTGCTAGGTGTCTCCTCTCTAGGACAGACCGCTCTCCCTGGTCGCGATACTTTATCACGTCTGCCGGGAGGTCAGCGTGAAGGTCGAATATCCCCGGGTCTCTTGCTTGGGGCATCCGGAGAAACGTTCGCCGTCTTCGGCTTAAAAAGATGGCCGGGAATCACGCGAACCTTGCGGGCTCGGAGAGCCTCCATGGCACCCCCTGCCGGTTCCGCGCCTTCTACCAGAGACCTGATTATGTGCGCCGCGCACCGGTGTGGCTTGTTGCCATGCGCCTCAGGGTCCCTAGACCCGATGCCAACCTGGACCTCGGCGCGCCTTCGAGGGGGAGGTACGGCTCCCTCGGCGGCCCGGCCTTGAATCCCCCGAGCTCCGCGCAGGCCTTCTCCCAGGCGACCTCGTTCTGGGCCGTCAAATCGTCGTAGACCTGCGTGAACTTGATGTGGTAGGGTACCGCGCGGGCGAGGTCTCTCCTCATGCAGGCCTCGAAGAACTGGATCGCCGCCTGGGGAGCTCCTGGGGCGACGACTCCTACGAGGCTGTTCGCTCCGACTAGGGAATCGCCCAGGAGCCAGTTCTCTCCTCCGGAGAAGACGTTGATTCGTTTGGAGATGTGGCTCACGACCCTGGTCCTGTGCGTGACATCACCATTCGACTCCTTCACGGCCTTCACTCGGTCGAGCTGCATGAGTCTGTCCCACAGTCCCACGTCAATGTTGAACCGGAAGGAGGACGGATTGTTGTAGATCATGATCTGCACTTCGTTCGCGATCTCGTTCACTATCCGGAAGTGCTCGAACGCTGCCTCTGCTGTGCAGGGAATCAGATAGGGGAGGCCGATCATCACCCCGTCAGCCCCCGCATCCTGCGCGTACTTCGTCCGCTCGACGCAGTCGCGCGTGTTATGGAACGTGGTCCCGAAGACACAGCTTATCTTGCGCGAGGCTCCGACGGCTACGTCCACGACTTTCTTGAACTCCTCGAAATTCGAGGCGTAGAACTCGCCCATGCAACCGAAGGAGACGAATCCGTCGAACCCCGCTTCCTCATAGGCGCGGACGTTCTCCTCCAATCCGGCCAGGTCGATCTCTTGATTCTTCTTCAGTACGAAGGGCATCAGGGGGAAAACTCCCCTGAGGGTTTTCCTCACCATATCTTCCAGAAAAAGGCCCGACCTCGGTTATAACGCTTATCGGTCCTCCCGTCCGACCTGACTCCGTCCTCAAATGGTTAAGTATCGAGCGGGGACCCTTGAAAGATCAATGAGCTCCAGATCCTCGGCCGACGACCTCTACAGAAAAGTAGCAAGGAAGATCTTGGTCGAATCGCTTTCGGTGAAGAAGGGCGAATCCGTCACAGTCGAGACGTGGAACAACGGCCTGCCGTTCGCCCGCCAGGTGGTTCTGGAGGCGAGGAAGATGGGAGCCATCCCCCTGACGATTTTTGAGGATGAGGACACTTACGTCGAAGGCGTTCACAAGACGCCCAAGGACGTCCTCGGGAAGATGGGGAAGCAGGAATACAAGCTTCTTTCGGGCACCGATGCCTACGTCTTCATACCCGGACCTGTCCTGGGGAATTTCTCGCACAGGCTCGCCCGCGGAGAGCAGCTCGATTCTACCGCCTACGGCGAATCGTGGTACAAGGCCGCGTCCAAGGCGAGGCTTCGGGGAGTCCGAATGGCCTTCGGCTACCTCGGCGAGGAGACACAGGCGATCCTGGGAAAGTCGGTCGAAGTGGTGGCCACGCACCAGCTGAAGGCCGCCCTAGCGGACTACAAGAGCATACGTAAGACTGCAAAGAAGCTGTCATCCGAATTGGCGGACGGCTCCCGAGGGACGGTCAAGACGCCCGGCTCGAAACTCACCTTCCAGCTTGCAGGGAAGATCGAAGTCGAGGACGGCATCGTCGACGAAGGAGACGTGGGGAGCGAGAACAACATCTGCTACATCCCGCCCGGCTACGTCTACTCCGAGATCGACCCCGAGTCTGTCTCCGGCTCGTTCACGTTCTCTCCCACCATCACACGATTCGGACTGATCAAGGACGGAACGCTTGAATTCAGGGACGGCCAACTAGTCGCCTGGAGAAGCAAGTCTTCCTCGGCCGCCCTCGGAAAGATCACCGCAGCAGCCGCAGAGAAGTCGAGGAGGGCCACTGCCCTTCTCGTCGGCCTGAACCCTCTCCTAGGATATGGCTACGGCCTCAACGCGAACTCGGCGGGAGTCGTCGGAATAAGAGTGCTCGGCGTGAACTTCACGACGAACAGAGCCTCCCTCTCCGTCGCCGGGGCGACTCTCGTGGCTCACGGTCATCTCTAGGTGGGTTTACCCGTGACGTCACGGGGAAAGTACTGCGAGGAGACCGCCCCGAAGACCCGAGACGGCAATTATTTTATGAATAATCTTTAATTCGCGCAATTGAAATATTGCTTCCTTCTACGGCTCAACGATGGCGAAGTCGCCGGCAACCTTTGTGAGGGAAGCTACCGGTCTAACCAAGCAGATTTCGGGTATCGAGGCGCTCGGGATGGCGCTCTCGGGGATGGGGTTGCTCTACGTCTTCAACGCGAGCGTCTTCACGCCGGCGTTCTATCCCGATGCGAACCCGCTCGTCGGTCCTCTGATCGGGCTCCTCCTTATCCTCCCCGTGGCCGGGATGTACGCGCTCTTCTCCATCGCCATGCCGAGAACCGGAGGCGACTACGTCTGGACCAGCAGGGTCCTCAACTCCGGGACGGGTTTCGTGGTCAACTTCTCATTGACGCTTCTCGCTCTCTCGGTGATTGGGTCCGTAAGCCCGTGGCTCTCCCAGTGGTCCTTCGCGCCCATGTTCTACGACCTTGGGATTCTCCAGCACAACCAGTCGTACATCAGTCTCGCGAACACGCTGCTTGGGACGAGCGCGACCTTCTGGATTGCCGCAGTTGCCGTGGTCGGGACGGGTCTCATAGTCGCTGCCAGCACGAAGCTGTCGGGTGCGGTCGTAAAGTACTGGACGGTGATAGCCATAATCATCGGATTAATCTTCGTCGCGACGGTGCTCTCCGCGGGCAACTCGACGTTCCAGGCGAACTTCAACGCCCAGTACCCGTCCGTGAACGGAACCTCCGCGTACAACGCTGTGATCGCGGCCGGACAGAGTCAATACGGGTCCTATAACGGGGTCCCGCCGGTCCTGTCGACAACGACGCTTGCTGCGGGCGCGCTGGGTCTTCTCGGTTACCTTGGGTTCTACTATCCTGCGTACTTCGCGGGCGAGGTGAAGCAGAACAGGAGGAGCCAGCTACTCGCGCAGGTCGGCGGAAGCGTGATCTTCATGGTCTTCGTCACGATCATATTCGCAGTCGAGTATTTCGGTGAAGGTCCTGCCTTCGTGAACGCCATCGCTGGTCTATGGCTGATTGGCTCCTCGGCCAATCCGTACCTGACCATTCCGCTCTCGTCAGGGCTCTCGATCTTCTGGACACATAACGCGGCGCTCATCGTCCTCTTCAACCTCGCGTTCGCAGGGACTATCATAGTGATGTTCGTCTCGGAGCTCTTCGTTCTGAGCCGCAACATCTTCGCTTGGTCGTTCGATAGGGTGCTTCCGGGAGCGTTCGCGTCGGTCAACTCGCGGACGAGGACCCCCGTCAACGCGGTGGTGGTAATGGTCGTGGCCTCGCTGGCCTACCTGTACATCTCGATATTCCAGACCAGCTACCTCAGCGTGCTCTTCTCATACGGGACTGCGGGGACTTTCCTGGCGTTCATCTTCGTGGCCGTGGCGGCGATCGTCTATCCTTACAGACGCAAGGACCTCTTCGAGAGCGCCTCAGACGAGGGGGCTAAGAAGAAGTACGGAGGCGTGCCTCTGATAACGATCCTGGGTGTGCTGAGCCTCATCGTTTCTGTCTACGTGGTCTACGCCCTCCTGGCCCCGGCCATTGGTGGTCCGACCGGCACTAGCGTGCTCGAGGAGGGTGTCATCCCGACATTCGTCCTTGGGATTGTGATCTACGTGATCGCCTTCGTGGCGAGGCGCGGCCAGGGCATCAACCTGAACCTCATCTCCCAAGAGATTCCGCCAGAGTAGCGGGAGCTGGTAGACGCTCGATGCGTGGCCAGGAACATCCGGTCAGGCTTGAGCTCGGCGTAAGGCAGCGGATGAGGGACGGGAAGAGGCTCTCCTCCGACATATCCAGGCCAGATTCCAAGGGAAAGTTCCCCGTCATCCTCATGAGGACGCCGTACCGGACTGTCGACGGTTACCAGAAGATACAGAACGACGAAGCCCTCTTCTTCGCCAAGCACGGCTACGCGTACGTCATCCAGGACTGCAGGGGGAAGAACGACTCAGAAGGCACCTACCGACCCTTTCAAGACGACGATGCGCGGGACGGATACGACACCCTGGCTTGGTGCGCAACCCAAGATTGGTCGAACGGGAGCCTGGGGACCATCGGCGCCTCCTACTCGGCGTGGAACCAGTGGACCGCCGCGACGCTGAAGCCACCCGGGCTGAAGGCGATGATCTGCACCGTCTCGCTCCCCGACCCCGTCCTCAACGTCCCATACCAGAACGGTGCACTCGTCCTCTGGATGGCCCAGTGGATGGCCCTGATAGAGGGAAAGAGGAACACGACGACCTCGCTCTACGACACCGAGAAGCTCTTCCGGCACCTCCCCCTCAAGACGATGGACGAAGAGTTCGGGAGGCGGTCACGGATCTGGCAGGAGTGGGTCCAGCACCCCTCTGCCGACGAGTACTGGCGACGCGCCTTCTACGAAGACAAGCTGTCGCGCGTCAACCTGCCGGTCCTGCACATCTCTGGTTGGTACGACGACGATGTGATAGGGACCCACCTGAACTATCTAGGGATGACCTCTTCACGAAGGTCGAGAAGCACCAGGAAGAGCCAGAAGCTGATAATCGGGCCCTGGCCTCACCATGTGAACTCGACCAGGAAGATCGGCGAGATCGATTTCGGCGAGTCGGCTCTCATCGACCTCCGGACCGTGAAGCTCAGATGGTTCGACCGCTGGCTGAAGGGGGTCGCGAACGGGATCGAGAGGGAGCCGAAGGTCGACCTCTTCACGCTGGGCTCGAACAAGTGGAAGAGCCAGGACCACTGGCCACCCAAGGAGATGGTTCAGACCCCACACTACCTGCACAGCAAGGGGAAGGCAAACGGCTCATTCGGCGACGGGCTCCTAGCCTCAAGGAAGCCCCTCAAGAGCAGCAGCAGCGACTCGTACCGCTACGACCCGGCATATCCAGTCCCGAACATCGACGACATGGGTCAGGGCGCAGAGGGCCCGTTCGACCAGAGGCCGGTCGAGAGGAGGGACGATGTCCTTGTCTACTCGACGCCGCCTCTCGCCAGGGAGGTCGAGGTCAGTGGGCCCGTGACCGTCAGCCTCTTCGCCTCGACCTCAGCCAGGGACACTGACTTCTGGGCCCAGCTCGTGGATGTGTATCCGAGCGGCTATTCGATGCACCTCACCGAGGGGATCATCCGCGGACGCTACAACAGGAGCCTGGCGAGGGAGGAGCTCCTCAAGCCGGGGAGGGTCTACGAGTTCAAAATCGACCTCTGGGTGATCAGCAACCTGTTCATGAAGGGACACCGGATCCGACTGGACGTCTCGAGCAGCTCCTTCCCGAAGTACGACCGGAACCCCAACACCGGACACCCCTTCGGACAGGATTCCGACCTCCTCGTCGCGGAGCAGACCGTCTTCCACGACCTTGAGCGCCCCTCCCGTGTCGTGCTCCCGATCGTCCCGAAGGGCCGGTAGCGACACCTCATGCCGCCAAGAATCGAACGCGTATTCTCTCGGCGGACCCCGGGGAGACCGTGTCGCCCATGACGGCGGGCTACTCTTCACAGGTCCCCTATGACTGGAAGACCAGGAGTAGGTACCTTGATCTCCCCTTCCCGCAGACGGAATACGACAGTAGGTTACGCAAGGTCAGGAAGGCGATGGATGAGAAGGGAGTTGGAGCACTCCTAATCTTTGGGGACGCCGGAGATCCGGGAGACATCCTCTATCTCACAAACTTCCTCCCGTTCGGCAGGGCCGCGGTGCTCGTTCCCCTGCAAGAGGCCCCCCAGATTATCACCGACGCGGTGCTGCACGGTGAGCCCATCAACTCCTACGCGTGGATGACCTGGGTCCAGGAGTTCACGGCGGTCCATCACTCGGCCGAGGAGTTCGCAGAGGCCATTTCGCGCTCGATTCTGAAGCTCGGTGCAAGGAAGGTCGGCCTCGTCGGACGGGACAAGCTCCCAATGTCCATCTGGGAAGCGCTCGCGCCCCGGGTCAAGGCGATGTGCGTCGATTTCTGGTTCGAGTACACCTCCGTCAAGAGCATAAGGAGCCCGAGGGAAGTCGCCCTCCTCAGGGATGTGGGGAAGATCACCGCCCACGCAATGCAGGCCGCCGTGGAGGCGATATCGGCCGGAAAGACGGAGAGCGAGATAGCGGCCATCGCGAACTACACGATCGCGAGCGAGGGCGGCCACGGAGGGGGCTTTCCCACCATCGTCAACTCCGGCCCCAAGTCCGGCCTGAAGCACAGCTACCCGACCAAGAGGAAGATACGCCGCGGGGAAATGGTCTACCTCGATATGGGCGCCGTAAAGTTCGGCTACCAGAGCGACATGTCGAGGACGGTGGTCCTAGGGGGCGCGAACACCGAGCAGAGGCAGGTCCTCGACGTGATCGAGACCGCCTTCGACACGCTCACGGGTATGATGAAGCCCGGCGTGCGAACATCGAGCCTCGTCATGAGGGCCGAAGAGCTCGCCGACGGGTCGGGGCTGAAGGAGAAGTACCGAGGGAGAATCTACCTCGGATTGATGGTCCATCACGCGATCGCCACGTCCTTCTTCGAGATACCGTCTCTGGGGCTTCCAGACACCAGGCTCATGAAGAACATGTCGTTCGCCTTCGAGCCGATGGCGCACATCCTCGACTTCGGGACCGCCGTCATCGAGGACTGCCTCCTGATAACCGCCGACGGGGTCGAGTCACTGACCCCGTACGCGAAGGTTCACTGGTAGGGCGCTAGGAGAAGGAGGGAAGTATCTCCTTGCTGAACTTCTTCAGTTGCTTGATCTGGTCCCATGCCACGAACCGGATGTTGAAGTCCCCAACACCCGCGTCGACGAACGCCTCCAGCTTCTTCATCACGTCGGCCTTCGACCCGAAAGCGACCCACTTGTCGAGCACGTGAGACGCGTCCTCCCTGTAGTATTTCGTGAGGAAGTCAACCGCTTCGGCGCCTGCCTTGTCCTTCTCTCCCATGTTCACGTTGTAGTAAAGAGAGGCCTTGAACTTCGACTTGCTCTTGCCGTACTTCTTCGCGTAGCTCAGGACCTTGGCAAGGTCCTCGTCGTACTCCTCCGGAGTCACCATGGTCGTCATCCACCCGTCGGCGTACTTCCCAACCCTCTCGAAGTTCCCCTCGATGTTCCCGGGCGCGCCCTCGAGCTCTCCCGTCGACCTCGGGTTGGAGGCGATCCAGATAGGGCAGTCCTTCTGGACGGGCTTTGGTTGCACGGTGACGTCCTTGAACTTGAATATCTTCCCGTCGTATGAGACGTTGTCCCCCTTCCAGAGCTTCCTCAATATCTCGATCCCTTCGTTCACCCTCTCAACCTTGTCGATAGGAGGAATCCCGAAGGCGTCGTACTCGTTCCTGTAGATCTTGCCGTGGGTCGTCGGGGTCCCCTGGCAGACGACCAGTATCGTCCTCCCTCCTGAGAGCTGGTCCAGCGTAGCCCACTGGTACGCCATTATGATCGGGTGCCTTATGGGGAAGCTGGCGAAGCAGGAGGTGCCCAGCTTCAGTTTCTCGGTAGCGCCTGCCACCGCAGCGAGGACCGTTATCGAGTCCAGGCGCGGCTTGGCTAGTATGCTGTCTCCAGCCCAGACGCCGTCGTAACCGTACTCCTCCGATAGCTTGCTCAGCTCAATGACGTCCTTCCTTGGGTCGGCGCCTGAGAAGAGGACGCCCCTGGTGGGAAGAACTATACCGAAAGTGGTCTTTCGCACCTAGCCGGCCCCTCCCTCGGTCGATATATCGTTTGTCTCAGGCGGTTCTGTCAGGTCTTCGTCGGATACGAATTACGACCTGGCTTCGAGGCATCGACTCGGAGGATTAGCGGCTCCCCTTCGTGTTCCGCGTTCCCCTTCACAGCTTCACCTGCCCCGCCTTGTTCCTCCCGCATTGAATGGGCGAACCTCACCCACCCCCGTCTGGAGATGTTCAGGACGGCGACCAGGTCCCGGTCCCTCCATTTTCTGCATCTGATACACCACAGCTGGCGATAGTGTCCCGCATCGCCTCGGACTGGCACTTGGAGTCTCTCCCCGCATCGTGGACAGTCCATCGTGGTCCCCTTCGTCTCGCTCCTCGAGAGGGTGATTACAGGGATACCCTCCCAGGGCGCCTTGTACTCTATCTGCCTCTTGATCTCTCCGAACGGCCACGAGTTCATCTTACTCCTGTAGGCACTACCCTGGCCGTTGCCCTTCCCGTACAGATTGCGGATCCCCCTGATTTCCTCGAAGACGATTACCTGTTGGTTGGCCTTGGCGCTCGCGACTATGTCCTTCGAGACGTGGTGAAGGAGCTGCCGCACGCGCTCACCCCTCCTCCTGCCGTACTTCGAGGCTATCCCCTGCCTTGCCCTGACGTCGTCGCGCCTAAATGATCTGATGACACTTCTCGTGTTCTCTGCGAATTTCACCACAGAAGTCATATCGTAGTATGCGACCTGCTGGGTATTGCCGACGGTGAGGTTCCCTAGGTTCCTGTCTATTCCCGTGGCGCTTTTTGTCTCTATGGCCTTTACCTCCTTGCTCAAGCACAGCGACAGGGAATCCTTGGTGAGGGTGAAGGAACGGACGCTGACCTCTGGGTCGGAAAGGATCTTCAGGGTATGAGAGTTGAGCGGGATCGATTCGAATGCTCTGGAGTCGATGTGGATGTTGAGCTTTCCCTTCTCGACTCGGAATCCATAGCACGACGAGAGAACAGGCTTGCGCGCGTAAGGACTCCTGGTGAGAAAGCCACGCCTGATCGACTTCCTTCTGGCAGACAGGATTCCAGCGGCCTTCGAGATGGCGCACAGCCTGTACCCAGAGTAGCGTCCGTACCTCTTGAGTTGTCTGTAGCATAAGAGAGACAGCTTCCTCATCGACAGAGTCCCGGCTTTTTTATCCTGAGTGCGCTCGAACTCTAAGCCTATCCTTATGCAGTCGTTTGTCATCAGGCGAAAGTCCTCCATCATCTCCGTCAGGATAGGCGTCGGTTGGTAGCGCTGTTTGACGGACTTGAGGGCGCGCACCTCCTTAAAATCAAGGTTTGCTTTTAATCACCACGCCCGACGGAGAGTTGACAGAACCTCTCAGGCCAATCCCTATAACGGATAGTGTCTTTTTCCCGCTCGGCTTGGTTTCGTTCACGGTTAGCCACGTCGACCTATTCGACGGCTCGAGCTTCTCCAGAGATCGATCCGTGACCGTTACCGACGGGACCATCACCGGGGTTGGACAGGCAGGAGGGTCGAGATCTGACATCCCGGAGATCGAAGGTACCGGCTGCACCCTCCTCCCCGGCCTGATCGACTCCCACGTCCACATCG
This sequence comes from Candidatus Gagatemarchaeum stordalenia, assembly GCA_003164815.1. GTDB lineage: Archaea > Thermoproteota > Nitrososphaeria > Nitrososphaerales > Gagatemarchaeaceae > Gagatemarchaeum > Gagatemarchaeum stordalenia. The sequence goes on from PLUF01000069.1 coordinate 95,935, forward strand.
AAGGAGAGGCGTCGCTTAGACAGTCCCTGACTTTCGGAGTGACCACAGTCCTCGACATGTTCTGCGACAGTAGGGAGGTAGCCGAACTCCGGAAGCTCACAGCAAACGCCGATCAAACCGTCGCCGATTTCCTGACCGCTGGGACGCTGGTGACCGCGCCCAACGGGCACGGGACAGAGTACGGCCTGACCATCCCAACGATCTCCACCCCTGAGGAAGCAGCCGCCTTCGTCGACGCAAGGATATCGGAGGGTTCGCAGTTCATCAAGATCGTCTATGACGATGGAAGCGCGTACGGGCGACCGTTCCCCACCATCGACAGAGCGACCATGTGCGCCGTGATCGAGGCCGCCCACCGCCGGGGGAAGCTAGCAGTCGTGCATGCGCTCTCCTTGAAGTTCGCTCTCGGCGCCCTGGAGTGCGGTGCCGACGGGCTCGTGCACCTCTTCATCGACGCTCCTCCGACGCCCGAACTCGAGCGTCGGCTCTCGGGCGCCCGCGCCTTTGTCATACCGACCCTCACCGTGCTCGAGAGTGTGTGCGGCGTATCCGGCGGCGCTGCCCTGCTCGAGGAGAGTGGTTTCGGGCGCAATCTTCCCGAATCCTCCATCGTGAACCTGCGAAGGTCTTTCCGGTCGCGCAAAGGCGTGCTACCCGACTATGAGGTGCCCCGTTCTACCGTCCCCCTTCTGCTTGAGAGCGGCGTTCCCATCCTGGCGGGCACGGACTCGCCGAACCCCGGGACGACCTATGGGGCGAGCATGCACCGGGAGCTGGAGCTGCTCGTGGGAGCAGGTATGCAACCCACTGAGGCTCTCGCCTCGGCCACCTCCGTCCCGGCGGTGTCGTTCGGTCTCAATGATCGTGGCAGAATACTTCCCGGCGCTCGCGCCGACATGCTGATGGTACGAGGGAATCCGACCGAGCGCATCAAGGATACGCGAGATATCGTCTCCGTATGGATGCTCGGCAGACTCGTCAGCAGAGACTCGTTCGAATAGACCTTGCCGCTGTAAGTCCAAAGTCGCATCGACGGTTTACGGAGTCGCGTGAGAGGCTGCCATTCAGTCGACCCCCGCTAACTTCGCGGCGGCAAACTCCCCGATGCCGCTGATTGCCTCGACGATCTCATCGGTCGAGATCACCAAGGAGAAGCCCCGCCGCAGCGTCTTCAGTTCGGCCTCCTGAATCGTGGCGTCGTCAGTGGCGTTGCAATCCGACCCGAACACCACCTTGTATCCCCTGGCGTGAGCCTCCCGGGCCGTCGTGCCGCAGCAGTAGTTGGTCATGGTCCCGCAGACCACCACCGTGTCCATGCCGAGGTTCTTCAGGATGTAGTCGAGCGAGGTGTTCGTGAATGCGCCGTAGCTCGGCTTAGCGATCATGATGTCTTTAGTGTAGTCCGGCTTTATCGCCGGGTCGACGCTCTCCCTGCTGAAGAGGGGCGGCCCGTCGTAGTCTTCGGTCTTGTCGATCGGGGCCCAGGCCTCCCTGAACCAGGGATTCATGTCGGTGTAGGTAGAGTTGAACGTGTAGTAGGTGTAGATTACGGGCGCACCCTCCTTTCTGAAGGCCTCGATCAGCTCCTTCACCTTGGGGATGATCTTCGTCGCATCCGGCACCCAGACGGGAGCAAAGTTCGGCTTCGTGAACTCCTCGATCATGTCCACGACGATGAGCGCAGACTTCCTCGGGTCGATCTTGATGGTTGCGCGGCCCGTCTCGTAGTCCCGGCGCGCCTTCTGGAGCTGGTAGTCAGCCGTGAACTCGCCTGGCTTTCTCTTGTCAGACGTCATAGGCAGAAATACCGCTGCCACGATTATAAATCGATTCCAGCCCAGCATTCATTTGAAACTCGGGAAGACCTCGCGGGTGAACTGGCTCAGCTGTCCGTCCTGGTCCCTAGACGCGAACCTGACGACGAATGTGTCCACGCCGACGTCGGCGAAGCGCTGGAGGTAGTCCACTAGTCCGGAGGCGGGCCCGAACGGTCCCCACCGGTCTCCCCAGAAGGTGTATCCATAGTACTCGGCCAGGAACTTGTTGCCCTCCTTGGACGCGGCCGCCTGGCTGGCGTTCAGGTTCACGGACATGTAGAGGCAGGCGCGGATCGCGGAGGGCTTCCTCCCCATACCCTTCGCCATTTCCCTGATCCTCCCCAAAGTCTTGCCGTACTCCTCGGGCGTGATGAGCGTCGAGACGAAGCCGTCTCCCAGTCGAACGATCCTAGCGAGCTGCTTCTCGCCGGCCTGGCCGAAGTGCGCGCCCGCTATCCAGATCGGAGGGTGGGGCTTCTGCACCGGCTTCGGTTCCACGGATATCCCGTCGAGCTCGAAGTAAGGCGTCTTCATGGAGATGTTGTCTTTGGTCCAGACTTTCTTCATCGTCTCGAGCCCGAGCTCGAAGATCTCCGCCCTCTTGGCGTAGTCTACGCCCGACGCCGGGAACTCGGTGATGAGGTTCTTGGCCTCGCCCCCTCCCACACCCACGCCGAGGATGATCCTCCCTTTCGATATCACGTCGAGCGTCGCCACCTGGTGGCCGAGGACTACCGGGTTCCTCAGTCCGGAGAGCAGGACGGAGGTCCCGAGCATCGCCCTCCTTGTGCGCGCTGCGATCGCGCCGAGGGTCGTCAGAGCCTCGAACCGCGGTTTGGCGGTGACGCTGTCTCCGACCCAGATCGAGTGGTATCCCTCCCCCTCTATGGCCTCGGCCATCCTCAGGATGTTGTCGAAGCTTGGATGTTCCGGAGAGCGGATCAGCTCGCCGCGGGTCGGCACGAGGACTCCGATCTTGACGCGTCCCATGGCTCTTGCATCAGGTCGCGGGGATAAAAAGCGAGCCAGCGTCCTGCAGCACTAGGGGCCGAGCACGCCGAGCATTATCCCCCTGTCCCTCAAGGGCTGCACCCAGCTCAACCTCTTCCCGTCGAACCATGGCTGTCTCGGGCCCAGCGGGTGGCTCCTGCTGGCCGAATCGAGGTCTACGGCATCTAGGAGGAAGGCGCACGGGGAGGGCCCGAACGCGGCAAGCCTCTCGCTCAGCCAGCCCTGGCCGCGGGGCGCCGCGAGCGTGACGGGTGTACCCTCGAAGCGTGCGAGCGTCGCTCCTTCGAGGTGCTCGGCGTTCGTCTCCGGTTCCTCCCACCCATACAGCTTCCGGAACAGGGCCGTGGAGGAAGCAAGGTCCTGGACCCCGAGCACCACAGTCCCTACCCCTCTCAGGGGCGCCCCGGCGCCCGAGACGCTCGCCGACGGTCCGACGCGGAAGTCTCTCGGAGTCTTGTCCTTGATCATGAAGGGGAGAGTGGAACCCGCCTCACCGTCCCCGAGGAAACCGAGCTCCCACTCCACGAGTACCCCGTCGGGCCTCTTCCTGGTGTAATCGATGGGTCCGGTAGCAGGTATGCCCAGCCGCTTTGCCTTGTCCACTTCCTGAGCGATGTTAGTCTGCTCGACGCACCACGCGCACGGGCCGCCGTCCTTTTCGATCTGTCTCCTCCAGCTCGATGCAACGGCATCGGGCCTTACGGTGGAGATTAGCTCGATGTAGGAGCCGTCCCTGAACCCCAGAAGGGACATGTGCGTGTTCCCGCTCGAGTGCGGGCCGCCGTACTCGGTCGCCATCCCCGAGTTCGCAAAGAGGTTCTGCAGCGCGCCGAGGTCGGACCATCCAATCGAGACGTGATCTATCTTCATTGGTCATGGACCACCTTGAATTGATTCGTGATAAGTGTTGCCGAGCGTCCTAAGGTCAGTATTCGTGCAACCTTTCCTTCAGGCCCGAAGAGACGTGCCACTGCCTGACGAGCCATCGCTTCGCCAGCGGGTCCCAGCCGAGCACCGCGGTGATCCTGACGTCGCTCTCGACCTTCTCCCCCGCCTTGGTCTCGATCTGCCAGTGGGCCCTGTCGGCGGCCCATGCCACGGACCCGAAGACGTGCGCCTCCAGCTCCTTGCTCTTGAACCGGAACTTCTTCAGGGCGGCGAACTGGACCGTGTGGACGTCCTTGTACATCTTCCATCCCGCGAACTTCTCGTCCCAGTCCGTCCCGAAGGCGAGGAGGTCGTCCGAATGGGAGAAGTTCTCGTCGAGCGCCCTTGCGTCTAGCTTCTCAAACGCCCGGTAGATGCCGTGCATGGTCTCCTTGACCTGCTTGACCTTCGTGCCGTCGGTGGAGGCTTCCAACGTTTCGCGCGGCGATCGCTCTCGATATAATTCTTCTGAGGCCGCCTCGTCAGGATCGGCGCTAGTCCAGTGCCGCCACTTCTTTCGCGAGCCTTGCAAACTCCTTCTCGTCCACATCCCTCACCTCGTACAACTTGACGTGTCCCAAACCCTTCCCCGTTCCCTCAAGCCTCTTCGACTTGAGCCGGGCGCCAATGAAGAGGCCGAAGTTCACATAGTCATCGAAGAGCATGAAGCAGATGATGTTCCTCCCGTTGAAAGAGTAGACTGGCTGCCGCCACTTCACCGGCTCGACCGCCTGCGGCAGGGCCTTCTTCACGATACCCCTCATCCTCTCCACAATCTCCCTGTTCGAACTCCCGAGCCCGCCTAGGAGCGCTTCGTTGGTCTGCCCTTCTTCCTTCGCCATAGATTCCCTGAGAAGGGTCCTTGGTCATCTTTAACATCCTGACGTCGCCGGACCGGCATAACCTTTTGGGGTCATCAAGACTTGTGGCCGCCTGAGATGTCCCTCGATTACGAGGCGCTCCCGCGCGACTATCCGCGAAGGTACCTCCCTGTGACGGTAGACCTGACGGACTGGAACCAGATCGGGAAGTATTTCGACGAGCTTCGACTTCGCGAGCCCGGCTCGGTTCAAGACCTCAAGGGATGGCTCGACGACTACTCGGAGGTGTTCGTCGCGATGTCCGAGGCAGCTTCGATTCGATACGTGAGGATGACAGAGCAGACCGACAGGGACGATTACCGCGCCGCCTACCTTGCATTCGTGGAGAATATCGAGTCCAAGGTGAAAGTGGCCCAGTTCTACCTCAATCGCAAGTTCGTAGAGTCGCAGTTCCGAAAATCCCTGCCCCCTGGGGATTATTCGGTGCTCGAGAGGAAGATAGAGAACAGCGTGAGGCTCTTCCGCGGCGAGAACGTCGAGCTCGAGAAGGAGGAGAGGAAGCTGGCGCAGCGGCAGCAGTCCATCGCCGGCTCCATGACGGTCTCCTATGAGGGCCGGGAGAGGACGATGCCAGAGATGTCGAAGTACCTTGAGCTCCCAGACCGCGCCAAGAGAGAGGAGTCATGGAGGCTCACCCAGGGACGGATGGCGAGGGACCGTGACCAGATGGACGAGATCTTCGACGGGATGCTCAAATTGCGGGACAGCATCGCGCGCAACGCGGGCTTCGAGAACTATCGGGACTACAGCTTCGTCGCACACGAGCGTTTCGACTACGGACCTGAGGACTGCTTCCGCTTCCACGATGCGGTCGAGAAGACGATAGTGCCGCTCGTGAGAGAGGTCCACCAGATTAGAAAGAAGGAGATGGACCTCGACTCGATTAGACCTTGGGACCTCCTCGTAGACACCCGCGGGAGGGTCCCGCTGCGTCCCTTCAAGACTACGCCGGAGCTCGTGCGAGGGTGCGAGCTGGTGTTCGAGAAGGTGGATCCCGCCTTCGCCGAGCGGTTCCGGACGATGGCTCGACTGGGCCTGCTCGACCTCGAGAGCCGGCCCGGAAAGGCTCCCGGAGGGTACAACACAGAGTTCCTGGATGTCAGACTCCCGTTCATCTTCATGAACTCTGTGGGAAGGGACCAGGACGTCTGGACGCTCCTTCACGAGTCCGGCCACGCCTTCCACGTCTTCGAGATGAGGGACCGCAGACTCCACTACCTCTACAGGAGCGACAATACCCCCACCGAGATCGCGGAGGTAGCTTCGATGAGCATGGAGCTCCTAGGGGGCGAGCACCTGGTCGGGTCCTTCTACGACGAGGCTGATGCCGTCAGGTCGAGGAACGACCACTTCCTCTCGATAGCGAGTCTCCTCCCCTGGATTGCCACCATAGACGCCTTCCAGCACTGGCTCTACACAAATCCAGGGCACTCGAGGGATGCCCGGAGGGACGCGTGGGTGAAGACCTACGACAGGTTCGGCCCGGGCGTGGACTGGGACGGGCTGGATGCGGAGAAGCGTTCCTTCTGGCAGAGGCAGATACACATCTTTCAGTCGCCCTTCTACTACATTGAGTACGGGATTGCCCAGCTTGGCGCCCTCGGAATCTGGTCGAGGTACCTACGAGATCCGAAAGCCACAGTCAGGGCCTACAGAGATGCGATGGCGCTTGGAGGCTCCAGGCCGCTGCCGGAACTATTCAATCGGGCAGGCTTGCCATGGGACTTTGGCGCCGGAAACGTAGAGACTTACGGCCGGGAACTCCGCAGGATTCTCATCCAGTGAACTCCCGTTAGTTCTGAGCGTGTTCTGCCGTCGGATGCGTCCGCAGGCTTTGGTTAGTCCTCGCCGCGAATCGCGACGAGTATGGTCCCGCCGACCACGAAGACTAGGACAAGAAGGACCATCCCTCCCCAGATGCCCACTAGGAGGAGGCTCGAGATAGCGTCCTTGAAGAACGAGACGGCGAGCAGCCCGATCAGGAGCAGGAATACGCCAAAAACTCTTTGGCCCTTCATGGCTGAGGCTCGCCTCCTCCGGATATCTAAACAGTGACCTTGAGCAGGGCGAGGAGCGCGCCGAACTCGCAGACCGTTACCGCGACGAGGACCGGATAGAGCTGGTCGTTGAAGAGGCCGCCCATCACGGTATAGCCGAAGAGGGTGACGACGTTGTGGAAGAGCAGGAGCACCGCGAAGATCAGCAGCCCCGCAGAGTAACCGGCCCGAGTCTTCGTCACAATCCTCGCGTAGAGGTAGATTAGGCCAAGGAGCAGGATCACGTTGAAAGTCGCGAAAAGCGTAGCGACCAGAATCAGAAGCTCCATGACTTGTCACGGTTGAGAGTCTCGCTTGTTTAACTCTTTTTCCAATTGCGAGTTCTCAACCGATAAATACCGTCCGGTGTAGTTGAACATGAATGTCCGACGACCCGGATTTTCGCAGGCTGCTCCTCTTCCTACTGGGAGGTAGCCGCGGAGGTGAGAACCGGGCGAGGATTATCCGGCGGCTGCGTGACAAACCCAGCAACATGAACCAGCTCGCCGGGGACCTGGGGCTCCAGTACAAGGCCATCCAGCACCACGTCAGGATCCTCATGAACAACTCCCTCCTCAACTCGTCGGGGGAGAAGTACGGGAACGTCTACTCACTCAACCCCTGGTTCGAGGCGCACCTGGACGTCTTCGACCAGATCTGCGGGAAGCTCGGCTTCAAGGGGTGAGGGGGAAAGTTTACAATCTTCCGCCTTTCGCCTCCCACAGATAGCAAATGAGCCACGCCTACGGGGTCCGTCCGCCGAAGAGGAGCTTCCGGTCCGGAGGGCTGGGGTCCATCCCGGAGGGGGCGCAGCTTATCCCCACCAGCGTCAAGGAACAGTACGAGATTGTCCCGTTCCACGTTTATCATCCTAACCCCCACAACGCGATTACGATACTTCGGAACAAGAAGAGCAAGCACGACTGGCTCGTCTGCGGGTGGTATATCGACACCTTCAGGGAGGGCGGGGAGGTGAAGGGCCTCCTCTACAAGCAGGTCACCTCGGAAGCCGACAAGGAGACCGTCCTCGCCGAGCTCAAGAAGCAGGACAAGGAAGCATCACCCAAGTTCGGGCTCTAATCTTCCTGCGACGACGAAAAGCCTCAAATATGTGGGTGGAACCCGATTTTCAGCTGAGTCAGTTGGAAAGCAAGACAATGTTGCACCTCCAAAGTGCCGACTTCGAGAAGGAGATTCTGCACTCTGAGATGCCAGCCGTAGTGGACTTCTACGCAGATTGGTGCGGCCCCTGCAGGATGGTCTCACCGATAATCGAGGCGCTCTCGAAGGAGTACGAGGGGAGGGTGAAGTTCGCCAAGATCAACACCGACGAGAGCCCTGAGATAGCCCAGAGGTACAACATCATGAGCATACCGACAATAATGGTCTTCAAGAACGGAGAGGTGGCTTCTACGACGGTGGGCGCTGGACCCTCGGCTATGTACAAGCAGAGGATTGACGCTGCTCTGAAATGACCTGAGTCCTCTCTAGCTGCATCCTGACTGAATCAATCCGTTCGCTTTCGCGCCGCTTGCTCCTTAGCTATGAGCACTTCCGTCGACTTCACTATGGCTACAACCTCGTCGCCCTCTTTGAGGTCTAGATCGTCCACGGCCTCTCTTGATATTATCGATGTGAGCTCGGCGGGCACAGTCACCTTCATCTTGATTGCGGCAGTCACCTCACCCTTGTGAACGTTGGTTATCCGAACTCTGAGCCTGTTTCTTGCGCTCAGTTTGAAGCTCGCGTGGCCCATGTTCTCCGGCTCACCGAGGGCCTCAAAGAGGTACTTCCGGACCTTCCGAAAATCGTGGAGAAGGGAGTCGCCCTCCGGTGTCAGAGTCGCGCCCCCTCCCGTCGCTCCTCCGACCTTAGTCTCGACGATCTTCGTGCCGAGGCTCTTCTCGAATGACTGTATCCGGTCCCAGGCGTTCCTGTACGAAATACCGGTGAGCTTTGCGGCTTCGGTGAGCGAAGAGGTCTCGGATATCCGCCTGAGTAAGAGAGCGTCAGTCTGGTCCAGCACAACCTGTTTGCCCTCAGCCAGAGATAGGTGGAAGGCAGGCTGCAGGTTCATCTTGCGAGTCAATCCAATCCGACGCAGTTCGGAGGAATGCTTGACTTTAAGTCTTGAGCAGAGGAAATGACGCGGAGCTGAGGCCTTCTCAGGGATCCATTCGTGAGCTCGCACCCACAAACCGCTCTTTCGACTGCGGCGTTCGACGACGGCCCTCAAGCGCGGCTGTGGATATGTCGACTTGAAAATCTATATGGTTTAATACTGCGCTATGCAACGCATTGCATAATGAAGATCAGCGCCAGAAACAAGATTACTGGAACCGTCGCTTCCGTCGAGAAAGGGGCCGTCGCGTCAGTGGTCAAGGTGGAGGTCAAGGAGCCGTTCACAATAACCTCGATGATCACAAAGGAGGCCGTGGACGATCTCAAGCTGAAGAAGGGTGACAAGGTCTCCGTCATTGTGAAGTCCACGGAAGTCATAATCGCCAAAGATTGAGCCGAACTCATCCGAGATCCTCCTCTTCGAGTCTAAGGGCGATAACACACTTTCTCTCGCAAGGCTGCGAAAAGGCAGATCTTTGGCCTGCGCCCTCTGGCGGAGGGTTTTGGTTATCTTCTTCAGACCGAGACGATCTGTTCTCCTTAATCAGATGGACGTAGCTCAAGAGGAAAGGTTCTAAAGACATAAATAGCGTTATGCAAGAGCATGCATAGCGCTCATGATTCTCAGACACCAGAGAAGTGCAATATCCACGGCCGTAGGCATTGCGGCGGTTGTGGTTGCTATCGTACTGATTGTCGCTGCCTATGAAGTTATCACGGTATCATCCTCGACAACTACGGCCACTGTATTCAGTCCAACGACTTCAATATCGACTGTTGCTGGACCAGTTACGACTACCACGGCTACGGTGACAGGACCGACTTCCGTCTCCACCTCGACAGTCACGACGACATCCACATCGGTTGTTCTCTCTCCTGTGCTCTCATACTCCGCCGACGCCTATGCGACGGAGACCACGGCTCTCCTGGCCGGCTTCTCAAAGGCAACCGGGATCCCGGTCGCCCCGGTCATATCGGGAGGCTCGAACGCCGACGCAAGTTCGATAGAGGCAGGCGCCCCGGACGACATATTCATCTCTGCGTCGCTCTCCGCGACCGCACCGGCCCACCTTGGGAGCCTCTCCTCCAACTGGGCGATCGGGTTCGCGGCTGACCAGATGGTCCTTGCCTACTCGAACGCGACCCTCGCCAACTCCGCGGCATCCGCGATGATAACCCAGGCTCAGACGGCGCTCAAGTCCAACGCGACCTCTGACTGGAACACGTTCTTCACCTCCCTGACCTCAGGGAGCGTCAAAATCGGAATCTCATCCCCCGTAGCAGACCCTGCAGGTTTGAGGGGGTGGCTGGTCCTCGAGGCGGCAGGTTATCTCTACGCAGGCGGTAACCAGCAGGCGTACGCCTCGCCTCTCCTGAAGTCGGGAGGCAACGTCACTGCGGCAAGCGCGGCTGCCCTCGAGGCGCCTCTCCAGTCCGGGCAGGTCCAGTTCCTCTTCATCTACAGGTCAGCTGCGATAGGTGCCAGCCTAGGCTATCTGACGCTGAACTCGCACGTGAACCTGTCGACCGCCAGCCTGGCCACCTACTACTCGCAGTTCTCCTACACCGACTCGGCCGGGAAGACCGCAGGGGCCCCTATAGTCCTCTGCATCACGGTGCCTCTGAGCAGCGTCAACACGGCAGAAGCCATCCAGTTCGTCCAGTACGTGGTGAAGAACGCCGCGACCCTCTCGTCCTACGGGCTCGTAATCCCTACCCAACTCCTTCTGTACAACAGTGTCGCCGCTCCACAGACACTGCCACCCGCAATCCAGGCCCTTCTCACGCAAGGAACGCTTGTAGCGGCCGGGCCTATATAGCCGGGGCCAGCAATGAGGCCCCGGCGCAGATAGATGAACTGGCTAAGGGCCATCTCCATCGCGGCACTGGCCCTCCTCCTAATCCCCATCGTCGTTCTGCTCTACTACGGCCTCGGTCCTTTCCGGAACCCGGCCGGCTACAGCGTCGCCGTCTTTCGCTCGATCGAGCTCTCCCTCTTCTCCTCTGCAGTCGCGGTGGCCGTTGACATCCTGCTCTTCACGCCCCTCGCCTACTACCTTGCGAGGGGGAAGGATCGCCTCGCGGAGTCGCTGGTCGACATCCCAATCAGCGTCCCCCACCCGATCATCGGCGTGGCGCTACTCATCCTCGACAGCCCGATCACTCCCTCCGGAAAGTTCCTCCTCGGTCTCCACATCAACTTCTACAACACGATACTTGGTCTGGTCACTGCCCTCGTGATAATGTCGGCCCCGATCTACGTGAAGGCCATGCAGCCCTACTTCGAGTCTAGGGACGCCGCCGCAGAGGACTTCGCGATGGGGCTTGGCGCGGGCCGGCTCCGCACTCTCTATTCAGTGGTCCTCCCGGACTCGTTCGACGGTCTAACGAGCGCCTCCCTGATCTCGATGAGCAGGGCTCTGAGCGAGTTCGGCTCCATCTCGATTATCGCCTTCTATGTGCTCCAGTACCCGTTCTACGGCGTGAGCTCCGCGTCGGTGACGATATTCGAGCTCTATAACGGCGCGATGGCAGGAGGCCTCTACGCGGCGGTTACCGCTTCAGCGGCCATGATACTCGTAGCTCTCCCAATCGCCCTGGCCGGTCACTTCGTAAGACGGAGGGAACGCCGCACGTGATAGAGGCGAGCGTGAGGCGGAAGCTGGGGGGTTTCACTCTGGCCGCTGATTTCTCTGACGGAGGATTCGTCTGCCTGACGGGGAAGAACGGATCGGGGAAGACCTGCTTCCTCAAGGCGATAGCAGGGCAGCTCCCCATCGACCAGGGGTACGTCAAGGTCGGCGGAAGGGACATCACCCGTCTGCCGGTCGAGAAGAGAGGCGTGGTATTGGTGACCCCGGGATCGTCTATCCCGCATCTTGGGGTCGACGCCCACCTCCGCTGGGGGGCAGGGCTTCGCAAGATCCCACTGGACGAAGGACGCCTCTCTCAGGTCAAGGCCGACCTGGGAATCGACTTTGGCGGAAGGGTCAGATTGCTGAGCTTGGGGATGAGGGAGCGGGTATCGCTGGCCACCGCGCTACTCGCGTCACCCAGGGCCATCTTGGTCGACGAGGCCTTCTCAAACATCCATGATAGACAGGCCTTCATCGCGGCCTACCGAAGACTCGCGACCACCTCAGGAATAGACGTGATCTTCTCAACCCAGGAAGAGTCGGATGCCAGTCTCGCCGACCACCTCTACGTTATTACCGACGGGAAGATCGAGAGACGCCTCTGACGGAGCCTGGACGCCTCTCGCACCCTCGAGGACGCACGCCGCACTTATTAGCAGACGACTGAAAGGTGTTCCTGACTTGGGTTCGCTGTCGACGGCTCGGACATTCGGCGGCATCGGCTCAATCATGATCCTCCTCTTCGTCCTCCAGCCCTGGGGGACTCTGCTTGCGATAGTGGGCTGGGTCCTCGTCCTGATAGCCGTAAACAACATAGCCGACGTCGTCGGCGACAGGTCGATCCTCAGGAACGCGATGATCGCAGTGGTCCTCGCGATCGTGGGGATAGCTGTCGGGGTGCTGGTCCTCCTCTCGAGCGTGCTGCACTTCGCCAAGCTGAACGGGTGGATCACGTCTTCGGGCCTCGGCTCTCTTCGGAACCTCAACAGCACGTCGTTCACCTCGGGTCACGTCACGGGCCTGGGAGGCCTCGTCGTGGGCGCGGTGATCGGCCTGGTCCTAATCTGGGTCTTCCTCCTCCCCTCCGCCGTCTTCCTGAGGAGAAGTTTCTCGAAGATTGCCTCCCGGCTGAATGTGAAGATGTTCGCCACCGCCGCACTCCTCTACCTCGTCGGCGCCGGCCTTACGATCGTCGCAATCGGGTTTGTGGTCCTCTTCGTCGCAGATCTTCTTATGGTGGTCGCGTTCTTCTCGATGCCGGACGACACGTCGCTGGAGCCCCCGCCAAGGCCGATGGTGATACCGCCGCCTCCGCCTCCAGTGCTGAGCTTGCCCTAGGCTAGGACGACGCCTGCATTCCCGGGCACGATTCCTCGCGCTAGGTTGACTCTCGCCGGGCCTTCGTTCTCAGGAAAGGATCAGGTGACCAGGCTGTAGTCTCGGTCGCCCTCTGAGGGCGTCTCCTTCTTCCCGATGCTGTTCAGGATGAACTTCTTTCCTGCCCCGGGCTTCCATTCCTCGGGCTGGATCTCTCCCCGGTGGATCCTCTCGTACTCCTCGATGCTGAGCTTCCTCCTTGCGAGGAGCCTGGGCATGAGGTCGAGCTTCTTGGAAATCTCCTTGTAGCCCTCGGGGACCCTGTTTCCGAGGATGACCGCGTGGCTCCCGCTCCCGTACCCGCAGAGGACGACGGTCTTGCCCGTCAGGTCCTCCTTGTCGTTCTCTAGGAGGCTGTCGACCCCGACGAAGACCGAGACTGAGTATGAGTTGCCGATCAGGTCCGGAGCGATTAGGGAGCTCCCGATGTGCGCCTCGAAGTCGCTCGCGAACTGTGGCGATTTCATGAACTTCCGTCTGTAGTCCTTGTAACCCTCGCTCATGTAGTAGGCCAGGTCGTCCATCCCGGCGCGCGACGGCTCGGGCCCTATCTCCTCCTCGAGCTTCTTCCATCTGGGGAGGTTCCTCCATTCGTGGATGAGGAGCGATGCGTACGCGGAGATCACCATCTTCTTGTGCGGGTTGTGATAGATCGCCCTGTCGATGAAGTCCAGCGTCGACTGCTCAGGCTTCGGTCGTATCATCCCTGCCTTTGCTATCGCAGACTGGTAGTTCAGCCACGCCTCCTTCATCTCGGTCAGGTAAGAGGCGTAGGATACGGCCCCGTCCACCATCGCTATTGTCCTGGCCCCCGGCTTCTTGAAGTCCCGCTTCTCGTGCCTGAGCGCCGACCCTATCTGTCCGGGGACGACCTCAAGGACCCTGGCGTCGTTCCCGATCAAGAGCGCCGCCGCGGCCGCTCCCTGGGTCGGCTCCTCGCCGCTGTTCAGGTTGTACTTCGCGACATCGGTCGCTAGGATGAGCGCGTACTTCCTTGTGTTCCAGTTGGCCGCGAACCATGCGCTCGTGTCCATGTACCTCTCCATCCCGCTCACGCAGGCGAACTTCTGCTCATACCCGAGGACGTGGGAGAGGCTCCCCTTCCCGTAGGCCTGCTCGAGCATACCTATGACGTCGGAGACGAGGGCCCGCGAAGCGTCTAGGCCGCTCTCGGTGGGTGTGTCAACTCTGAAGATGTCCGCCGGGGAAATGCCGTAGGTGTCCATCAGCCTGTGCGCCGCAGTCGCCGCCATGCTCGCCTGGTCCTCGTTTGGAGGCGCCACCGCGAACGCCTTGATCCCGACGCCCTCCGTGAAGTGCTTGGGCTCCTTGCCCCTCGCTACCGCCAGCTCTGCGTTGTCGACGTAATAGTCGGGCGAATAAACGTAAAGTGCCTCTATTCCAACTCTTGACATAGGTGAACTTGGCCCGCCCCATCGTCAACTATTAAGCTATTCTTCGACGGGATGCCAATACGCCTCGTGTCGAACAGGGCAGAATACCCGCTCCATCGGCCTAGCACGGCCGTCCACCCGGCTGCCCGAGAGGGCTCCCCTGACCTATCTTCCCTTGAGGAAGGCGGCGATCACCTTCTCGTTGTCCTCCGTCCTGAGGAAGACGGGGACGTTCTTGCGCTTGGTCGCCTTGTAGGAGACGAATATCCACTCGCCGGTGTCGAGCTGGGCCGTCCTCTCGAGCACCTCCAGGGGGAGGGCGAACGACTCCGAGATCACCATCCTGTCGTAGAACCTCGGCAGGGTGCTCACGAAATAGCTGTGGAGCTGCTGGAGGGCGGAGACGTTGAGCCTGGCGACCCTCTGCGTCGCCAGCCAGCAGTGGATCCTGTACTTCCTGCCCTGCCTGAGCAGCGCCTCGACGGCGATGTTCGACTGAATCGTCCCATCCCTCTCCCTAGGCTCGCCGGGGATGTACTCCTGGGCCTCGTCCAGGACAATCAGAATCTTCTTGCGGCTGCCCTGCTTCTTCCTGAGGTAGAGGAGCCGGTTGATCAGGCGGCTGGCGACCATCCTCGCCTCCTTCGGGTCGGGAAGGTAGAGGACGTTGAGCCTCGGAGCCTCCTCCTTCACGATCTGCCAGGCTAGGCGCTCCGGCGTGAGCTCGTCGCCCTCCCCCTCTCCATCGCCTCCACCCGCGGGGGCCTCGATGTACTCGGCTATGGCGCTGAGCTCCGAGAAGAGAGATGTCCTGTCGTTCACCTTGCCCTTTATGCCGTCGATGAGAGTGAGCAGCTCGCCCTTGGCGGCGTCGTCCAACTCCGCGAGCTTGGTGCTCCTCTGGAGCTTGAGCTCCCTGAAGAACCTGAGCGTGAGCCTCTCGAGCCCTATCCTCGCGGCCACGGCACCCGACTTGCCGTCCTCGGCGGTGCTCGTGAGCAGCTGCTCGAGGGCTGCGAGGTCGAGCGCCGAAGTGCCGGTGCCCGAAGACATCTTCTGCACCAGCTTCTTCTCGAGGAGGCCTGAGAATATCCCCCTGATGGCCTCGTCGCTGACCGTCCCTTCCAGGCTCTCCGGTATGACCTGAGAGTTGTAGAGCTGCTGGGCGTCGTCGAGCGTCTCGTATGAGATTATCCTGCCATCCTCCTCGAGCAGGTCGATCAGGTGGGTCGCGTACTCCCCCGACACATCGAAGACTATCGTCGTGACGTCGGGGCTGGACCTCATGACCTTCCTGAGCAGGATGCTCGTGAGGTTGCTCTTCCCGCTGCCGGTGTTGTGACAAAATACGCCACCAAAGCCAGAGAGGAAGTTTTCCGATTCTGGAACCGAAACATCATAGACGAACTGGTCCCGCGACTCGATCTCCTCGATCTGCTGAACTTCGAAGAAACCCAAGTTAGATTCCGCCAACTTCCTTGCGTCGGCGAGCTGATTGGGCAGGCTCTGTAGAAGCGTCGTTGCATGGGTCTTGTTTCCGTTTCTGACGAGGTACTTGCCCATGTTCGTCCTGTAGTATCCATCGTGGCGGGTTTCATTCGAACCCTTCGCCTCAGCCCCGTCGTAGGCGAGGAGTCTCCTGAGCGCAGAGTCAAGGTCATCTATCATCCTCTGATTGACTCGAAGTTTCACCCTTGAGAGATGGGAAGGATGAGCATGGAGTTGCTTCAGGTCGGATGGAAGTTTCATGGCTGGGTATGTCGGCTCGGCCCGCGTCCGCTCCGTCCTGAACTTGCCGCTGACATACTCTTGGGGAACTGGAAACTTGAGCTGATAGTGGATGCCGGCTTTGATTCTCCTGCCCTCTATGTAGACAGGGGTGTCGCTCTTCCAAAGGGTAGATGTCGCTGCGCACCCCTCCATCAAGAAGAGGTACATGACATCATTCATCAGTTTAGGTGAGCTGGTCACACCAAAGTCGCCCTTGAGCCAAGCACGCAAGAATGCCCTTCGAACACAAAGAGGTGAGTTGAGTATCGTCTGTGGAACTCTCTTTTTCCGCGCTCCTCGCCCGACTAGCTCACTCAAGATTCTTGCAAGAAGTCTGTTGCTTATCGTCAGCCTCAAGCCATGGGCTCCGTGAGCTCTCATGACCGACTTCATTCCCAAGTGGGAGGCCATCTCCTCCAGTTCGCGTACGATGTCGACATCCTTCTCGCCGAGGGTGAACTGAACGTCGTACTTCTCCCCGGGGACTGTGGCAACATGCCCTTCCGCCGCGTAGTATCCCATGAGGCCTGCCATCGCCTCGTCGACCTCTAGCTGTAGAGGAAGCCCTTGGGCGAAGCCCTTGTACGCAATTCGCGCCCCCCGTAGTGCAGGGGCGCTAAGCAGGCTCGCGCAATCCACCAGAATCATTCCCCGCTTCCTCCATCTCCACTCGGTTGTCTTTCCTGACCCTGGCGCAAATCCTCTTGGGATTTCGTTGCTTGGGATGCCTATCAGACGAATTCCTTTGCTGTCCCCACGAACTAATGATAACAGGTCGAGACTGGCGTTTTCTTCCCGTTCAACTGGAATCTCTCGCGCGCCAACGACATGGTCTCCAACAACGATCTGAGAAGCTGGGATGCTGATTACCGTGCCCTCTCTCGCCACGAAGAGCGAATGGGAGGGAGTAACGGTGACTTCTCGTCCTGTTCTGAGCCTGAACTTCAGGAGGTTCTTGTCGTATCGGTGTCTGAAGACGTACTGGAGAGGCGCCCACTTCACCTTCAGAGTCTCCCGGTCGAAACAAACGACCTCAATTCCAGAAGTATAAACAGGTCCCTCCTCGGAATCCCGGTAGTGTTTGTCAACTAGCTCCGCGATCTCCGTAATCTTGATCTTGCCACCTTCGCGATAAACTATCGGCTCTGAGGGCGCTACGCTGAAGCCAAAGAGCCCTGCGTGATATCTGATCAGGTTATCCAGGCTGACGGTAAGAGGGAGCTCGAAACCGAGCATGGTTCCCACGACCTCGCCGTTGGGGACGCAGAGGAACTCCTCGACGGTCTTCCTCGACAGCAGGTATACCTTCGCTCCTGCGAGGGGGAGGACCCTACACTTCTCGAACGTCGCCTTCCCTCCCTCGACGGTCATCGAGTACCATGTTGGGATCGCCCCCATGTCGATCCACGTCTCCTGCGACTTACCCCAGCTCTCGCTAATGGTGTCAAGATACTCCCGTCTGAGTAGGGTCGGCATCGAGACGTCCATCCCGAGCATCTGGAAGTGCATCGGATTGACCCCTACGACCTCGAAGATCAGGTAGTTCCCCTCGCCCTTCCCGTGCCTTTCTATCGCGACGAAGTTGGGAGAGTAGAGCCGCTCCAGCGTCCGGAAGTCGAACCTCGCCTCCACCGTCGCCACTATGTTGGTGACGACGATTTCCTGGTCCCCGTTCTTCGCGGTCTTCGTGGACGAGAAGACCCGCCTCAGCCTGGCGTCGAACTTCCCGTCCATATCATCGAAGATGCCCTCGGACCGCTCGCTCAACTTCTCGATGCCTCTTTCATGCGCGACGCCTCTGCCTCCGAGCGCTGGTCTCTATAAGGCGTCATGATCCCGTAGACCTGCTCCCGTTTCGATATCGCGCCGAGCCTGAGGTCCGCGACCCCCCTGAGCGAGCTCCGCATCAGCCTGATCTCCGACTTCACCGCCTTGTCGGCGAGATAGAGGAGCTGGTTGTGGCCGAAGGCCTCGTAGACCTCGGGGTTGTCGGTGAGAGAGAGTATGTTCAGGACCAGGTTCGAGCTCTGGCACAGCTCGGCGCCCTCATAGTAGGGTGTGATGACAGTCGCGCGGCCTGACTCCTCGACTTCCAGGGTGTCTAGGGAGCCCGAGTCAGATGCGGGGTCGAAGACCCTGTCGAAGAAGAAGACCGGAGACCTGATCTTCCCGCGGCTGCCGAGGCTCCCTGACTGGAAATACCCCCTCACGAAGAGCTGCTCGCGAGAGACGACCTTCCTGGCGGGCGTGAACCTCCCCTCCCCCTGCGGGGCGAAGATTGTCGCGAAGGCTGAGTCGTACCCGGACATCCTCCAGGGAGGTTGGAAGGACCTGTTCATCGCACTGAGGATGCTCAGGAACGCCCTGTCGTTGTTCAGCCCAGGGGGCTGCGATTTGAGCCGGATCCGCTCCTTCGCGGTCGCGAACGGCAGGACAGCCCTGCTGATGTCGGTCGCCGTCGTGTCCTTCGCTATCCCCACGAGCATCACCTTCTTCTTGATCGAGAGCTCACAGAGCCTCTGAAGGAGGATGAGGGCCACTGCGTTGACGTCGAGGATGGTGAGCCATTCATCGTCACCGAGATTGAGGGGCGGCTCGCCCTTAACGAAGACCCGTCGGACGTAGCTCTCGGCGAGGGCGACCGAGTTGTCCCAGTAATCCTTCACGCCCTCCTTGAGCCTGAGGGTCGACCCCCCGCCATCCTCGACGATCCCGCCCGAGTGCTTCTCGCCGTATTTCTTGAGACGGTTCAGGGCGCTCTCGAGCTGCCTTTCGTCCAAGGAGAGCCTCTGCGCAAGCTCGGCGCGGGTGAGCCCCCCCTTCGTCAGCTCGCGCAGGACCCTGTGTGGAGTGAACCTTCTCCTGTTGGGAATGGAGAAGGAGGGTGGTCCGAGCGTTATCGCGAGGGCAATGTCCAACATGGTGTTCCGGCCCTCCTGCCCCGGCATCTTGGCGAGGTTGGACGAGCCCGACCTCAGGAGGAGCCTTGCGTCCCTCGCGAGTATGGAGTTGGTCCCGGAAAGCGGCCTGTCCATGAAGATGACCCTGGCCTTCTCCGTCGCCCTGATTCCGAGGTAGAGCTCTGCAAGAGTCATGAACGAGTTCGGAAGCCGCTGCATCGAGTACTCCAGCTCGAGCTCCACCTCAGGAAGGTCGGGGAGCACGTCGGAGAAATCCTCGGCCCACAGGGGGATTGCGGCCGAGGCGGAGAGCCTGCTCTCCCTCTTGGCTCCCGCCAGGTCGAAGGTCGTCTCCTCGCCCACGTGGAAGGGGCAGGAGTAGCCGGTGGCGTTGGCGTAGAACAGCATCATCTGCAGCCTTTCGTCGAAGTCCCTCGAGCCGTCGATACCTATCGCAACGTGCTCACCCTCACCGAAGTACTCCCGTGCCTGGTCGTTCGCAGCCTTCCGATCCAGAGGCTTCAGGAGACCCAGGAGGTCTTCCCTTCCCTCGAACCTGGCCACTCTCCCTTCGAACCGCGACACTAGCCCTTTGGTCTGTTCGGAGAGCTTGCCGGCTATCTCGCTGGACATCGCCGGACCGAGAAATCGGGTCGTCTTATAAACCACGGCCGGGCGCGGAGGAACCTAAGTCCGGAAACAGGCAAAGAATCGATGGTTTGAGGATCTACTCGTTCCTCCAGAGCACCGCAGAGATGGTCTACGTCCGCGGGCTCGGGGACCAGTTCTGCGGAGTCACGAGCGAGTGCGACTTTCCCCGGACGCGAGGAGAAAGCCCATAGTGGTCGAGGGGGTGGAGATACTGGCTGAGATGCTCCACCCGGACGGTCCTGCCCCTAGCGCTCCGTCGAGCTTCGCCCTGAGGGTCCCTTCCCCAAGTGCTGGTGCCTAGGACGTGAGGACCTGACCGAGCAGCTTCTGCGAGACGTTTCCGCCGGAGACCACGAGAACGACCTTCTCTCCCAACCTGTCCGTCTCCCTCCCTGCGAGCAGGGCCGCCAGAGGGGCAGAAGAGGAGGGTTCGGGGAATATCCTGGCCTCCCTGATCAGGGCCTTCATCCCGGCCATTATCTCATCGTCGCTGACCGTGAACACACCGCTGACGTTCTCAGAGCACGCCTTGAAGGTCAGGTCGCCCACCGAAGGTGGTATCAGGCCGTCCGCGATCGAGTGTGGGTTCTCGATGCTCACGAGCCTGCCCGCGTTCATGGACGCGGTGAGCTTCGCCGCCGTGGCGGGCTCGACCCCGAATATCTTCGTGCTGGGGCTCCTCGCCTTGACTGCGATCGAGATCCCAGATATCAGGCCGCCTCCTCCAACGGGCACTACAATCGAGTCGGCATCGGGCAACTGTTCAGCGATCTCCAGCCCGCAGGTCCCCTGGCCCGCGATTATGTCTGGGTCGTTGAAAGGGTGGATCAGGGCCGCTCCCGTCTCTTTCACCAGCTGTCGAGCCTTCTCTTCCCTTTCGTTGTGAAACTTGCCGTACTTCACAATGGTCGCGCCGTACTCCTCGATGGCGTCGGCCTTCTCCTGGACAGGGTTCTCGGGCAGGAAGACGGTGCACTTCTTGCCGAACGCCCTCGAGGAGAATGCGACCGCTATCCCGTGGTTGCCCGATGAGATTGCGACGACGCTGTCCTCCTTCACTTGCGAGAGCTTGTTGTACGCCCCCCTGATCTTGAAGACGCGTATCGGCTGGAAGCACTCCAGCTTCAGGTAGACCTTCCGGCCCAGCCTCTTCGAGAGTGCGGGCGAATCGACCAGCGGAGTCCTGACGGCGACCCCCTCGATCCGCGTGGCCGCCGCTTCGATGTCAGCCACTGATGGGAGCTCATGTCTTTCCAAATTCAGGTCGCCCTGGAGTAGAATGTCGGCAGGTTTTAGCTTATTCGCCGGACGGCCGTCTCTAGTTGACGGGGCTCACTCTTCTTCGTCCGCATCTTCCGAGGAGTCCTCCTTGATCTCGACCACAATCTCCTCCTCGACTATCTTCTCCCCTTTCTCGGTCGTGAGCTGTTCGACCGGATACCAGTGCTTGCTGCCGTTGAGAGCATCCATCTCGACTTCGGCGAAGCCGACCAGGGTCCTACCTGTCATCGTCCCGGCAGCGTTCTTCCCGGTCGGGATCACTGCCTTTTTCACCTCGACGCCGTCCTCCCCGAAGACCGCCTCCCTGACTGCATTGACCTTCACCTTCAACCCCTTGCTCGGCTTTACGTCCATGGGCGACTGCCCCACAATCAATTTCAGGGTGCTTAAGAATAATTCGCAAGTCAGAGCAGCGATTGAAGGTCGCGGATCATGCGCGCGGCCCTGGCGGTCTCGCTTGCGAGCGATTGGAGGTTCGCGGCCTCCCTCCCCCTCACCGCGTACGAGGCTCCGAGCAGCGCGGCCCCAGGGATTCCGGAGAACGGGTCAGGTGTGACCAGGAGCACAATGCCCACGTTTCTCAGCGTCTTCGACATGTTCGGTGGGTCGACGACCATCTTCAGTCTGGTCTTCGTCTCCGGGTTGCCGACCGCCCTCGCCGTCTCGACCCGGTCCTGTGAAGTTCTAGCGAACGCGCTGACCCTGGCCTTCGCTAGCCTCACATCTTCCTGCACAATGGACAATCCTCCGGACACCTGTTAATCATCCATGGTCAATACTGGTTGCCCATCCGCTCAAAAGAACGGGTCATTCTCCACGCCTTCCCGATTACCTTTAATCTCTCGGTCCCTCGACATTCCGTTCATGACTAGGCTGAAAGCAACCCAGGTCGACGACAAGCTCCGCTCTCTCCCGGGGTGGAGGAGGAAAGGACTCTTCATCACGAAATCATTCGAGTTTGACGAGTTCATGGACGGCATCCGCTTCGTCGACGGCATCGCGGCCTTGGCAGAGAAGCTCGGACACCACCCCGACATCCACATCCGGTGGACGACCGTTCGTCTCGAGATCCAGACCCACGACGAAGACGGCATAACGGCGCTTGACATCAAGCTGGCGGCCGAGATCGAGAAACACCGCAAGAAGGTCGGCTAGCTCCATCACACAACTAGGAGGTAGGCGTAGAGGACGGCCACGTCGATTACCGTGATCAACACTCCGATCTTCATGAACTCGAAGAATCCGATTCGGTATCCCTGCTTCTCCGCCCCCTGAACGACGATGAGGTTGCTGGCGGCCCCGAGGAGCGTGAGATTCCCTGCGAGGGTGCTCCCTCCGGCGAGCGAGGCCCAGGCGTAAGCCGAGCCCGAGGTGAATCCGAGCGTCTTCATCAGCGGGATGTAGAGCGCTACCATTGGCACATTGCTGAGGACCTGGCTAAGGACGACCGATGACGAAAGGATAGAGGACACCGCCGCGGCAGGGTGCGCGGAGCTGATCGAAGGGAGGTAGCCTGCGACGGACGCTATGATTCCGTTGTCGGAGACCGCCTGCATCAGGACGAAGAGGGCGGCGAAGAGGACGAGGATCCCCCAATCGAGCCTCTCGAGGATCTCCCTCCCCTTTCCGCTGATCACGAGAAGCAGGACGGCTCCGAACAGGGAGACCTCGCTTATCCCGAACGGCTCGTGGACGCCGAAGATGGCGACGGCGTTGACGAGGAGTATCCCTGACATCGTGAGAATCACGACCGCCGTGGCCTTCTGCGCGAGCGGTCCGTCCCTCCTGACCACCTCAGATACCCCAGTCTCTGCCGTCGACGGGACCGTCAGGCTTCCCATCTGCTTCCTGAAGATGTACCGTAGGACGAGGGCGGTCAGCGCTAGGTCGATGAGTACCGGGACGAGGAGATAGTACGCGAACTGGAGCACCGGCGCCTCGAGCCCGCTCGAGACCGCGATCAGCAGGTTCTGCGGGTTACCCATCGGGGTGGCGGCGCTTCCGACGGTCACCGCGAAGGCGAGGGTGAGCAGGAGGGGTTTCGCGTCCATCTTCATCCTCCTTGCGAGCGAGATCATTATCGGCGTCCCCATCAGCGCTATCGTGTCGTTCATGAGAACCATCGAGAGGAAAGCGAAGCCGAAGAAGCTGAGATAGAGGACGTCCCCCGGCCCCTTCGCCCTCCTGAGTACCCTTTCGGCGAACGCCTCGAGCGCGCCGGACAGGTCCAGTGCCGTCACAAGGACGAACATGCTGAACAGGAAAACGATTACCTGGAGGTTGACCGCGGCGTAGGCCTCCGGCACTCCGATTGAGCCCGAGAGCACCATTGCAGTAGCGCCCGCCAGGAAGATCAGCCAGATTGGTACCGAGGTCCTCCGCACGTTCCTGAGGATGAGGGCTGCGTAGGTCGCGCCGAAGACAGCCAAGGCGACGTAGGACTGGATTGTCCCGAAGCTCAAGGGTCAAGAGCAGGCCAAAGGGGCATATTTGACGTATTCTGAGCCCCGGACCTACCCTCCCCCACGCTCAAGGTGGGCCAAAGCCGAATTTTTTATATACAACTCGAAGTTGTATAGTTGGCGTGGTGTTATAGGAACAATATGTCAACAACAGCTATTTCCGCAATGACTTCCGGGGGCACTCCCGTCCTCATCCTGAAAGAGGGGAGCAACCAGTCGAAGGGTAAGGAAGCACAGCGGAACAATATCGCGGCAGCCAAGCTGATCGCTGAGATCGTAAAGACCTCCGTGGGTCCGCGCGGCATGGACAAGATGCTCGTAGACTCGCTCGGCGACGTCACGATCACCAACGACGGCGCGACCATGCTCAAGGAGATCGACGTCCAGCACCCCGCCGCGAAGATGCTCGTCGAAGTCTCGAAGGCCACCGACAACGAGGTGGGCGACGGGACAACATCGGCGGTGATACTCGCCGGCGCGTTGCTCGAGAAGGCGGAGGAGCTCATCGACAAGGGCGTCCATCCGACCGTGATCGTCGAGGGCTACAACAAGGCAGCCCGCAAGGCGGTCGAGTTCCTGGAGGAGTTCGCGGAGAAAATCTCTCCGACCAACAAGGAATGGCTGATCAAGATCGCAAGGACCAGCATGCAGACCAAGCTCGTCTCTCGCGAGGCGCAGGAGCTAGCTGAGATCGTAGTAGCGGCATCCACCCAGGTCGCCGAGAAGACGGGGACGACCTACAAGGTGGACCTCAGCAACATCAAGGTGGAGAAGAAGCCCGGAGGATCTCTGAAGGACACCAAGCTCATCATGGGCTTCGTGCTTGACAAGGAGGTCGCTCACTCGGGCATGCCCAGGAAGATCGAGAACGCGAAGATCGCCATCGTCAACGCGGCCTTCGAGATCGAGAAGACCGAATTCGACGCAAAGCTGAACATCAGCGACCCCTCGATGATGAAGAAGTTCCTCGACGAGGAGACGCACATGCTCAAGGACATGGTAGACAAGGTCGTCGCCATCGGGGCCAACGTGCTGATCTGCCAGAAGGGCCTGGACGACATCGCCCAGCACTATCTCGCCAAGGCAGGAATCCTCGCGGTGCGGCGTGTCAAGGAGAGCGACATGACCAACCTCGCAAAGGCAACGGGTGCCCGTATCGCCAACAACTTTGAGGATCTCTCCGTGAAGGACCTGGGTTACGCTGCCCTGGTCGAGGAGCGAAAGATAGAGCAGGACAAGTGGGTCTTCATCGAGGGCACGAAGAACCCCAAGGCAGTGACCATCCTCGTAAGAGGGGGGACACAGAGGATCGTCGACGAGGCGGACCGCTCGCTCCACGATGCGCTCATGGTGACGAAGGACGTCATCGAGAAGCCGGCGATAGTCGCTGGCGGAGGCGCTCCCGAAGAAGAGATGGCCACGAGAATCCTGAAGTGGACCGACACCCTCACGGGCAGGGAGCAGCTCGCAGCCCAGAAGTTCGCAGAGGCTCTTGAGACTATCCCGATCGCGCTTGCGACCAACGCCGGCCTCGACCCGATCGACACGATGGTGGAGATCAGGGCGAAGCACGCCGAGGGCGGGAAGTGGTTCGGAATCGAAGCGAAGCAGGCCAAAGTGATGGACATGCACAAGGAGAACGTCATCGAGCCGCTCGCCGTGAAGGAGCAGATCATCAGGTCGGCCACCGAGGCCGCATGCATGATCCTCAGGATCGACGACGTCATCGCTTCCGGCAAGTCGAAGGGCCCATCCGGGCCGCCCGGCGGAGGAATGGGCGGCATGGGCGGCGGCGACTTCGAGTAGTCGCGTCACCGATCCCACGCCAGTCGTGGGATCATCCGTCTCTTTTTTCTGAGACCTAACCTTTGGTCTTTTTGGCCTTCGCGAGAAGCGGAGTAGCGAGCGCCCCTATCAGCCCGATCACTGCCAGGACGACGAAGGCCAGAGTCAGTCTTGAATAGTCCTCTCCTATTATGACCTGACCGATTACGGGCCCGAAGACATTCCCTCCCATTATCCCAAGACCCCATACGAAACCATTACCCGCCGACCAGGACGCCCTGGGGACGTAGTCCGAGGCGAGGCTGAGGAGTGTAGGAAAGGAGCTGAAGGAGAAGAAGCCGAATACCGTGATGCAGGCAAGACCTAGATAACCTCCGGTAGAGATGTAACCCAAGACCGCCAGGGCCGCGCCCGCGGAGCTCACTCCGAGGACGTACCTCTTGTCCAGCCTCTCCACGAGGGTTCCCAGCACGAGCTGACCTGGGATCGCCCCGATGTACATGACGGCCAGGGTAAGGCCGAGCGTCGATCCGACTCCCTCCCCCTTCACGTTGGTGATGTACGCGGGCAGCCAGGCCGAGACCCCGGTGTTGGCGATAGACCTCACGAAGGTTAAGACCGTGAGAACAAGGATCCCCTTCGTGAGCGCCTCCTTCATGCCGCGGCGCCTTCCGCCATCGACGGGGTCCCTCGCGACTCTATAGTCCTTGAGGCCCCTCCAGATTGCAAACGCCGCGAGGACCCCGATCGTCGACATCACGGCCAGCGCGAGCGCGTACTCCTCTCCGACTGGGAGGAGGCCCCCCTCCCCGAAAAGGATGACGAGCGCGAAGAACAGAGGCGGGAAGACCGCGGCCCCCACCTGCCCCCAGGCGCCGTTGAACCCGAGTGCCTTCCCGCTGTCCCCCGGTCCGAATGACGCCTGGATGATCGCCGCCCCAACTGGGTGGTATGACGAGCTACCGAATCCCACGAGGATCGCTACGCCGGCCACGAGGAAATAGAGGAAGCCGTTGGTCGGTGCCGCGAGCGCCAGCGCGAATCCAAGGAAGGCCAGTGAGATTAGCGCGATCCCTCTCGCTAGTATGGTCCCCTGCGATCCACGGCTGTCAGCCAGGTGACCGACATAGAAGTTCAGAAGGGCGGAGGAGGAGTAAAACGAGACCAAGATCAGGGTGATAGCGATCGGCAGCGCGTGCTTCTCGTTGGCGATAATGTCCGCCACCAATGGGAGGAACATGGTCCACCCGTCGTTTATCAGGTGACCGAGAGAGGTGAACGCCAGGACGCGCCACTTCTCGACGGGCCGGACACTTTGCAATTCGCCGGACCGCTCCTCCCGTCCGCATAAGTCTTGCCCAGGCAGGCCGCTACTGGATCTTACGCTTCCCAGCGTACGCTAGGACGTCTATCTGGGAACGGACCACCTCTTCGCCCTTGAGCTCCCCCGGCTGGACAAACCGGAGCTCGCTCCAGGCCGCGCTCTTCGGGGGCAGGTCGCGGGTCCCCGTGTAGATGAAACCTATGTCCCAGTGGTTCTCGGTCCCCGAGGTGTCGACGAACGTGAGGGGCCCGTCGAGCTTCAGGTCGTGGATGTTCAGCTGCTCCCTCAGTATCCTCCGGGCGGCGCCCTCCGGGGTCTCGTAGAGCATCAGGTGGGAGGAGGGGAGCATCCACCCCGTCCTCAGGCGTTCTACCCTCTTGAGGTCGAGGGCGCCGATGTGGTCCCAGTTCGCGTTCTTGTCTATCTTCCCCATGAGGACGCTCCCCGGGTCGTTGCGACTCGAGATAATCACGAACGCCGAGATGCACATCCCTCCCTCAGGCATCTTCCTCATCCTAGGCGGGACGGCCTTCTTGCT
>PLUF01000029.1 GCA_003164815.1 Candidatus Gagatemarchaeum stordalenia
GTCGTTAATTACGTCCCAAAGCCTCCGAACGCGGTCAAGCTTCGACAAGATCTGCGGCGCGCAATATACATAATAGGACGAGGCTCGCATCACAACCCAGACAATGCAAGTCTCACGGCCCTGGTTCGGATCCTGGCCGAAGGACCTCCTCCGCGAGCTCGGGTTGGAGGCTCAGCCACTCTACAAGCTCCTAGAGAACCCCTCGGCGCGCACGCCGGGGAAGACGTGCCTCCTCTATCAGGGGCGCTCCTTGACCTACGCCCAGGTCGACGAGCTCGCCTCACGCTTCGCCGCCGGGCTCCTCTCGCTCGGGCTCGTGAAGGGGGACCGCGTGGCGCTCTTCATGCCGAACATCCCGCAGTTCGTCGCCAGCTACTTCGGGACCCTGAAGGCCGGAGGCGTGGTCGTTCCCTGCAGCCCGCTGTACAAGGAGAAGGAGCTGGAGTACCAGCTCCGCGACTCGGGCGCCGCCTTCATGGTCGCGGCCAGCGACATCGTTGGAGGCAGCGACCTCTATGCCAGCCTGGAGAAGTGCAGGGACCGCCTCAAGCTGAAAGCCGTGATAACGGCGAGCGTGACCGACTACCTCCCGGGGCTCAAGAGGCAGCTCGCCGGCCTCAAGGGCGTGAAGAAGGTCCGGAGGCGCGACACCGTAAGGTTCACGGAGCTGGTCGCCCGAAGCCAGCCACTAGGGGAGTCGGCCTCGGTCGACCCGAAGAGGGACGTCGCCGTCCTGCAGTATACCGGAGGGACGACGGGGGTCTCGAAGGGCGCAATGCTCTCGCACTCCAACCTCTATCTCAACGCGTTCCAGACGGCCGCCGTCCTGCCCCTGGTCGCGAGCGATGTGGCGCTCGCCGCGCTGCCCTTCTTCCACATCTACGGCATGACGACGGCGATGAACGCCCCGCTGAGCGTGGGCTGCTCTATCGTGATCGTCCCTCGGTTCGAGGTCGAACCAGTGATGGCGACGATCGAGAAGGAGAAGGTCACGAGCTTCTGCGGGGTCCCGACGATGTACATCGCGGTCATCAACCATCCCAGTGTCTCGAAGTTCAACCTGCGGACGGTGAGGTCCTGCATCTCCGGGGGCGCCGCCCTCCCGGTCGCGGTGAGGAAGCGCTTCATCGAGCTGACGGGGAGCGCCCTGGTCGAGGGGTACGGGCTAACCGAAGCGAGCCCCGTCACCCACGTCAACCCTGTGGGCGCGGGCGCCGTCGTCAAGGACGGCTCGATAGGAATCCCTGTCTCCGACACGGACTCGGCTATCGTGGCCATGGACGACCGCTCGAACTTCCTCGGCATCGGCGAGGTCGGTGAGCTCGCGGTCAAGGGCCCCCAGGTTATGCTCGGCTACTGGAACCGCAGGGAGGAGAGCGACCAGGTGCTGAAGGACGGCTGGCTTCTCACGGGCGACATCGCGAGGATGGACGAGCAGGGGTTCTTCTTCATAGTGGACAGGAAGAAGGACATGATAGACGTCTCCGGCTTCAAGGTCTGGCCGCGCGAGGTCGAGGAGGTCCTCTTCACCCACCCAGGCGTCAGGGAGGCCTCGGTGGTGGGGGTCGCCGACGACTACAGGGGAGAGTCGGTCAAGGCCTTCGTCGTGCTGAAGCCTGAGAGCAAGGGGAAGGTCTCGGAGAAAGACGTGATAGCCTTCTGCCGAGAGCGCATCTCGTCCTACAAGGCTCCGCGCTCGGTGGTCTTCGTCGACGACCTGCCCAAGACGCTCGTCGGAAAGGTGCTAAGGCGCGAGCTGCGAGACCGCTAGACCATCTCTATTATCATGGCGACGGCGTTCCCGCCTCCAAGGCAGAGTGTGGCGAGGCCGCGCTTCTTGGCCCTCCGTTTCAGCTCGTAGATCAGCGTCGTCAGGACCCTCGCTCCGCTCGCCCCGATAGGGTGGCCGAGCGCGACCGAACCTCCGTTCACGTTGAACTTCTCCTCGGGGATGCCAAGCTCGTCCCTCACCACGATAGAGGCAGTGGAGTACGCCTCGTTGTGCTCGAACAGGTCGATGTCGCCGACGCCCATGCCTGTCTTAGCGAAGAGCGCCTTCACGGTGTGGATGGGCGCCTCCATTATGTCCGCTGGCTCGGTGCCGCCTGTATGGTATCCTACGACCCGGGCCAGCGGCCTCAGGCCCATCCTCTCTGCCCGTTCCTCCGAGGCGACCACCAGAGCCGAGGCCCCGTCGCTCAGCTGGGACGAGTTCCCGGCCGTGCAGACCCCTCCTGGCTTGAAGGCCGGCTTCAGCTTCGCGAGGCGTTCGACGGTCGTGTCGCCGCGAATGCACTCGTCCTGGTCGAAGGTGCTGGTCTCCCCGGACTCCCCGACCGCCTGGACCCCGACTATCTCGTCGACGAACCGGCCCGCTTTCTGTGCGGCCGACGCCTTCACCTGGCTGGCGCAAGCGAACTGGTCCGTCATCTCCCTGGAAACATGGAACTTCTCTGCTATCCTCTCCCCGGTCATGCCCATGTGGTAGTTGTTGTAGACGTCCCAGAGGCCGTCGTTTATCATCGAATCGACCAAGCGCGCGTCGCCGTACTTGGTCCCCCAGCGAAGCTCCCTGACGAGGTACGGGGCGTTGCTCATGCTCTCGGTCCCCGCGGCCACGAGCACCTCGGCGTCACCTGCCTTGATCGCCTGGGAGGCGAGCATTACTGCCTTGAGCCCGGACCCACAGACCTTGTTAAGCGTGAACGAGCCGACGGTGACCGGCACTCCGGCGTAGATCGCGGCCTGCCTTGCGAGGTTCTGCCCTAGGCCCGCCGAGATGACGTTCCCCAGGATGACCTCCTCGACGTCCCCTGCGGCCACGCCGCTTCGCTTGATGGCCTCCCGCACGACCGTCTCGCCGAGCCTGGCTGCCGGGACCCGCGCGAGGCTCTTACCGAACTTCCCTATCGGAGTCCTGCAGGCTGAGAGGATTACCGGTTTTGGCATGGTCTCTAATTCAGCCCTTTTGGCACCCACTAATAACGGCGACGCTTGAGTTCGACAGTTGTGCCATTCCTTAATAGATGGCTGGATGAACCATCCAGCATATGGACGTCCTCCGCGTGGCCGGCACCCGGAAGGTCGCCGCCATATCCATGTTCACCGCGCTGGCCGTCGCGACGGACTACGCCATGCTGCCTCTGGCGAACGTCAAGCTGATGGACTCCATCGTCTTCGTCTCGGCGCTCGCCTTCGGGCTCGAGGTCGGGGTCTCGGTCGGCGCTCTGACCTGGCTCGTCTACGGGGAGATCAACCCCCTGGGTCCGGACGGAGGAGTGCTGCTGCTCGTCCTCGTCGGGTCAGAGACCATCTACGCCTTTCTGGGGTGCCTGGTCAGGAGGTCTCTCGACCAGGACCAGGTGGGCTTCCCGACTCGGAGTCTGCTCTGGGGTTCTCTTGGGCTGATCGGGGCGTTCGTCTATGACCTGATCACGAACGTGGCGCCCGGGCTGCTTGCGGGGATGAGCCCCGGGCAGGCGGTCTTCCTCCTGGTCCCCGGAGCTCCCTTCATGGTCGCCCACGAGGTGAGCGACTTTGTCTTCTTCGCCATCGTGGCCCCGCTGCTCTATGGTGCGATCCGGGTGGTCCTCAGGAGGCAGATGGGGGTCGTGACGGGACGCCCTCATCTCTTGGACTCGAAGCCCTGAATGTCGAGTATGGAGCCCGTCCTCTCGCTCTTCGGTCTGAAGCTCGGCACCACCTCGGTGCCCGCGCGGGCCCTTCCGAGAAGGCGGTGGACGATCCCCCCTCGGACTCCCTTGAACGTGACGAAGACGTAACTCTGCTCGTCCGACTTGCCCCTCCTCGACGTGGTGACCGCAGAAACCTTGCCGACGGGCCCGACCTTCGCGAATCTCGTTATCTCGCCATAGCATCTCACGCAGTAGATCCTCGGAGGAAGTGAGTACTCGTTGCAACTCGGGCAGTAGCCCGCCAGGATCCTCCCCTCCATGAGGCCGCGCAGGAACCTCTCTCCCGCGACCCCCGCCGTGTACTCGTAGTGGAGCGGGATGTGGTCGGCCCATTGCATCACGTCGGCGACCGACTCGAGCCTCTCCTCGATTGGCATCTACTAGCTCCTCCTCGCTATCGGCCTGAAGTACCTGATGTCCGTTATCGCTCCCGTCCGCTCGTCGTCGGACCTCCAGACGGCCTCGACAGCCATGCCGATCCTGACCTTCTCCGGCCGGACCTCGCCAAGAAGGTGGAGTATCCCCATCAGGGGCGACGCGCCTGCTATCTCGATCACCGAGACCAGTATCGGCTCCTTTCGCCTGCTGGCGTCCGAGTTCACGTGTGCGATCGAGAAAGTGACGACCTTGCCTTTGTCCATCAGCCTGACCCAGCGGTCTGTCGGCCTGT
The DNA here is from genome assembly GCA_003164815.1 of Candidatus Gagatemarchaeum stordalenia. Lineage (GTDB taxonomy): Archaea > Thermoproteota > Nitrososphaeria > Nitrososphaerales > Gagatemarchaeaceae > Gagatemarchaeum > Gagatemarchaeum stordalenia. Next base: position 4,366 of record PLUF01000029.1, read on the forward strand.
AGCAGGCCTCGCAGTACATCCTCGGTGGCACCAGGACCCTGCCGCAGCCGTCGCACTCCCTGCCCCAGAGCTCCTTCCTCCTCAGGCCCCTCAGGAAACGAGAGGTCGCCACGCCCGAACTGAACGCGTACCTTAGGTCCGTCTCGTACCTCGTCAGGAGGTACTTCTGGCCCCTGACGTCCTCTGGGGTTATCTCGACCCCCGGATAGTTCGAGATCTTCGAGCTCAAGCGTTCCCACCGCCGCTTTCGTCGGCCATATGCGTTTCGTTACCCCCACGCTTCCGGGCGAACTCCACGAAGAACGCCATCGAATCGGGGTTCCTCAGAGAGCCCACGGTGTACGTCTTCGACGGTTCGACCCCGAGGAGTATCCGCTTCACCGGGACCTCGACCTTCTTGCCGTTCAGGGTCCTCGGGACCTCCCCGACCTCGATGATCGCATCGGGGACCATCTTCGGGGAGAGCTCCTTCCTGATCTTCTGGTTTATCTCCGCCCTGAGCGAGTCATCGAGCTCCGCATCCTGCCGCAGCACGACAAAGAGCGGCATGTACGAGCGCCCTCCCAGGAACTCCATGTCCACGATGAGGCTGTCGGCCACGCGGGGGATGGATTCCACCACTCGGTAGACCTCGCTCGTCCCCATCCTCACGCCCATCCTCTTCAGGGTCGCGTCCGATCTTCCGTAGATCACGCAGCTTCCGTCGACGCCGATCTTGATCCAGTCCCCGTGCCGCCAGACCCCCGGGAACATGCCGAAGTAGCTCTCCCTGTACCGTTCCCCGGTAACGTCGCCCCAGAGGTAGAGCGGCATCGAGGGCATCGGCTTCCTGATCACCAGCTCCCCCACCTCCCCGACGCGCTCCAGCCCCTGCTCGTCGAACGAGGCTACGTCTGCCCCGAGGTTCCGGCACTGAATCTCACCCGAGCGGACCGGCAGCACCGGACACCCGCCTACGAACGCCGTGCAGAGGTCCGACCCGCCGCTGATCGAAGCGAGCCAGATGTCCCGCTTCACGCTCGAGTAGATCCAGACGAACCCCTCGGCGGGGAGGGGGGAGCCCGTCGAACCGAACCCCCGCAGCTTCTTCAGCGAATGGGAAGATATGGGGTTGATGCCGGACCTCATCGAGGCGCTCACATAGGCCGCGCTGGCGCCGAGGAAGGTCATCCCAGTCTCGTCGGCGAGGTCCCAAAGTGCGTGGGGACCAGGGAAGAACGGGTCGCCCTCGTACAGCACGATGGTGGAATCCAGGAGGAGCGCGCCGACGAGGTAGTTCCACATCATCCACCCCGTCGAGGTGTACCAGAACATCCTGTCGTCCGGCTTCAGGTCGTTGTGCAAGGCCAGAGTCTTGAAGTGCTCCATGAGGATCCCCCCGTGCCCGTGCACGATGGGCTTCGGAAGCCCCGTCGTCCCCGAAGAGTACAGGATCCACAGCGGGTGGTCGAAGGGGACATGCTCGAAACCCGGCCTCGCGCCCGGACGAGAAAGGTCCTCCCAGTGCTCCGAGCGCTCTATCCGCGAGGTCTCTTGCCCCACCATGACCGTCCTCTTGATGCTCGGGATAGCCTCCCTGATCTGCCCCACGGCCTCGGCCTTCGAGTTCCACTTCCCCCTGTAGCTGTATCCGTACGCCGCGACCAGGACCTTGGGCTCGATCTGTCTGAACCGGTCGACCGCGCTCTGGGCTCCGAAGTCGGGCGCGCAGCTCGACCAGACCGCCCCCACGCTCGAACAAGCCAGCATGGCGATGACCGCCTCGGCGGTGTTCGGAAGATACGCTGCCACCCTGTCTCCTCTCCCGACGCCCATGCTCCTGAGCGAGTCGGCGAAGGCGGCCGTCTTCCCCTGCAGCTCCCCCCACGAGACTCTCCCGGTCTCCTCCTGTTCGGTCTTGAGGATGAGGGCGGTCTTCCCGTGGTCCCGCTCCCTGAAGATGTGCTCGGCGTAGTTAATCGAGGAGCCGGGGAACCACTTCGCACCTGGCATTGTCCTGCTGTCCAGCACCTTCGAGTAGCGCTCTGATGACATTACCCTGAAGTACTGCCAGACCGACTCCTGGAACTGCTCGAGCTCCCGGACCGACCACGCCCAGAGCTCGGGATACCCCCTTGCGTGTATCCCCTTCTCCTCCTCGAGCCAGCGGCTGTACGCGGTGATGTTGGCCTCCTCGACTACCTCGTCCGAAGGCTCCCAGAGGACCCTCGCCAATCCGGCCAGCCTACCTCTTCATCGTGATGACCGTACCGCACTGGAGAAGATCGCCCCACGCTTGCGCGAGCCCTCTCTCTGCCTTGTTCTTGATCTGCCGTTTCCCGGCCTCCCCCTTCAGCTGCCAGTAGACCTCGCACACCTTCATCATCCCGGCGGCGGCGATGGGGTTCCCCACGCCCAGGAGGCCGCCCGAGGGGTTGACTGGAAACTCCCCGCCCCTCTGGGTCACTCCCTCCCTGGTGAGCTTGGGCGCCTCGCCCCTGTTGGCGAGCATGAGCCCCTCCATGTGGTGGAGCTCCTTGTAGTCGAACGGGTCGTAGACCTCGGCGAAGTCCAGGCTCCGGCGCGGGTTCTCTATCTTTGCCATCTTGTACGCCATCCTCGCCGCGCTCTCCACGTACGTGGGGTAGCACAGCTCCCTGTTCGTCCAGTACTGCGAGTCGACGTTCCAGCCGACGCCGTCGACCCAGATCGGATCCTTGGTGTACTTCCTTGCGACCTCCTCCGAGGCGAGGATGACGGCGGCCGCGCCGTCCGAGGGCGGCGACACGTCGTACCTCTTCACGGGCGAGACTATCTTCTCGCTGTTCATCACGTCCTCCACCGTTATCTTCGCCCCCAACTGGGCGCACGGGTGGTCGAGGGCGTTCAGCTTGTTCTTGACCGCGACCAGCGCGATCTCCTCCTCCTTGACGTTGTACGCGTGCATGTACCTCCTCATCTCCAGCGCGAAGATCCAGAGAAGAGTCACGCCGAGAGGCCTGTCGGTCGTGTGGTCGAAGATGGACCAGAACGCGGTCTGGGGGTGCGGGTGCAGCGGGGACATCTTCTCCTCGGCGACGGCAAGGCAGGTGTCGAAGAGGCCGGATGCCACGTGCCACCACGCCCCGACGGGTGTGAATACGCCCGTCCCACCGCCGACGTAGACCCGTGTGTTCGCCCGTCCTATCCCGCCGGAGCCTTCGAGCAGGTACTCGCCCTTCATGTGCACTCCGTCGAACGCGTCGGGTCCGCTCCCGATGACCACCGAATCGATGTCCTTCATGGTCATGCCGGCCGAGCCGAGCGCCATGTTCGACGCCTCGTAGGAGAGCTCCCTTCCAGTCTCAAGCAGCCTCCTCCTGAAGAGGGTCATCCCGGCCCCGATCACAGCCACCCTTCTCTTGATCATCATATCACCTCGAAAGGACCGCGACCCCACCCGTCGCCGTCGGTACTCCCCTCCACGACTGGACCAGGGCCCGCTTGGCCCCCTTCACCTGGACCGGCCCGGCGTCGCCCCTGAGTTGAAGAACGCACTCGAGCAGGCGGTGCATCGCCGAGGCCTCGAGGAGGTTCCCTACGCCCAGAGAGCCGCCGCTGGGGTTGAGAGCCGGCCCTGACCCTGAGAGCACCCGCTCCTCCTCGGCGCGGCTCTTCGCGATCGAATGGACGTGCTGCAGCAGCTTGTAGGAGTATGTGTCGTCGAGCTCAAGTATGTCGAACGCGCCCAGTTCCCTCTTGAGCCCGGCCTGCGAAAGGGCCCTGGCGTAGGAGCCGCTCGCATACCCTGCGGTCAGGACGTCCCCGCCGTCGAACCATGGCAGCGACGACTCCCAGGCGACCCCGTCTACGTAGACCGCGTCCCGCCTGTTCCTTCGTATCCAGCCCTCCGAGGCGAGCACCAGGACAATGCCGGCGTCGGCATAGGGCGCCTCGTCCACCCTCTTCAGGGGGGTCGAGAGCATCTCGGAGCCCTCCAGGTCGCCCCGGCTGAGATTCGCGCCGAAGCTCGCCCGTGGGTTTCGGAGCGCCCGCGCCTTCGACCCAATCAGGAGAGTGTCAAGCTGCTCGCGGGAGCGCCGGCCGCCCCTCATGAAGGCGTCCATCTCAAGGGCTGCTAGGACGTCGCCGCCCGCTCCCACGGGCCGTGTCAGGGAGGGTTCTTGGGCCATTCTCTCGACCGCGTCCTTGTCGATGACATCTGCTGCCTTGCTGTGTGCCTCGAGGGCAACGACATCCGCCGCGCCAGAGAGGATGTGCATGACTGCGTTCCCCAGCCCCGTCACCGCGTCGCCCGGGATCGTGCAGACCGGCCTTCCCGCTCCGCCTATCTGGTCGGGGACCATCTCGTCAGCTATGCTCCAGCCCTCCCAGAAATCCTCGGTGCAGCAGATGAACGACCCGACGTCCCTTCTGGGGTCTATGGAGGCGTCGGCGTAGGCCCTTGTGGCTGCCTCGAACATCATCTCTCTTGTCGAGAGGTCTGAGACCACGGGCCTGAAACCCTCGCACCCGACACCGACGATACCAACTCGATTCGGCATTGCCCTAGAGTCGTGTTTTGATTCGCGGAGCCAATAAGGCTTCCGAGAGGGGCGCCGGGCCCTCTGGACGTGGGCCTACTCGAGCACTCCGATGCCCATTCGCTGGACGAATTCAAGCCCCCGGTCTCGACGTTCAGGCAGTTCTCTGGAGCAAAGGGCACGGGGATCGCGGTCAGGATGGCGAAGAACTCGAAGCTCGGAGATACTCGTTCCGTCGACCAACAAGGAAGCGAGACGATGGCCTTCTGCTCCTCCAAGCGGGAAAACCTAGGACTCCTACAGGAATTGGAGAAGCTCGGCGTGACATGCGTCCTGGTTTCTCTTGGGTCTACGCCCGTCGCGGCGAGCGAACTCTTCGAGTCCCGGGAGGCGGTCCTCGACGACCCCAAGCTCTTCGCAGAACAACTCCTCTAGTGGCCGCCTCCAGTCCGTCAAGTTCCAGGTGCAACCGAATGTCCAGATCGAGCTCCGCTGAAGGGTGGTGACCAACAGAAGGATTCCGCCTCCGGAGGGGTCGCGGGCAGCTTGCCAAGCCGACCGCTATTGTTTAAATGTGAATGGAAAATGGAGGGTTTTGTTGACGACCCGACTCGCTCTGGGGTTCAATCCCGTCCTCCTCGTCAGGGACGCGGTCGAGATCGGGAAGAAGGCGGAGTCGTTGGGCTACGAGTCGGTCTGGTTCCACGAGAGCCTCTTCCAGAGGGATGCCCTTTCATACATCTCAGCGGTGCTCCTAGCCACTACTCGGATCCGTGTGGGGTCGGGCGTGATAAACACCTTCACGAGGCATCCGCTCACCTCCGCGGCCTCTTTCGCATCGATGAGCGAGCTCTCGGGTGGCCGTGCGATCATGGGGCTGGGGCTGGGGAGCTTCCCAACGGTCCCCAACATCGGCTTCAAGATCTTCCCTGTCTCGGAGACCCGGCCGCTCCAACGGATCAAGGAATACGTCAGCATCTCGCGGAGCTTCTGGGCCGGCGACAAGCTCGCGTTCAAGGGCGAGTTCTTCACCGCCGAGAAGATGCAGTCCGACATCAAGCTCGGGTTCAAGGTCCCGATCTACATCGCGTCGCTCACCGAGAGGACGCAGGCCTTCGCCGGCGCTGAAGCTGACGGCGCGATACTCTCTCCCTCGGTCGCCACCCCAAGGACGACCGGCAACATGGTCGACCACGTCCGGGTGGGGGAGAAGAGGAAGGGGAGGACTGTCGACAAAGCCTCGTACCTGTTGACCTCCGTCGACGAGGACGGCAAGAAGGCAAGAGATGCAATCAGGGGCTTCTACTTCTTCCTCTACCAGCTCGGCGAGGTGATCAAGCCGGAGAGCCTCGAATCGTACGGGGTCAGCGTGGCCGAGATAGAGCTCTTCAGGGCCGCGTGGAAGCGCGGCGACCCCGCGGCGAGGAGCCTCGTGCCCGACCGGGCAATTGACGCTCTGACTGTCGCAGGAACACCCGACGAGGCGCGCTCCAGTATCGAGGAGTACCGCAGAGTAGGAGTCGACCTCCCGATCCTGATGCCGATTGGAAACGTTAATTACGCTATAGAAAGCCTCGCGCCAAGTTAAGCATGCCCAGTCGGTCTCTAGGTGAGAGGCTTGGACTGTTTGTCAGATTCGCGAGGGTCCAGTTTCTCCCCGTCGTCCTCGCCCCATTGCTCGTGGGGACCGCAGCGGCGTGGTATTCCTCTCACTCCCTCAACCCGCTCCTCCTGGGCCTGCTCTACCTGGGCAGCGCGTCCCTACTGATAGCGTCCAATTCCATCGACGACGTCTACGACTTCGTGAACGGGGTCGACCAGGTCTCTGAGAGGATGTTTCCAAAGGAGTTTCCAGGGTGGAAACCCATCCCGAGGGGAATGATGTCGGTCGGTCAGGGGTTCACGATCTCGGGGTCGTTCTATCTCGTGAGCCTCGCCGTGGCTGTCTACCTGGCCGCGGTCGTGGGCTGGATCGCGCTCGCGATAGCCGCCTCCGGGATTCTGCTGGGCTATTTCTACGCCGCGCCTCCGCTCAAGCTCGACTATAGGGGGTTTGCGCTCGGTGAGGTCGCGATCTTCCTTAGCTTCGGAGCTATCCCGGCGCTGGGCGCCTTCTACGTCCTCACAGGCGGCCTTAGTCTGCTCCCGCTGCTCGTCTCCATCCCGTCCGGGCTCCTCACGACGAACGTCGTGCTCACCCACGACATGATCTTCTACGACTCCTACAAGGCGGCAGGCAAGCGCTCGCTCGCGGTGGTGCTCGGACGGGCGAGAACTGAGCGCCTCACCTTCGTGCTATCGGGGGTCGCGTACGCGATCACGCTCCTCCTGGTCGCCGTCGGCAGGATTCCGCCGTTCTCGCTCCTGGTCCTCCTCGCCCTCCCGGTACTTCTGCTGAAGGGCCTGCCCTCCGGCGCCGAGAAGCCCGTCCCCGAGTACGCCAAGATGACACTGCGCGTCTTCGCGCACTCCATCCTCTTCTCGGTGCTCCTTGCGGTCGGACTGATCCTCTAGGTGCAGGAGGGGATTCCTCGATGGAGAGACCTCGCACGACCCACCGTCCCATAATCGCCGCCGGGCTGCTGGTCGTAGTCGCCTCGATGGTGCTGCTGTTCACGGTTCCGCAGGCGTACTTCATCGCCGCCACCTTCGCCTCCATGACCTGCATGATGGCGGTCACCTTCCTGCTCACGCGCTATCGCGGGTTCTTCCGGCCGACTGCGAAGACCATAGGGTTCGGGACCGTCACGGCGGTGGCGCTCTACCTCATCTTCTATCTGGGAAACCTGGGAGTGATGGCGCTCCACCCCTTCGGGATGAGCGCCTCGGCCGAGAACTCGATCTACTCGCTCATCGCTTCCCCCTCGAACCCGCTCTTTCTGCAGGTCGGGGTCCTGGCCTTCGACGCAGGTGGTTACGAGTCGTTCTTCAGGGGCGTCCTCCAGACCAGGCTTCAGCCGAGGGCAGGAGTCGGATCCGTCTTCATGGTCGCGCTCTTCGACGCCCTCCTCCACATCATCACCCTGAACCCCCTCTGGGTCGTCACGACTTTCATAGCCGACTCGGTCTGGGGCCTCACCTACTACTACTCCAAGGACCTGACCTCCAGCGTCACCAGCCATTTCATCTGGGACCTGATCATCTTCATCCTCCTTCCCATCCACTAGTGGCCCCCTGATCCCAGGGGGCGCTCTGGAATCCTTTAATCGGCCCCCGCTGGACGGGCGACGTTCCTCGATGGGTCTCTTCCAAACGGAGCACGAGAACGTCTTGAGGACATTCTACGGTCCGGACCACGCCGCCTACGAAAGCGTTCTCGAGTCACTCGCCCGCTTCCTTGGGGCCGAGGTCGAGCCGATGTCGCCTCGCTTCGACGAGGAGGGCGGAGGGATAGCCGGGGTCCGCAAGGCCCTGTTCGACCAGGGTCTCGCGAGAATCCCATTCGAGGCGCACGGCGGTATCTCGCTCCCGTTCGGCGTCTACTCACTGGCCATGGAGCTCGTCGGGTCCGCTGACGCGCCGACCGCCATGAGCATCGGCGTTCACAACATGGTCGCCGAGGGCGTCTTTCGCTTCGGCACGACTTCTCAGAAGGAGTCGGTCTTCTCAGATCTGATCTCCGGCAGGAAGCTCGGCGCCTTCTCGCTGACCGAGCCGACCTCTGGTTCCGACGCAAAGTCCATGTCGACGACCGCGATCCGGGAAGGTTCCGGCTACGCTCTCAACGGTTCGAAGATGTTCATCACGAACGCCGGTGACGCCGACCTCTACCTGGTCTTCGCCAAGACCGAGAAGGGGCACTCGGCATTTCTCGTAGATCGGTCGACCCCGGGTCTGTCAGCTGGCGCCGACATCCCCAAGCTGGGGATGAGGGGGTCGAGGACCAGCGAGGTCAGGTTCGAGGACTGCCACGTCCCCTCGGAGAGCCTCCTCGGCGAGGACGGCAGCGGGTTCGAGTACGCGAAGAGCATGCTCAACGGGAGCCGGATAATCATGGGCTCGATCTGCGTCGGGATAGCCCTCACCGCCTACCGGAAGGCCCTCGACTACAGCAAGCAGAGGGCGCTCTTCGGTCAGAGGCTCGCGGATCTGCAGCTGACCCGCGAGAAGATCGCCAACATGAGGACCGAGATAACCTCGGGTCGGCTCCTCTGTCTCTATGCTTCGCGGCTCAAGGAGCTCGGTCTGGACCACGCCTCCGAGGCCGCCCAGGCCAAGGTGCTCTCCACAGAGATGGCGGCGCGGGTCTGCGACCAGGTGATACAGGTCTACGGCGGTTACGGTTACACGGACAGTGACGTGCACCGTCACTGGAGGGACGCGAGGCTCCTCGCCATCGGCGAGGGCACCTCAGAGGTGCTCAGGATGCTGATAGCCGGAAAGGAGGTCTCGGGTCAGCGATGAACATCGTAGTCTGTGTGAAGCACGCCGTGGACGAATCGGAACTGCGGGCCGACCCGGCAGGGAAGCCCCAGCTGCAGGGTGCCCAGTCGAAGATGAGCGCCTTCGACCGTAACGCAGTGGAGGAGGCGGTCAGGATCAAGGAGAAGAAGACCGGGACGGTGACGGTCATCAGCATCGGGAGCGGCGACTGGAAGAAGAGCCTCAAGGAGGCCCTCGCGATGGGTTCGGACAAGGCAGTCGCCGTCAACTCGGGCCAGTCGCTAGACGCGCTCGGGACTTCCTACTACCTCTCGAGGGCAATCAGGCGGGCGGGTCCCGTCGACCTCGTGATCTTCTCCGAGGGCGCCTCCGACACGTACCACGGGCTGGTCGGCCCCATGACGGCGGAGTGGCTGGAGCTGCCCTTCCTTGGGTACGCCCGCAAGCTGGACGTCGGCGACGGCTCCGTCAGGTGCGAGCTCGCCCTCGAGGAGCAGGAGGAGGTGGCAGAGGCCACCCTGCCCGCGGTCGTATCGGTCGTGAGCGAGATCAACGAGCCCCGGTACCCCACCCTCCTTCAGATAATGCAGGCGTCCAAGAAGCCGATGGAGGAGGTAGCGCTCGACTCGCTCAAGGACGAGCGCGTCCCTCCCGTTCGGGTCACCGTGACCGATGTCCAGGCGCAGGCCCTGAGCAGGAAGAGAGTCGTGTTCGAGGGCTCCCCTGAGGAGAGCTCGAAGAAACTGGTCGACGCGCTCAGGAGGGACGGCACGATATGACCGTCGTGTTGTCTTACTCAGAGGACCGTGGCCTCGCCCTCGAGCTTTCGAAGGGGGCCTCCCTCCTCGCCGCCACTAGCGGGGCGACCGCCTCGGCCGTGGTGGTGGACGGGCTTGGCGAAACCGCTCCCGGAGGGCACGTGCTAGTCCTGAAATCTGAGCGCCCTCTCGCCGGCGACTACGAGCTGATCGCCGGGGCACTGGCCGCCGCTGCGAAGGCAAAGAACTCCTCAATCATCCTGATCGGCGCGACGAAGCAGGGGAGGCAGGTCGCCGCCAAGCTTTCTGTGATGGCAGGGATGGGGGTGCTCAGCGACGTCCGCTCGCTCCGGATGGATGGGGGGCGCCTCACCGGGGTGCGAGGAGTCTATGCGGGCAGGTTCAACGCGACCGTGACGACGGATCTCCCGTGCATCGCCCTGGTCCCCGCGGGCTGCTACCAGGCCGAGACGGGCGCGCCTCCGGAGGTCGAGGAGCTGGCCGTCGGCAACCTTCCTTCGAGGGTGAGGCACCTGGAGACGCGCCCGAGGTCGAAGGGGGCCGTCGACCTCAAGACCGCCGAGATAATCGTCGCGGCCGGAAGAGGCTTCAAGAAGAAGGAGGACCTCGCCCTGGCCGAGGCCCTGGTGAAGGCCCTGGGCGGCGCGCTTGGCTCCTCGAGGCCGCTGTCGTCGGACCTGGGTTGGCTGAGCGAGGAGCACCACATCGGGCTCACAGGCATCTACGTCCGACCCCGGCTCTATGTCGCCGTAGGCATCTCAGGACAGCTGCAGCACGTCGCCGGAATCAAGGACTCCAAGGTCATCGTGGCGATAAACAAGGACAAGCAGGCCCCCATATTCCAGGTCGCCGACTACGGGATTGTCGGTGACCTATACCAGGTCATACCCGCCTTGGTCGCCGCCCTCGCCGCCTAGTCCTTTGGCAGCGTCTCGGCCACTATCTCTGCGATGTCCTTGACCACCAGCTTCTCGTTCCCGATGCTCTTCGCCGCATCCTCGAACATCGTCACGCAGAACGGGCACCCCACGGCGATTGTCTCTGCACCCGTCTGGACCGCCTCCTCGACCCTGATGACGCCCACCTTCTTCTTCTCGGGCACCTCGTACCAGACGTTGGCCCCGCCTCCGCCGCAGCAGAAGCCGTTTGACCTGTTCCGCTTCATCTCGACGAGCTCGAGGCCCTCCAGAGCGGCCAGCACGGCCCGCGGCTCGTCGAAGACCCCGTTCATCCTGCCGAGGTTGCACGGGTCGTGGAAGGTCACCTTCCCAGGCTTGCCCCCTTGTTTCAGCCTCCCTGATTTGATAAGCTCCCATATCAGCTGGGAATGATGGATCACCTCGAAGTCTCCCCCGAACTCGGGGTACTCGTTCAGGAACGTGTTGAAGCAGTGGGCGCAGTGGACTACCACCTTCTTCGTACCGGCTGACTTGAACGTCTCGATGTTCCTTAGCGCGAGCTCCTGGAACTTGGCCTCCTCGCCCATCCGGCGTACGGGTTCGCCCGTGCAGACCTCTTCGTTCCCGAGGACCGCGAAGCTGACCTTTGCCGACTTGAGTATCTCGATCACCGATGACGTGATCTTCCTTGCCCGCGGGTCGTAGCTGCCCTGGCAGCCCACCCAGTAGAGGTACTCGGCTCCGGGGTTCTCCCTCACAGTCGGCACCCCCATCTCAGTCAACCAGCTCTGACGCTCGCTCTGGGGGAGCCCGAAGGGGTTGTTGCTCCTCGCGATGTTCTCCAGGAATGCCCGCTTCATCGGGTCAAGCTTGTTCTCAGCGACCAGGGTGCGCCTGAACTCCACGATGTAATCGACCTGGTTGATGAAGACCGGGCAGACGTTCACGCACGCGTTGCAGGTGGTGCACGACCAGAGCTCCTGCTCCCTGACGTGGCCGCTCGAGAGCGAGTCCCCCGAACCGTCACGCATCCCGGAACCCAGGTCCCTGACCAAGAGCCGCGGCGAGAGGTCTCTGCCGGCCGCGTACGCGGGGCAGACCTCCTGACAGCGCCCGCAGTTAGTGCACGCGTCGAGGGCGAGCAGCTGGAGGGGCTTGAAGTCTGAGCTCGAGGTGACGTTCGGGGGAGTGTCCACGTTGCCGGTCTCGAGCATCGAGGCCAGACTGAAGGGGGTGCTGAGCCGGCCCATGGGCCTCGGCTGCGCGACCGCGACGTTGGCCCCCGAAGTGAAGACGTGGACGAGCTTGGTGTAGGGGACGAGCGCTAACAGGGCGAAGACAGAGAACATGTGCGCCCACCAGAAGCTCTGGTAGACGACCGCGGTCTGCGAAGCGGGGACGAGCCGGGAGATGAGCATCGAGAGTCCTTCCCCGACGGGAGAGTAGGACGCGAACTGGCTCGGGTGCGCCACGAGCCTCAGCGACTCGAGGGTGAACCCGGATACCCCGATCCAGACGAGCATCCCGAGAACGACGTAGTCGTCCCAAGCCGTCCTCAGCTTCTCGGGCCTCTGGACGAACCTCCGATAGAGGGCGATCCCCAGCCCGACGACGAAGGCTAGGCCGAAAGTGTCCCCCAGGAACTCCAGCGTCAGGTAGAAGCCGCCCTGCAGGAAGAGGGCGCTGGTGAAGAAGGGCAGCACGTCCGACTGGATGAAGATCAGGGTCGTGTACGCGAGGAGCATCAGGAAACCGAAGAATATCGCTCCGTGCATCACTCCTCCCTCGCCGCCCGAAAGGACCTTCCTCTGCTCCAGACCGTAGTCGAGGAACCTCCTGAGCTTATGCCGAGCATCCTTGGCGGCGAGGAGAAAGAACTGCGACGGTGCTAACCCGTATCTGGCAAGGTGCCTGTAGAGCCCGTAGATCGTCACGGCCCCACAGATGAAGAACGTGGCATAGAGGACGTCCGGAGCGTACCACGGAAGGAAAAGGTAGCTCGCTCTGATGGGGTCTGACATCAGCCTCGGCCCGGCCGGCCCGGCTCGTTATTAGGTTATTCCGAGCCCAGACTAATCTTCGGGCTCCGCGCCCCGCGTTTCGCTCTCGCCCGCGTCTGCTCCCTCCACTACCGCCTCCCCCCTGCGGTTCTCGCGCCTTCTCACTATCTTCCCTCCGCCCGTGGGTAGGACTCTCATCACGTCGTCGACACCGGATGAGACCATCTCGTCGCCGTAGAGCTTCTTCAGCTCGAACAGCACCTTCTTCGCCGTGTCGGAACCCTTCTCCCGGCTCGGGATGAGTGTGAGGTGCGCCCGCGACAGCTTGATGAGGGCCTCCTCAGGCCCTGCCATGATCCTCCCCTTCGAGTCGAGCCCCACAGCGATCTCGACCGGGTTCTTCGTCGCGAAGTTCTTCTTCCCTCTTATCGCGAACGAGCCCCTAGCGAGGAACTCTCCGCTGGGCGCGCTGGAGCTGACCTGGTCTGGCGAGACCCAGAAGGCGTCGGCGGCGACGAGGCCCGTCTTCCACGCGCTGCTGAAAGCGACCGTCGCCTTTGCTACCTGCCGAATCTCATCGGGCGTCTGGCGCTCGCCTCCCTTGAGGATGAAGAACGGCGAGCCGAAGAGGTCGGCGTGGTAGGCTACGTCCCCCGCGATCAGGTGCTTCTTCACGAGGATGGTGTTCGACTGGGCGTCTCGTCCGCCGACGGCTAGGTTTCCTTCGGTCGTGAAGAACCATCTGAACTTCTCATACCACTCCTTGCTCTGCCGTGTGACGACTCGCACCTTGGCTTTCGGGACGACTCTTTGGGCCCTCCGCAGGCGGGGGGCGAGCGTGGCTTGGACCTCCTTGATCTTCCTGATTTCGGCCTCAGCGCTCTTCGCGCCGTCGAAGAGCAGTGAGGCGACCGCGGCCGGAGGCATGTCCGGGCGCACTTCAGCAAGCAGCGCCGAAGGGATGGTGCCCTTCAGCGCCTGCGTGATCTCCTCTTGCGATGTGGCCCCTCTTGCGGCAAGTGCGGCCCGCCTGAGTCCGGCAGCCTTCTCAGCGAGGCCCGCGATTTGGGCCTCAAGCCGCTGAAGAGTCACTTCATACTCTCTGGCCTGTTGGTTCTCCTCCCGCTCGGGCTCGCTCTCCTCCTCGAGGAGCATGGGAGAGAAGACTCTGTCGGCCAGGACGCTCATGCTGGAGGCGCTCTCGACGACCTCTGCCTTCACGGGGGCGACGGCCATGAGCTCCAGGACTCCGCCCGACTTGACGAGGCTGGGGCTCGGCTTTTCCAGGCTGGCAATCAGGTCCCTGACGACCTTGGAGACTTCTCGGACCTTCTCGGCCGGGAGAGGGGTGGGGTCGTCCTGGTTCAGGTCGGCCCTCGCGAGAATCTCGTCCACGTATTTCCTGGGCAAGGAGAGGCCGCGGCCCAGCGACTTCCCGACGGTCTTCTCCCTGGCGAAAGACTCGGCGAGGTACGCCTCGTCGGCGCGCTCGGGGGATCCCCTGCTCTGGGGCGGGGGCGCATAGAGCCTGCCCCTCACGATGCTCCTCTGGGTGCCCTTGGATTCTCTGAGCGAGACCATGATCCTGCCTGCGGCGTCGGTGAGGATGATGTTACCTGGCGGCATCAGCTCGAGGACCAGCTGGAGAGTGGCGTCGTCCTTCGAGAATCGGAAGAACATGACCCTGTCCAGCTCGTACTGGGAGACCGAGTCGAGCTTGAGCCGGAGCAGCTCCTGCCTGAGGGACGTAGTGAACTCGTCAGTTGCGGTCTGGGCTGGGGCCTGGGTGATCCATGCCCCGTACTTCGGCGAGACTACGAGGCTGACGTCCTCGCCTCCGCTCTTCTTTATCCGGAGGATTTGGGACTCGCCCAGCGAATGGATGTTTGAGACATAGCCCCCGCTGAGACCTCCGAGCTCCTTCACCAGGACCCTGACCTCGAGCCCCGAGAGCGACCCCTTCTTCTGGACTCCCTCCATTTCGGTCCTCCTCCAATGCCGCCCGGGGCTACTGAGAATTATAACCTATCTCTCCCTGTGGAACCTTTTAGTAGCCCACTGGGACTGGTGGCAAACTCGTTGACGCGGCAGGGGTTCACCGGGGTTTAGCTGATGGCGATTACCAAGACCGACAAGATATTCTGGCTCCGCGCCGGCCTCGGGGGCGTAGTCGGGATCGCTGCGGCGGAGCTCTTCGGGACGGACTACCAGAGCGCCGTCCTCTTCGCCATCGTGGTCTACCTAGGGTCGTACTACCTCGTCAGAAAGGTGTGGGGGCCGCAGTTCAAGGTCGATGAGATGAACAAGATGTACACAACAGGAATAGGGAGCTACGTGCTCCTCTTCATCTTCCTGTATATCTTCCTCTTTACCCTTGGGGTACACTACCTGAGTCTTTGACGGGCGCGCGGCTCTTCTTCGCCCACTTTGTTATCGTCTGGAGGTAGCCCCTGTCCATGTCGTCGATAGTCTGAAGTCTCGGTATCCTCTCCGTCGCACGGAGGATCTTCTCGTAGTCGGACATCTTCTCCGCGTTCTTGTTCTCCAGGACGTTGAGTATCCCGTTTAGCGCGAGGATGGCGCCCCTGCCATACTCCGAGGAGACCTCCGGGACCAAATGGTTGAGCCTCTGCTTCGCGTCCTCGGTCTTCTTCTGCGCCACGAGATCGACAATCACATCGACCTCTTCCTTTAGCATGCTAGTTGAAAGCATAACGACGCTAGCATGCACAATCGAAGTTTAAATGCTTAACACGCGATATCGGGCCCCAAGACTCGTTTTCGCGGGCCAGGAGATCAAAAGGGAGAGGGCCGCCCGGCAGGGAGTTGCGCTCCGGGGTTCGAGCATCGCGCGCAGTGCAGTATTGTGGTGTTGGTCAGAGGCTCACCTGGGGAAGAGGGTTCTCGACCGCTACTCCAGGCCCCTGATCGAGATCCCCATGGCGACCTCTCCGGTGCCCTGCTCTCCGGTGAGCGAGGCGTAGACCTTCTCCCCCCTCTTCTGCAGCCACACCGACTTCTGGACGAAGTGCCTGAGCGTCTCCCCCCCGATGCCGACCTCCCTCGCCTCTCCTTCAAGGCCGACCGAGGCGACGCGGTTGAGGAGGAGGACCGCCCGGTCGTGCAGGAACGCGTCTCGGGCCAGCCGGTTCAGGTACGCCCCGAGCGCGGTCTGACGGCTCGCCACCGACCTGCTCCCGCTGAACTCGAGCGTGAAGTTCTTGGTGACGGTGTCGACGGCGACGAATCTGCACCCCTTCAGCATCTCGTTTTCGTTGACCATCCCGATCGCTCCCTCCTGCTGCCGGGTGTCATCGGCGCGGATGCAGTACACGAGCGGGAGAATCTTCGCCGTGTCGAACCCCCTGCTCTCGCAGATCGACGCCAGCCGTTCCGGCCTGAACTGACCCTCGGTGTCGACGTATGCGCAGCTGTACCCGGCTGAGGCCGCGGAGAGCGCGCACTGGATTGCGAGCTGCGTCTTCCCCGTCCCGCTCGCCCCGAAGACCTCGACCAACTCCCCTGTCCTTAGACCCGATTCAAGGATCCTGTCGAGGGCATCGGAGCCCGAGGAGAACAAGAGCCTGGTGGCTCCCAAGTCCCTCGCCTCCCTGAAGCTCATCGTCCGGGGCCGTGCCCTCGCATCTTCTCCCAAATGCCGCGTCCTCCAGCGTCACCGACGCGGCCATCCATTAAGCATTAGCGAACGACGGCCCGCGGGGTCGATTCCTGACGCTACTATTCCGCGCTTCGCTGTCATAATCCTCAAGGATACATTTTTATCCCGAAGGAAAAAGAGTTGCAAAAGTCATCAAGTGAACTCCTCAACACCGCAGCCTTCCAAAAAGCCGTTGAGCGTTCTCCAGAAGTCGATCAGCAAGTCGGCCTCGGTCCGCTTGAAGAACGA
The DNA here is from genome assembly GCA_003164815.1 of Candidatus Gagatemarchaeum stordalenia. Taxonomy (GTDB): domain Archaea; phylum Thermoproteota; class Nitrososphaeria; order Nitrososphaerales; family Gagatemarchaeaceae; genus Gagatemarchaeum; species Gagatemarchaeum stordalenia. The sequence continues at coordinate 20,836 of PLUF01000029.1, forward strand.
TATAGAGTACAGAGGAAAAGTCTCGAACGTAGACCCCTACATGAACGTCATACTCACCGACGCCGAAGAGTACGAAGGCGGCAAGCTCTCGGCGAACTACGGCAAGGTCGTCATCAGGGGCAACAACGTCCTGTACATCAAACTCGAAGCGTCTCTCTGAGGGAGAAGTGCGTTGCCTAGAAACCTACACGTAGAGTCAATCCCACAGTCCGTCTCTGACCTCGAAGTCGAGATAGTGGAGCGCAAGGGCATAGGGCACCCTGACAGCATCATCGACGGAGCCTGCGAGGCGGTCTCCATAGCGCTATCAAAGTACTACCTCAAGAACTTCGGCGTCATCTTCCACCACAACGTCGACAAGGGCCTCCTGGTGGGCGGCACGTCCAACGCGGTCTTCGGAGGAGGAAGGGTCATCGACCCTATCTACATCCTGGTTGCAGGCAGGGCCACCGACATCGTCCCGTTCAACGGCAAGGAAGTGAGGATTCCCGTCGAGGAGATTTCCAAAGCGGCGATTGCGGATTATATCAAGGGCACCATGCGCTTCCTCGACCCGAAGAAGCACCTACGCCTCGAGACGATGATAAGGCAGGGCTCTCCCGACCTGATATCGGTATTCCTCAGGAAGAAGCAGATGCCCGTCGCCAACGACACTTCGGTGGGCGTCGGGTTCGCGCCGCTCTCCCAGACCGAGAGGACGGTCCTGGAGATCGAGAAGATGCTCAACTCAGGGAAGTTCAAGAAGAAGTTCCCGGAGGTCGGCGAGGACGTCAAGGTGATGGGCCTTAGGGTCAAGAACAAGCTCACGGTCACCGTCGCGGCGGCGATGGTCAGTGGCAAGATACCGGACGCCAGCCACTACGAAAGCGTGATGGGTGACGTGAGGAGCGAGGTCGAGGACCTTCTCGCCAAGGGGTCTCTGGAGGCGAACCTCAGGCTGAACAGCGGCGACGACCCTAAGCGGGGGAGCTACTACCTCACGGTGACCGGCACTTCCGCGGAGCAGGGCGACGACGGCAACACCGGCAGGGGGAACAGGGTGAACGGAGTGATCTCGCCCATGCGCCAGTACTCCATGGAGGCCACCGCAGGAAAGAACCCAGTCAACCACACCGGCAAACTCTTCAATGCAGTCGCGATCCTTGCAGCCGACCGGATTGTGAAGGAAGTCAAGGGCGTGAGGGAGGCCTACGTGAGGATACTCAGCAGGATCGGGAACCCGATCGACCAGCCGCTCATCGCGAGCGCGGCACTCGTGCTCGCAAAGGGAACGTCCATCTCCCAGGCCAGACCCGAAGCACTTGCCGTCCTCGACGAGTCCCTCGCGGAGATACGGGACGTTACTAACCTGATCCTCGAGTCGAAGATCGTCCTCTTCTGACCTTCAGGGAATCCACTTCGCCCCGGACATACTTGAGCGCTCGCTCATCGTCGACCTTGACTCCGTAGGCCCTGACGAAGAACCTCAGCACGGTGAAGACGTCGCGCCGGAGGAGCTCTCCTGCGTTGGGGTGTGTCGGCCCGACCCACTGCGGCCAGTCGATCAGCCAGGCTCTCCGCCCGTCGGTCAGGATGTTGTACTCGCTCAGGTCTCCGTTGATCATCTTCGCCACCATGTACGCCTCGCGGGCCGTCTGCAGGATGCTCGAGAGGATCTCTTCGGGGTCCTCGAGCTCCGGGCGCTGTGAGAGTCTGACCCCTGGGAGCTCATGCAGGAGGACTGTGTGCCTGTCCCTGTCCACCGCGGTCGGTACATTCTCTGTGAGCTTCCGCAACATCTGGAGCGCGGCGAACTCGTGCCTGGCCGCCTTGTAGTTGCTGGTGACCCAGCTGATCGAGTCGAAGGTGCTCGTCGACCTCTTCCTCTTGACGTCCCTGAAGCTCGTCCTGCCGAGCCTGAAGAGCTTGAGGGCGAACAACTCGCTCTTGGGAGAAAGGACCTCGTAGACGTCCGACTCCTTTCCCTTTGCGATGAGCTTCCCGAGGGCCATCGCATAGTCCCTATCCGCGTAGTGCTTCAGAGCCAGAAGGTCCAGCGCTGAGGTGTAGAGTGTGTAGTTCTCGCCCGCCGAACCTATCAGCCTTCTCTTCCCGAGTTCGTCGAGTGCGAACCTGATCCTCTGGGCGGGCTGCCCGCTCATCCTCACTATCGCGTCGAAGTTCGTGTTCCTCCCTTCTAACATGCACTTTTCGAGGCCCTTGAGCGCTTGCCACTCCTCGTCCTTGAGCTGCTTGATGAGACCTGCGGCGACATCAACGGTCGACAGGTGGCATCAACGGTGCAGCTATGCTTGTTTGGGTTCTTGAAGGTTTGTCCGGAACCCGAGCCTCTCGAACGCCGGCCTGGCGGCGTAGATGATGCCAAAGGCCACCGGGATGAACGCTACGTCCACCATCGTTCCGAGGTCCGGAAGCGCAGCGGCAAGGCCTGCTCCGACGCTCTCCGACGACCCGTAGCTGAAGAGTCCGTACGTGTAGAAGAGCCAGTCCGGGAAGAAGAACGCCAAGGTCTCGAAGACCGTCGCGATCACCATCGAGAACGCCAGCCACTTGTTTCCCTTTCGCGCCGCCCACGCCACGATCAGGACCTCGGGGGCCCTGGCCCAGACCATACCTAGCGGGTAGATCGGAGACCCCCCCTTGTAGGCGACGTTCATCGCCTCGCCTATGAAACCGCCCACGGCTGTGGCCGAGAAAGCCGTCCAGCGATCTGACAGCACCGCCAGCGCCAGGTAGATCGCCGGCGCCCACGTTATCTCGTAGAGCGGCTGAGGGACTGGGATAGAGAGGAACGTCCCCAGGGCAATCAGCGCCGCAAAGACGGCTACTACTGAGAGCTTCACGCTCTTGCGTGGGCCTGAAAAAGTCAACTGACCAAGACGGTAGGCATCTCGTTTATAAATCACTTCACAAGTGACTTGTAGCATGCACCCACCTTGCGAGATGATGGTTGACTCCTTCCTTCCGGCCATGAGGGAAGCCGTGGCAAGGCGCCTCTCGGAGGAAGGGCTCTCCCAGGGCAAGATCGCGGGCCTTCTGGGCGTGACACAGGCATCGGTAAGCCTCTACCTGAAGTCCGGAGGGCGGTCGGCGCAGCTCCTGCGAGGACTGGAGATACCGGAGGAGGACGGAAGGCTCTACGCTTCGCTCCTCGCAGAGGACCTGAAGAAGGACCCGGTCTACGCCGAGAGCACGCTCTATTCTCTCTGGTCAGACCTGCTGGGGAGGGGCTCCCTGTGCGCACCCCACAGGTCGCTATACCCCCGGCTCGCCCAGTGCGACGTCTGCATCAAGGCCTTCGGCGGCAGAGAGTCTAGGTCCGGAGACGCTATTGAGCACGTGGCGGAGGCGGTCAGGATGATCGAGGGCTCGTCGGAGTTCGTCGATATCATGCCGGAGGTCTCGGTGAACATCGCCTATGCCCCCGAGGGCGCATCGTCGGTCCAGGGAATCGTCGCCATTCCAGGGAGGATCGTGAAGGTCAGGGGCAGGGCGCGCTCGTTCATGCGGCCTGAATTCGGTGCGTCGACGCACGTCGCGAACGTGCTCCTCACTGCGATGTCTCACGACGACTCGGTAAGGGCATCGATGAACCTCAGGTTCGACAGGAGGATGTCGCGGGTGCTGCGGAGGATGAAGCTGCATCCGCTGCTTCTCGAGGAGGCGGGGGTCAAGAGTGATTCGGAGATGATAGGTTCGCTGCGAGCGGCGCTCGGACGTGCGACGGGACCCGTCGACGCGGTGGTCGACCCGGGAGCTTCTGGCCTGGAGCCAGGGCTCTATCTCTTCGGACACGACGCGCTGGAAGTGGTCAGGCAGGGGCTGAAGGTCGCCCGCTCCTACGCCGCTGAGCGCTAGGCCGTTATCCTGATCTTCTCGCTGCCGCTGCTCTCGGCCCTCGCCAGAGCCGCCCGCATGAAGGCCATGAATATCGGCTCAGGGGCCTCGGGTCTGCTCAGGTATTCCGGATGGAACTGGGTCCCCATGTAGAACGGGTGGTCCTTGAGCTCCAGTATCTCGGCCCTCCTTCCTCCGTCGCTGTAGGCCGAGAAGTGCATGCCGTTCTCCTCGAACCTCTGGGAGTAGCTCTGGTTTAGCTCGAAGCGGTGCCGGTGCCTTCCGCGTATCTTCTTCCTTCCGTAGACGTCGAACGCGAGGCTGGGCTTCAGCAGTGAGATGTCGTGGCCTCCGAGCCTCATGGTGCCTCCGAGGTCAGAGATCTTCCTCTGCTCCGGGAGGAGGTCAATCACGGGGTCCGGCGTCTGGGGGTCTATCTCGGTGGAGTTTGCGCCCCTGAGGTCGAGGACATGGCGGGCGAACGAGACTATGGAGAGCTGGAACCCGAAGCAGAGGCCCAGCAGGGGGACGCCCCGTTCCCTCGCATAGTTTGCGGCCGCGATCTTCCCCTCGGTCCCCCTCTTCCCGTAGCCTTGCGGGAGCACCACTCCGTCCACCGACTCGAGGACCTTGAGGCTCGACGCGTCTCCCTCGAACTCCTCGGACTCGATCCACCTGATCTCCACTCCGAGGTTGTTGGCGGCCGCCGCGTGGTGCAGGGCTTGGTTGACGCTGACGTAGCTGTCCATCAGCGTGACGTACTTTCCGACCATGGCTACCTTGACCGACCGGTCGAAGTCCACGAATCTCGAGGCCACTGCCTTCCAAGCGGTGAGGTCCGGCTTCTTCGACTTGATGCCGAGATGGGCCGCCACAGGCTTGAAGACTCCCTCATCGTACAGGACCTGTGGCACCTGATAGATTGATGAGACGTCAGGGTTGGAGATCACGCTCTCGATCGGCACGCTCGTGAACAGGGCGATCTTCTCCCTCGCCTCCTTCGGGAGGGCCTTCGTCCCCCGCACTATTATGAGGTCGGGCTGGATGCCTATGCGCCTCAGCTCCTGGACGCTGTGCTGGGTCGGCTTGGTCTTCA
>PLUF01000080.1 GCA_003164815.1 Candidatus Gagatemarchaeum stordalenia
CCTCACTAAAGGGTGCGATTAAATACAACAATGTATATACAAAATCTGTATGACAGACACTGTGGTCGTGAGGGTAGACTCGGAACTCAAGAGAAAGGCGAAGGCCTACGACGTGAACATCAGCGAGGTGGTCCGGTCGGCGCTCAGGGACGAGGTGCAGAAGAGAGAGAAGCGAGAACTGATCGCATCGCTGGAACGGGCGAGGGTCGCACTCTCGAGGGTGCCTGACGAAGAAATCATCAGGACGGTCAGGGAGACAAGGGACAACCGATGAAGGCTCTCGTGGACGCCAGCGCCCTTCTCCTCCTCGTGAAGCACGCTGATGCGACGAAGCTGGCGGAACTGGCCGCCGACCTCGTCACGCTGGATCTGGCGACCTATGAGGCCGGGAACGGAATCTGGAAACAGACCCGGCTCCTGAAGCTGATTAGCGAGAAGGACGCGCGAGCGACGCACGAGGCTCTCGTGGGCCTCCTGTCTCATACCCGCATACTGCGGGGAGAGGAACTAGACTGCACCAAAGCAATGGATTTGGCCATAAGGAAGGGGATTGCGTACTACGATGCCTGCTACATCACAGCTGCGAAGTCCCTCAAACTTCCGCTCGCCACCGAAGACAGGAAACTCGCCGCGTCGACAGGCGGTCAGGATGTCATCGGATGGAAGAAACTTCTCGGCGAGGAATGATACGAGAGACAACCTGGTTGCAGGCGGAATCTGCTCAAGTTCGCACTCTATCCCGGCGCGTGGATGAAATGCCCCGGCGGAGGCGCGATGACCCTATGCGCGGCGGAATGTCACCTGTCATTTCAGATTCAAGAAGGCCTATCGAATAGACACGCAACACCGGAATTCTTTCCTCCCACCACCACGATAGGCAGGATGTTTCCTTTGGGTCTGACGCAGAAATCTAGTCCGGCAGAAACCTTCTTTATCGCCGAAGACCGTTCGAGCTCGTCATGCAGAGCGGACGGGGAAGCAGGGCCCTCGAGTTCCACGAAGCCACGAAACACTCCAGAGTCAGCGTGCAGGCCTCAGCGCACTATCTGGATTGGGAGAACAAGCCGAGCCCCTTCAAACTGTACACGGGCGTGCCCCCGCAGGACCTCCCGACCGAGTTTCTCAGGCCCACGCTCAACGCCCTCGTATCTATCAGCGGCAGCGTACCAAAGGAGAGGGCATCGACCAGCATGGGCATCGATACCCTCGCTGAGCTCCTGTTCTTCTCCGCGGGGATAACGCGTGAGTTCAAAGTCCCGGGACGGGGCAAGTTCTACATGAGGGCTGCTCCGGCCACCGGGGCGCTCTATCCCATCGAACTGTACGTCGTCTGCAGGGACCTCGAGGGCCTCAAGGCGGGGGTGTATCACTTCTCCCCCGGCGACTTCTCGCTCGACCGGCTCAGGAGCGGAGACTGGACGCCGGCGCTGTCTTCGTATGCAGGCTCGCGCGCCGACGTCTCCGCAGCTCCCGCATCCATAGTCCTCACGTCGATCGCCTGGAGGAACTCCTGGAAGTATCAGGCCCGTTCGTACAGGCACTGGTTCTGGGACGGCGGCGTAATCGCGGCGAACCTCCTAGCGACGGCCAACTCGGCCGGACTTCGCTCCTCGGTGGTCCTTGGCTTCGAGGACGAAGCCATCAGCAGGCTGCTCGGCCTGAGGACGAGGCAGGAGGCGGCGATCACGATATGCCCGGTGGGGATTCCCGGTGCGGCTACCCGGCCCGGCGGCTGGAGGTCCCAGGAAGAGCTCCCACCCCCAATCGACCCGGCCTTCATCCCGCTCTCCCAGAGCGAGGTGGACTATCCGGAGGTGTGGGAGGCGCATGAGGCCTCCTGTCTGCGAGACTTCAGCGAGGTGAGGGCATGGACCACCAGACCGGGAGAGGAGGAGAAAGAATCAAGTCCCGCTCCATCGCCATCCGATCGGAGCTATCCTCTTGACCCGAGCGTGCCCCGACCAGACGAAGGACCCGACCTCGCGCAGGTCATCCTTAGAAGAGGGTCGACCCGCAGGTTCTCCCCCGAGCCGATAACGTACGAGCAGCTGTCGAACGTGCTCTATCACTCCACCCGGGGAGTCCCGCTCGACCTTCCGGTCGCGGGGACCCTGCTTGACGTCTATCTAATCTCCAACGCGGTGAAAGACCTGCCCAACGGGAGCTACCGCTTCGACCGCGCCTCCGGCTCGCTCGAGCAGCTGAGGGCGGGCGAGTTCAGGGAGATGGGAGGCTATCTCTGCCTCGAGCAACCGCTCTTCGCCGGGGCGAGCGCCGTGGTCTTCCTGATGACAGAGCTGGCCAGGGTTCTGCGCCTCCATGGAGACCGCGGATACGGGGCTGCCCAGTTCGAGGCAGGCGTGGTGGCTGGGAGGATGTATCTGGCGAGCTATGCGCAGGGGATGGGAGCATCAGGAACGACCTTCTACGATGACGCTGTGACAGAGTTCTTCTCGCCCCGGGCTGCTGGGACGACCCCGATGATGGCGCTGGGCATCGGCATCCCTGGCTACAGGGCAAAGTCTGGAAAGATGATCCCAAAGAGGCTCACGCGAGAACAGATGGCGGCCGGTTCAATCAACCGATGACAATAGCCCGTCGTGTGGATGAAATGCCCCGGCGGAGGCGCGATGAACCCCGTACGCTGCTATGCTAGGGGGGCAGGGGTTGTGGGTTCAGTTCCACCCTCGAGGCGGCCGAGACGAAGGCCTTGTTAAGTTGGAGGGTCGCCAGAGCGTATTTCTTCTCCGCGCTGAGCACTGCTTCTACAAGAGCGAATTCGGCCGGGGTCGTCCATCCTGGCTGGTGAATGAACTTCAATACTTGGTTTAGATCGCGCTTGGCCTCTCCGAAACCATCCATTATCTCTCGCAGCTCCGTTATCTTTCCCTTGAGTTCGTCCGCATGGTCTTTTGGCATAAGATTGACTTGTCGAGCGCTCTATTAAAAGTGCTGCAACCTGCGAACAAGATGCTCAGGCGGAGCCGCGAGAGGATTCGCAAAGGATAAGGAGTCACCTCCAGAAGAAAACCCCATGCCATTGAGCATCACTCCCGATGAACTGCTCACGACGACGCGCGCCGTCAGACGGCGACTCGACCTCACCCGTACGGTCGAAAGGGAAGTGATCGAAGAGTGCATCGGGATTGCGCAGCAGGCGCCCAGCGGGTCGAACATGCAGCCCTGGCACTTCGTCGTCGTGGCCGACCCGGCCAAGCGAGCACAGCTCGCCAGCCTCTATCGCAAGGGCAGCGAATCATATTTCTCCCGAAGCCCCGCTTCCGCAGGCGGCGACCCGAAGCGGCAGGCAGAACGGATGCGGTTGAGAGCGTCTGCCCTATTCCTGGTCGACCATATCCATGAGGTGCCCGTGCACGTGATCCCCTGCTTCAACGGCCGCACGGAGGGGCTCTCCGCACAGGACCAGGCTGCGACATGGGGCTCGATAATCCCGGCGACCTGGAGCTTCATGCTTGCTCTGAGAGCCAGGGGTCTCGGATCCGCGTTCACCACGTTCCATCTCGGCTCGGAGGAGGAAGCCGCAGGGCTGCTCGGCATCCCCTTCGAACGGGTGACGCAGGCGGCCCTGATCCCCGTCGCCTACACCAAGGGAACAGCCTTCAGGCCGGGGCCGCGCAGGCCCCTCTCCAGCATGATACACTGGGACGGCTGGTAGGAGGACAGCTTCTGCGACATGCCCCGGCGGAGGCGCGATGGACCCTGTGCATTGCCAAGCCCGCATCTTTGCCAACCCAGCGAAGCCGGCGCGCTTTGAAATGAGAACCACCTCGAAGCATTATCTACCCGGCCTACCGCGGTGGTGATCCCGCCTTGAGATACGTCCTGATTACCAGCCGGCCGAACCACTGGGACCGGGTAGGCAACGTCTCCTCGTTTCCATACACGATGCTGCGCGGCGCAGTGATGAACCCCGAGAGGCTGGCGGACCACACTCGGGCGATTCTCGTCAAGGTGGACAAGGAGATGAGGACTCCCGAGAAGTCCTGGGATGGCGAGGTTATCAAGATTACAAGGAGGACGGACAAGGTCTGGCTCGAGTTCAGGCTCGGCCGAGTGACCACGTGTCCGGAGAACTTTGCGGGTTCCCCAGACGGCTGGTATACTGACGGGACGACCTAGACCAGGTCAGGCGGAGGCGCATCGGTCCCCTCACTTGCTTCTATCTCGCCGGCGAGGCGTCCGCTTCGAGCGAGCCCGCTCCTCACCGTCGCCTTCGTTCCATGACCTCCCCATGAACCGCCCGCTGCCGCCTGCGAGCACGTCGAGGGCTCTCTGCGCGTTTCGTCGCCTAGCCTCGGCTGACTTCAGCCTAGCGAAGTAGCGCAGGATTTCCTTCTGCCTGCTTGGGCTGAGGCGTTCCCACCCGCGCCTTGCGGGTGGGTTCCGGTCCAGCTCGTCGCCGAACCAGGATGGCATCGGGTGCAGCGGACCGCCCCTGTATCCGTGGTCGAACTCCACGTCCAAGGTCACGACGTCGCCCACGCCCACCTCCGTGGCCCTGCGGATTTCCCCGTTCAGATAGAGGCGGAAGCTACCGTCGCCGACCGGCATCAGGTTGACGCGCCATGTCTCGTCCGCCCTCTCGTCGACCCGGAAGGTCACCGGCATCGACCTGCGCCAGTCCTGCTTCAGTCGGGAGGCTTCGCCGGCGCTGACAAGCACGAAGGGATTGGCCCCGACGATCTCGATCCGCGACCTGAGGTGCAATGCGGCCTCTTACGCGGCTTCGTGTACTAATTCTTGCTTGTTCTAGCCTTGCTTTACGTTCCCAGGTCAGCCCGAAGACTCTGCTCGCCGTTGGGATGAAATCTCCCGGCGTAGGCGCAAGGTCCCCTAGACGAGCGTGATAGAGAAGACTCGACGAAGCCTGTCAGTAGAATGTGACGATCCAGCCCTTCTGACCGTTGTAGGTCCCGTTGACGCCCGCTCTACCCTCGACCATCGGAGGCGGGACGGAACCGTAACTCAGCCGCCGCCAGGATCCCGAATCGCCCCCAACCTGCTTCTCTCGCGTTCCCTTTAACTAGTGGAGCCGTATACGAAGATCGATAGGAAAATGAGTAACGTAGACCAACAGATTAGGACAACCGTGGACGAGCTGCTCAAGGCAATCTCCACGAAGAACATAATCGCGGAACCAATCGAAGTTGGGGACAGCGTGATAATCACGATCACCAAGGTCGGCCTCGGCTTCGGCACGGGAATGGGCGAGGGAAGGGGGATGGGAACCAGGGGAAACGGGAACGGCGCAGGAAGCGGGATGGGAGCTGGAGGAGCGGCGGGCGTCTCTCCAGTGGCAATCGTGGTCATCCACAAGTCGATTCCCGGCCCAGGAGGCATAGAAGTGAAGTCGCTGTCTCCGCCGGGCCCGATAGGGAAGGCCATCGGCGACATCGCCTCGATCATCGTCGAGAGAATCGGCTCTAAGAAACCGAAGAGCGAGGAGAAAGAAGCCCCGAAAGCCTAGCCGGGGAAGGGACGGTCGCGTTTGTTCCTTGAAATCCTAGCGATCGTCCTCCTGATTCTTCTCGGTCTGGTTGCTGCCATCCTTCTGATACCGTTCTACGTCACGGTGGAGGCTTCGAAGGCGGAGGCCCTGATGACGGGCAGGGTCTGCCTGCGCTGGCTAGGCATCACCCTGTGGCGGAGCAAGCCCGGGAAGAGGAAGCTACGGGCGAAGGAGAGGTCCAACCGATTCGACCTGTCCAGGGTGCCTCTGATGCTCTCGCTGTTGAGGGACGCCTTCCCGTCCCTCGTGGGCGTCCTCAAAGGCTTGCAAAGAGCGGTGCGCTTCCGGAGACTCTCCATAGACGTGGCCTTCGGCATCGGCGACCCCGCCGAGACAGCGGTCTTGGCAGGCTATCTCTGGTCCTTCGCCTGGGCCTTCGAGCTCCTGCCCCGCTCCTCGCTTTCGCTTCGCCCAGACCTGGAGAGGGCCCGGCTTGACGGCACCGTCAGCGCAGAGCTTCGGGTGAGGATGCTTCCGATTGTGGTGGCCTTTCTGGCTGCGTACACAAAGAAGCCGTTCCGGCGGTTGATCGGGGAGGTGAGACGGTGATGGAGCTAGAAACGAGCAGGACGACAGAGTCGAGAGCCTCCTTCGTCGTAGGGGAGAGGATGTTCCACGTGGTGACAGAGGTTGTGACAGTGAGAAGCGCAACGGGGAGGATCTTCTCCGTCTTCGTCTCTCCGATCGCCCTCCTGGTCTTGGAGCCCAACAGCAGCTACGTCGTCTCCCTCACAGATGAAGAGTTCACCGTCGAGGACCTCCTGAGCAGGGTGCCAGAGTTGAAGGGGAAGACCCTCTCCCTTCGTGATCGGTGACTGGCAGTACGTAGTTAGTCGGAGTGACGAAGAAGAAGATTACGAGGAATGCATGCCCCTTACAGCTCAGCGCGTGGATGAAATGGACCGGCGGAGGCGCGACGAACCCTAATGTCGAGGGAAGACAGATGCGCTAATAAGCGACGTCCGCCTGTCTCCACATGATGAAGGCGGCAAAGGCTCCCCAGGGAAAGTTCACGGTCATCCTGCGGAAGGAGGAAGAGGGGGGCTACTCGGTCCAGTGCGCCGAGCTGCCCGGCGCCATAAGCGAGGGGAACACGAAGAAGGAAGCCCTGAACAACATCCGGGAAGCCATCCAGGGGTTCCTTGAAGCCTTCCCCGAGGAGGGAGCCCGCCTGAGACTAAAGAAAGAGGTCGTCCAGGTCACGATCTGACCTAATCCAAGACCGAGAGGACATGGATCCTGTTGTCGAGGCGCCTGCCGAGTTTAGGCTGGAGGCAGGTCGTCAAGGCCCTCGGAAAGAAGGGCTTCTATGTAGTCCATCAGAAAGGCAGCCACATCTATATGACCGAGCAGGAGAGGAAGCACAAGGTCACGATCCCGAGGCACGAGACCGTCGCAACAGGAACGCTGCTGTCCATCATCGAGCAGTCTGGGATGACGAGAGACGAATTCCTGAGATTGCTCGACTAGCCTTACAGCCATCGCCTATAGTCGACTTACCACAGCCCAACGCGTGGATGAAATGGACCGGCTGAGGTGCAACGAACCCTAGAAGCCGTTGTCCTTCCCAAGGATCAGCGTCCGCCTTCCTGCAATGATCGTCTGGAACCACGAAGAAGTCCTCCCTCTGACAGACTGTCCACCGAAGACGTCTTTAGAGAGCCAATCCTGACTGAGTGCATGTTCAACAAGGAGGAGGCCAAGTACCTGAAGTCGCAGCTTCTCGCGAGGGTAGCCACGGCCACTGCAAAGGGCAAGCCGAACGTTGCCCCCGTGGGTTTCGAGTTCGACGGCAAGTACTTCTACATCGGAAGCATCAAACAGAAGATTCTCCGGTCCACCCCCAGGTACCTTAACATCAAGGACGGGAACCGGCAGGTCGCGCTGGTCATAGACGACCTCGTATCGGTGGACCCGTGGAAGGTGCGCGGGATAAGGGTGAACGGCGTGGCCGACATCGTAACGCACACCGGGGAGTTCGGCAAGGGCGAGTACATCCGCATCCGACCCAAGCTCTCATGGAGCTGGGGCCTCAGCGACGCTGGACGTAAGACCGTCTGGAAGTAGGACGCGCAGGTAGACGCGCGGCAGACCCGTCCTTCGGAGAAGAGAATGGGTTGCTGCGGTGGCGGAATGAACCCGAAGCGTGGCAGGGGATGTCCATTCGGTTGAACTCGGAGCCTGACCGAACACAGGGTCTTTATCCCCTAGACCACATTGCGGCACCATGAAGCTGGATAGGGTCTTCGCGCATCCTCCGACCTTCAACACTGACAGGTTGCGCGTGCGCCCGATAGAGCTCACAGACGCCAAAGCCCTCTTCGAGTTCATGTCTGATCGGAAGGTGACGGAACGCTACGGGCAGAAACCAAGGACTTGGGAGGAAACTCAGGCATGGGTACGAGACCGCCTGGCCGACCGGAGTCGTCGCGGTTCCATCTACTGGGTGTTCACGCTCAGGGGCGACAGCGTGGCCATCGGCAGTTGCTGCTACTGGAACTTCGAGCCGGGCTTCCGCACGGCTGAGATCGGGTATGAGCTGCACCGCGCCCACTGGGGCACGGGCATCATGACCGAGGCCCTCCCACCCATCATCTCATACGGCTTCGCGCGCCTGGGACTGCACCGAATCGAGGCGTCCCCGCTGGCGGAGAACAGACCATCCAGAAGGCTCCTTCTCAAGCTCGGCTTCAAGAATGAAGGGAGACTGCGCCAGCGCGTCTTCTTCAGGGGCCGATACCTAGACCAATCGTATTACGGCCTGCTCAGAGAGGACTGGCCGAAGCCCTCCTGAGTTCCCGGCGCGCCACCTTCATATTATTTGCACGCCATGTAATACGTAGGCGAAGATGAATGCGGCCAAGTCACAACCGAAGCCCAATCCTGCGCTAAGGCGACTCGGAGTGCTTGTTGGCGATTGGAGAATGGAGCTTTCAGGAGCTTCGTTCCTCCCAAAGCCCGCAGGCCAAGGTTCGCGGGTCCGCCTCCTTCAAGTGGATTGAGAACGGCGCGTTTCTGTTAATGCATCAGGGCGGAGAGGAAGAGCCTGAGGCTACATGGTTGATCGGTCGTGACGAATCAACCGAGCTATTCAGAGTCCGCTACTTTGACGCCAGGGGAGTCTCGAGGATATACGAGATGAGCTTCAAGGACGGCGAATGGAAGATGTGACGGAGCGAACCAGGTTTCTCCCAGCGCTTCCACGGCGTCCTGGCCAAGAACCGTAAGACGATAACCGCTGAGTGGGAGAAGTCGGTTGACGCACAGAGATGGGAACACGACTTCTACATAAAATACAGAAGGCAATAGTGGGCGACCAAAGCAGGTCGCGTTGAGCCGCCGTATGGTACCGAATGCGAAAACACACCGGACCAAACGAAGCGAGTCTTGCGGCGGAGGCGCGACGAACCCTCATGCATGGCACTTGCCTCATGGCATCTCAAATCAATAAGCCTCATTAGCAAGTCCGGGCCAACAAGCCAGGACTCTCCATGAAAGAGATTCTCTTTAGCGCCGAGCTGCCGGCCTCCCCCCTCTACAGCCACGGGATCAAGGTCGGGAACACCATCTACCTCTCCGGGATCGTCGCCTTCGACCCGGCGACCAAGAAGGTGGAGGCGAAGACCGTCGAGGAGCAGACCGAGAGGGCCATCAGGAACTGCGAGACGATCCTGAAGACCGGCGGGGCCAGCCTCGAGGACGTGGTCCAGGTCGTCGTCCTGCTCAAGAACCCCCAGGACTTCGACTCGATGAACAGGGCCTACTCGAGGACCTTCCCAAAGAACCAGCCGACTAGGGCCGTGGCGAAACTCGGGGTCGACATCCCGAACATACTCGTTTCCATCATGATGACAGCTGTCATCTGAGTGAACCCATCATACTTAGACCGAGCAACGTGTGTATGGAATGCCACGGCGGAGGCGCAGTGGACCCATGGCCCGAAAGACGTAATAGCCGAGGCGACGGTTCAAGGACCATTGCCGATCTGTCCGAAGTGCCACAAGCTGATCAGCCCCAAGAACTACGCGAGGCACCTCAGCCGATGCGGGACGACACACAAGCGAGGTAAGCAGGCACTATCCAGCGGCGATAACTTCTTCATGAGGATTTGAGGCCGACTCTTCTCGGCGGAACTCGCTTGCCGTGGTGGGCCGAGCAGATGAAGTGCCCCCGGCGGAAGCGCTCAATCCACCGCGCAGGAACACCCATCTACTTGCTGAGCGGTTTCCTGCCTACAGCAAAGAAGAAGGGTAGCGCTAGGAAACCCACGTCTTCCTCCTTGGCCCTGCTCGATCGCTGAAGTGCTTTGATGCGCTGCCCCGTCCTCTTCTTCCAGACCCTCAGGTAGTCGTTAATCTCCTTCGGCGATAGGCCTCCGGCGCGGAGGGTTTTCCTGTACTCGTCGAGATTAACCTCGTCGGAGTAGTAGCTCAGCTCAGCCGCAAGGCGTTCTCCGAGAGAAGCGGCCTTGATGCGCGGATCGCACGGCACCATTATGCTGCGAAACATCCCCTCGAGCATTATCCTCCGGAGGCCGGCATCGTGGAGCAGCTCGGGCAACCTCCGGCCCATTTCATAGTCTTGCCCGTACATCCGCCATAGGCCCCGGACCTCGGCCGCACGAACCCTCCGACTCGCCTCCGCGAACTCTGGATCCTCGCTCGGGTCGTGAAATCCCACCATCCCGTAGTCCGGCTCCTCGCAGGCCACCCTGCCTCCCGCCCTCGCCGCGCGCTGCATTTCGCGCAAGGCTCCGACCGGAGAGCTCAGGTGCATGAGGAGGGTGCGGCAAGTCACGAGGTCGAAGGAACCAGACCTGAACGGCAGAGAGTAGGCCGATGCCTGGACGTACTCGAACTCGGCCTCTCCTCCGAGGTTCTGCCTCTTCGCCGCCTCGAGCAGGCCGCGGTTCAGGTCCACACCTAAGACGGTCGCCGGACTCTTCAGCGGGACCATCACCTGGTTTGCGACGAACCTCGTGAAGAACCCCGTCCCGCAGCCCACGTCAAGGATGCTTCTCACGCGATCTTTGCCACGGGACGAGAGCAGGCTTCTGTAGAAGCTCAGGATCCAGGGTTTAGACGCGTACTCCTTCGCGATAATCCTTCTGGAATAGACGAGCTCCGCCGCTCTCCATCGATCAAGCTGTGATTGTCCTTCGCTCTTCCCGTGGAGGGTATGCGCCCGTCGGGATTGTGTCTTGGGTGGCTGCACGTTCGCCCGGGATTGTTCTAGGGTCGCCCCGGTCATTCGACCACAGAGAGCGTCAGGGTCGACTTCACGTGTTTCAGGGAGCGAATCATGGAGAATATGATGTCTTTGAGTTCCTTGTCCGACTCGGCCCGAATCTCGACAACGAGGTCGTACACGCCATAGACCTGGTAGATTCCAAGGCCGGGCTGGATCTTCTTCAGTTCGGATTCCACCTCGTCATCCGAGCCCAGCTCGACGTTGACCAAGACGAACGCCTTCTTCATAATCCGTTCTCCTCACGACTGGCTAATAGGCCTAGTCCCCGTCTCGAGATGCCCTGCAAGCTTCACTTCTCGTTGATGAGGATTCCGTACTTCTTTCGGCTGCTCTTCGTCTTCTTCTGGGGTTTCTTAGCCTGTTTCTTTGCGACTGGCAATCGGCTGATTCTTGGGGACGCCGTGCATTTACGCGTTGCGGTCCCGCGCCCGCCTGCCCCGCCCTACTTGGAGAGGTCGAGGAGCCTCTGCTTGAGCATCGAAGCCTCCATTACGTCGGCGGCGGTCCCGCCCTGCTTGAAGCTGTCTAGGGCCTTCTGGCTAAGCGGCAGGGCCTGCCTCGCCTTCGACCTCACGTCCAGCTGCTGCGAGAAGATCCTCTTGACCGCCTCGAGATACCAGTCACCGCTCATCTTGTAGTCCTCCATCTGCTTGTGGCATTCAGCCACCCACTCGCAGTACTCGGCCCTCTCAGTAGGGGACCTGCTCGCGCTGGACGCTCCTTCTTCGAGTATCGAGATCGCCCGTCCATACTCGCGACCGTTCATGAGGACCATCGCTTCCTTTAGACTCATTGTAGATTAGGAACATCATCTTCCACTCTTCGGTAAATAGCCTGGTGTGAGAATTGCTCGACCTCAGGCTCAAAACCGACGCAAAGATTGTGGCGGCTTTGCTTGATGGACACTAACGAGCCAGCGAATGCTCGAGAATGGTGATCCGGATTCCTTCCTCGCTCTCGTCATCGACGATGAATTTCTTTGCGTTGATCTCATGGACGGATTCATCGCCTTCCATCAGGTCCAGACCTGGCTCGGTCTGCTGGGTGTTCAGGCTGGTTTGAAGGACGTCCAAGACGGGCTTCAGGAGGTTGTCCAAGTCTTTCTTCGCCCTCGTGTTGGTCGTCTTGTCGGAACCCTTCCAGAGCCGAAACTCGACATCGATTCTAAGAATCTTGTTCCTGATCTTCTCTCTTGCCGCGCCGATGTCATCGCCGTCCGCCGCCCTCATGATCGCTTCATGCAGTTGCTTCTTCACGTTCTTGTGCCCCCTCCCGCTGCGCACGGTATGGGGCTCGAAGCGCTTCAATTCCACCGTGAATAGGGACTTCTGACTCACGGCCCCTGATTGCTGGTCTGACTAGTTAAGCGCAGGTTGAAGCAGGTGCTCCGGCGGAGGCGCAATGAACCCCGCGCATCGCTCAACGTTCACATGACCATAACCAAAACTACCGGAGGCTATGAGTCGGTTCAGGAAAACTAAATAGGTCTCGCTAGGGGTTACGATTCTATCATGCCAAAGGTCGTCGTCATCTACAAGCTGAAGCCGGGCGCGACGATCGCGCAGTACAGGAAGTTCTCAAGGGAGATTGATCAGGTCATCACGCCGAAGCAGAAGGTGGTCGAGAAGTTCGAGGTCTTCGAAGTGACCGACCACATCCAGGGCAGCGCCGCGCCCGAGAAGAAGAATCATCCCTATCAGGTAATCGAGATTATCGACGTGAAGGACTTCGGGGAGTGGGTGAAGACGACGCAGAGCGAAGGCTTCAAGAAAGTCATCGATGGCTGGGCAAAGGTAGGAGACGGAGACACGCTAATCATGCTGGGCGGCAAGAAGATCGAGAAATAGCCTTCACCGCGCCGGCGGCTGCCGGTCCTTCAGGGGTGCCTGAAGTGGGGGATTATCTCGCTCGCGATCGAGCGGTAATCCTCCCTACCACCTAACGGGACGTTCACGCAGATGTGGGTCGCGCCGGCTTTCACGAACCTCTCGAGCGAATGTATGCACTGGTCGGGCGTCCCGATGGCCATCATCTCGTCCAATCCCTTCTCGAGAGCCTCGTCCGGGATGAGAAGCTTGCTCACCACCCTGTCTATCATCTTGGAATAGTCCAAGGTCGGGGCGATGAGCTGATAGTTCAGCTCCCTGGGGACAGAGTCGAGCGCGTCTTCCACCCCGAGTATCTTGAACAGGTACCGGTTCATTATCATCTGTCTCTTCAGGTACTTCTTGAGGTCCCTTATCAGGGACGGCGACTTCTCCCCGATCACGATGGGCACGTACGCCATTCTGTCTATGGAGTCGAAGCTCCTGCCCGCCGTTCCCGCGGCATCCCTGATGATCCCCAGTTTCTCCCGATAACTGCCGACGGTGTAGTAGAAGGCAGGATACCAGCCGTCTGCGAGCTCTCCGGCGATCGCGAGCATCTTCGAGGATGAGTAGGCTCCCACGTAGATGGGAGGAGAGGGCTTCTGGACGGGCGCCAGGTCAAGGTGCGCCTGATCAAGCCTGTAGTAGTCTCCCTCGAAACTCACGGGCTTGCTGTACGACGAGGACCAGAGGAGCCTTATCACCCTTATCGCTTCCTCCACTCGCTTTATCCGCACTTCGCTCGATTCCCACGGAATCCCGTAGGGCTTGGTGTTCATCACCTCGCCGGCGCCGATCCCGAGGACCGCGCGCCCGTCCGTGATGTTGTCCAGCGTCGCGACGATGTTCGCGGTCTTGGCGGGATGTATTCTCTGGGTGTCAGTGACGCCCGACGCAACCCTGATTCTCTTGGTGTGCGAACCGACGTAGCTCAGAGCCGTCCAAGCGTCCAACACCACCGTCGGTGGTGGTATGTCGGTCAGGTGGTCAGGAATCCAAAGGCAGTCATATCCTTGGTTCTCGGCTAGGATGCCATCTCTCAGGTTCTCATGAACATCGGTGCTCGTCAGCTCTCGCGAAAAGAGAATTCGCCGAGCTACCAAGCTTCCCACGCGCCGTGATGCGAGCCGATTCTTTAGTGTTCCGTCGCCTCTCCTTCGAAGCCGGAAGCTAGCCTTGGGAGAACTTGATGCTGCACCCAAAAGGCCTCGTCTCGGGGTTCATCACGGGGACTCCCCGGATCACTTCCTCGATCGCGTTCCTCAGGTCGGGGCTCCCGACTCTCGACGCGTCCCTCGAGTCGTCTATCCGGCCTCTGTAACGAAGGATCCTCTTCGCGTCGAACAGGAAGACGTGCGGCGTGCACACCGCCCCGTAGGCATCCACAGTGGTCTGGTCAGCGTCCCGAAGGTAGACGAAATTGAACCCCTTCTCCTTCGCCCGCTTGACCATCTCAGGGTAGCTGTCCTGGGGGTAGGTCCCGTCGTCATTCGAGTTTATCGCGACCAGCTGGACTCCCCTGGATTCGTAGTCGGACTGAATCTCGACCATCCTTCCCTCGTAGTCTCAGACGTAAGGGCAGTGGTTGCAGGAGAAGACCACCACAAGGATCGGTTTCTCGTCGAATGAATCCAGCGAGTACCGTCTCCCGTCGGTCGATAGAAGGTGCTCGAACTTGGGAGCGGAAGCACCCAGGGAAAGCAAGCGTGATCGGAGCTCAGTGCGGAGATTTTAACGATTCCCCTTTCATGATTTGGTAGATGTCCTCGGCTGCGGCGCGATGAACGCTGTGACCTCGGGCAAGCTTAACTAAGCCTGACGGAGCATCGCGTGCCATGCCGCGAATCGAAGTCTACGAGGGCTCACAGAAGATTGCCGATATCGGTCTTCCCGAAAAGAAGTTCAGCACTGGATCGGTCGGCTACTGGGCGACACAGAAGGTGGACATCAACGGGAAGAGATACCAGTGTCAAATCCAGATTGTTGAAATCGGGTCCAAGCAGAAGAAGGAGTAACCAAACCTAGCCGAATCGATTCAGGGGGCAGTCAACCGCCCGGCGGATGCGCCATGAGCCCTTTGCGCTTTTAACTCAAGAGATGTAGAGGAGGCGGATGGCTTCGGGCAGCCTGACGAACGTCCCGGTCATTGTGGCGCTGGTGGCGATGAACGTCTTCATGTCAATCGTCCAGACCAACATAGCCCCCCTCAACCTTCCGATATCACTCGAGTTCCACCAGAACCTCTACGGTCTCGGGCTCCTCACTTCGGGCTTCTTCGTCGCGTACGGCATCTTCGAGCTGCCCGGAGGGCTCCTCGCGTTCCGGGTAGGCGCGAAGAAACTCCTGGTCGTCGGAGGGCTCATCACATCGGCCGCAGCGGTGGCAAGCGCCGGTTCCCCGACCTTCGACGTCCTGATAGCGCTGAGGTTCCTCACCGGGATGGGACTCGGGTTCGCCTTCCCACCGGTAGTCGTGCTCCTGATTAGGAACCTGAGAACCGGATCCGTGGGGCTCGGGGCCGCGCTGGTCCTGACGTCGTTCTCGATAGGCGGCGGTATTGGCGTCTTCGGGTGGGCCGTCCTGAGCCTGGTCATCGGATGGAGGGAGAGCGTCCTGATCGGCGGGGTTCTCTGCCTGCTCTCCACCCTGGTCGTAATCTGGATGCTACCAGCTGACGGACCCCTGACAGAGCCGACCAGAATGATATCCGCCCTCAAGAGCGTCGTCTTCAACAGGCAGATCCTCGTCATCGCTATCGCCTTCCTTGGAGCGGGGGCCGCTACCGCCGTAGTCACCAACTTCATGGTCTACTACCTCGAGCAGCACTTGGGCCTGGGGGCGGAGAGCGCCGGGGTCATAGGCGGTCTGGCCTACGTGCTCCCCCTGCTCTCGAGCCCCTTCTTCGGGAGACTCTACGACACGGGGCGCAGCGAGAAGCGGATACTCCTGTCGGGCGTCGCCCTCCTGGCTGCAGGGATCGGGGTAACAGCTCTGGACTCGGTCACCTCGGCAGTCGTCTCGGTGCTGGCGGTGGGCCTCGCGACGGGAATCTTCTTCACGATCGGATTCTCGGCGGCCCGGGACCGGTCACCGTCACGGGAGATGGAGAGCTTCACGGTGGGGTTGGTTGACTCCTTCTCGCTTGTTGGTTCCTTTGTGTCCCCCCTCTACTTCTCTGTGATAGTCCTCGACTACGGCTACCCGCCCGCATGGCTGGTCGGAAGCGTCATAGCCGTGGTGCTGGCGATACCACTCGTCTTTCTAAGAGGAAGAGGGAAGAATCCGTCAGTGCTCTCCCATGGCAGCAGTGCAACTAACCCTGTCACCGCCGCAATCGACCATGAACAATATAGGGCACTCGAGAGGTAACTTCGGCTAGAATGCCGTTCAAGATGGCGATCCTACCTCCGGAGTATCAGGAAGAGTGGCCGGAGAAGATCAGAGAGGCGGTCCCGGGCGCGGAGGTCAGGCTGTTCAAGACCGCAGAGGAAGCCGAGGCGTATATCGCAGATGCCGACTGTGCCTTTGGGTTTGTCGCGCCCGAGCTCTTCTCCCGCGCGAAGAAGCTGCGCTGGATTCAGTGCAACGCCGCGAGCCCCGCCCCGTCGTTCTGGCACGAAGCTCTCCTCAAGAGCGACGTCACGGTGACGAACTTCCGGGGCATCTACAACGACCACGTCGCGGCGCAGGCCATGGCCTTCGTCCTCGCCCTCTCCCGAAGCCTGCCCGAGTACGCCCGCTGGCAGCAGAGGAGAGAGTGGGGACCCGTCCTTCCCACGGCCTTCCTCCCGGAGTCTAAGGTCCTCATAGTCGGCCTCGGGGGCATAGGAGCCGAGACGGCGCGCCTCTGCGCGGCCTTCGGCATGACGGTGATAGGTGTCGACCCGCGGGTAAAGAGCCCCCCTCCGTTCGTCACGACCGTGCATCCGCCAGAAGCTCTGGATGGACTCCTGCCCCAGACTGACTTCCTGATACTTATCACCCCAGAGAATCCCGAATCCATACGCATGATAGACGCAAGGAGACTGAAGCTCATGAAACCTGGCTCTTTCCTCGTCAACGTCGGACGCGGAAAATGCGTAGTCACCGAGGACCTCATCGAGGCGCTCAGGACAAAGAAAATTGCAGGCGCCGCCCTAGACGTCTTCGAGCAGGAGCCGCTGCCACCCGACAACCCCCTCTGGTCGATGCCGAACGTCTTGATCACTCCCCACATGGCAGCCAAGCCCCAGTCCTACCACGTCCCGGAGCGCCGGACCCAGATACTCGTCGAGAACTGCGAAAGGTTCGAGCTCGGCAAGCCCCTCATCAACGTGGTCGACAAGTCGCAGCGCTTCTGACGCGACCGCAAGGGTCCGGATGATGGCCCCTGGTCACGGAGCAATGAATCGGTGTCGAGGGCGCTAGACTCTATCAAGCAGCTCGCCGCATGGACGGCCGTTGGAACCAGCCGGCAAGGAGCGGGAGATGTTCCGGTTCCCGAAGCCTCTTGAAGAAGGCCTGGTTATCTCCAGGCCGAATCGCTTCATCATGATGGTCAGGGCAGAAGGGAAGACAATCAAGTGCCACTGTCCCACCACCGGCCGTCTGGGAGACGCGAAGATCTCCTCGCTGCCGTGCCTCTTCTCCAGGTCGGCGCCCGGCACGGGAAAGACCCAGGGGACCGTCCAGGCGATATCTTTCGGCCCCGCCGCTATGAAGCGGAGGTCCTGGGTCGGGATAAACCAGAACGCGGCGAACAGGTACGTCGAGTTCTTCCTCAAGAGAGGGCTTCTGGCCAGGATGGCCTCAGGCGCCGTCCGCAGGGAGGTGAAGCTGGGGAACTCGCGCATCGACTTCCTGGTCGGGGACACCTACGTCGAGGTCAAGACGCCCCTCATCATGCTGCCCACGGGCTCGGTCGAGAAGGCCGCCCATTCGCGGTTCAACTCCTTTGACCGTCTGATCAAGCACATGACAGAGCTGTCCGCGGCGCTCAAGGACGGGAAGAAGGCCGTGATCGCGATGTGCTACCTCTACGACGCGCCGCCCTTCAAGCCTCCACCGAGGGACCGCTACAACGAGAGGATTCTGGACGCGTCGAGGAAGGCGACGGAGGGCGGCGTGCGAAGGTGGCAGGTCAACCTGGGCATCGGGAAGGACGGCGTCCGTTTGATTAGCTACAACCAGAACGACATCGAGCCGCCTGCCGCCCCAGTCTCTGGGACTGAAAAACCACGCTAAGGCATATAATGTTTCGACTGGCTTGCTCTCGAAGCGAAGACTACGACAAAACTAACTACGGCCAAGAGAGAGCGGCTTCCAGATTCCGCATTCGCATGTCCTACAGATCGTAAGCTGCCAATCAATGACGCGGCTCACGTCAGGGACGCAATGGCTCGATTCGACCAGGTGACGTCTGCGGGCTGTCATCCCGAGGCTGCGAAGAGGAGGATACTGGCCGCGGCCAAGAGGTTCGGCGTAGACGTCAAAGGGTTCCAGAAAGTAAAATCCTTCAAGAAGACCTAGGTTCCACAGATTCTCCGCTTGCGGCGTAGGATACTGTGGCGACGGGATTATCCTTCCGGTTGTCTCTGCCCTACTCTCTGAGCGTTACCTTGTCGGACGCACATGACACCGCCCCTACCGAACCTGAGGGTGGTTAAATATACCAGTTTACCATATACCGAGCATGGACTCGACCACTGTGAAGGTCTCCAAGGACACGGCGCGGGAGCTGGCGGCCCTGCAGAAGGGAGTGCACGCCAGGACCCTTGACGAAACGATACGGATGCTGGTCGTGCGGCACCGCAAGGAGCTGCTCGATGCGACCTTCGGGGCGGATCGGGGGAAGATGACTACCTTCGGCGGGGACGACCGCAATGAAGATCGTAGTTGACGCCTATGCCTGGATAGAGGTCTTCTTGGGCAGTGAGACGGGTCAGCGCGCCAAGAGCATCATCGAGGAAGCCGAGGGTGTACTGACGCCAGGCACAGTCCTTGCCGAAGTGGCTAGAAAATACGTCCGCGAAGGCGCAGCCGAGCCGACGGTCCGGAAGCGGCTGGCCACCATGCTGGAGGCATCAGAGGCCGTGGACGTGGACGCAGACCTGGCCGTAGAGGCGGCCAAGGCGACCATCCAGCTGGAAAGGAGGGCTGCGTCCTCGGGTCTGAGAAGACCGAGCCTGTTTGACGGAATCGTCCTTGCGTCAGCACGGATGAACAAGGCGAAAGTCCTCACCGGAGACGAACATTTCAAGGGTCTCGCCGAGACAGTTTGGCTCGGGGCCTGATCACAGCCCACTTCAGAACGATGCTACCGGTCGGAGGCGCAACGGACCCGCGTACGAAGCTAGGAAGTAATCAGACGCTCCTAACCCCGGTGTTACTTCTTCCTGGTTAGGGCGATTACCGGAATCTTCCTCTTGGTCTTGAGCTCATATTCGCCGAACGTAGGGAACGCGGCGACCTGGCGCTTGTAGAGGGCGTCCCGTTCAGCTCCCGTGATCTCCTCGGCGTGCAGGTCGAGAGTCTCCTCTCCAATCTCGGCCTTGACGTTGGGACTGGCTTTGAGGTTGAGGAACCAGTGCGGATGGAAGTCATGACCTGCCTTCGACCCGAAGACAATGTACCTGTCCCCGTCCTTGAGGTACATCACCGGGGTGACGTGAGCCTTCCCGCTCTTCTTCCCGACGGTGTGCAACAGCAGCAACGGCGCCCCTGTGAAGTAGCCGCCGACCTTCCCCTTGTTCTTGCGGAACTCCGCAATCGTATGTGCGTTAAAGTCACTGGCACTCATGAAATCTCTCCCTCCGGACAGGCCTAAAAAGGCTTCCACAGGCCCACTGGTTTCTCGTCATCTACTTCGCGGTGTCAGACGGCGTCGGTCGGGTCCCAGTCCATGTGCAGGTTCTCGCCGAGTGAGTCGAGCCTGGACATATCGGCCGTGGAGATCTCAAAGTCGAAGACCTCCGAGTTCTCCCTGATCCTCTCCGGCCGGGCCGACTTCGGTATGACCACGAGGCCGTGCTGCAGGCTCCACCGGATCAGTATCTGGGCAGGGCTCTTGGAGTAGTTGCGGGCGACCTCGAGCACCACCGGGTCGCGGAGCCGTTGTCCCCTGGTCAGAGGGCTGTAGGCCTCTAGCTGTATCCTCTTGTCCTTGCAATAGCGGAGCAGCTCCTCCTGGTAGAGGAACGGGTTGAACTCGACCTGGTCGATGTCGGGGACCACGCTCGAGCCTCCGAGCAGTTCATCGAGGTGCCTGACGGTGTAGTTGCTCACGCCTATAGCGCGGCACGAGCCGCGGCGCTGAAGCTCCACGAGCGCCCTCCAAGACTCGTCCCTGAGCTGCGATACGGGCCAGTGGATGAGGTATAGGTCGACATAGTCTAGCCCGAGCCGGCGCTGGCTCTTCTCGAACGCGCGCAGGGCGGCTTCGTAACCGTGGTCGCTGTTCCACAGCTTGGTGGTGACGAAGACCTGCTCCCTCGGCACCCCGCTCTCCCTCACCGCGCGTCCCACGCTCTCCTCGTTCCCGTACAGGCTGGCGGTGTCGATGTGCCTGTATCCGATTTTCAGTGCGAACTTCACGGCCTCCTCGGTCGCCCTCCCGGGAGACGTCTGGTAGACGCCGAGCCCGAGCAGGGGCATCTCCACGCCCGAGTTGAGCTTGCTGGTGGACGCTATGGTCAGAGCCAATTCGCTGTATCAGGAACTGGACTGGCGCGCCCGACCTTAAACCAATCGACCCGCGGCCGGCCGCCAAAACGCTCATTCAACCGAGATGCCCGGATGAACGAGATGGCTACGCCCTCTCAGCCTCTTCACGAACCGCACTACGACATTCTGGCGGCTGCGGTTTCAGGGACTGCGGCTACGATGCTCACGCTGCTGGCCATGCTGGGAGGCGGGGTCACGTCCTCCCTCTGGCTCAAGATGTTGTTCGACGCCCAGCTCCTAGTGATCGAACTCGCCCTCATCGCTGGCGTCTCGGCTCTGATAAGGGGAAACGAGTCACACAAGAAGACGTTCGCCCACATAGCGGCGGCCCTGCTGGTCACGGGCGCCGTCCTTCTGGGCCTCGGAGCCGCCATCGTCTAACTCCTTGAGACAGGGAACTGCAGAAATAAAATGCAATTAGAGGCGGAATCAACGCGATTCAGGGGCACGCGATAGGCCCGAACGACACTAAACGAATTGTTCTTCCGTAGTAGTCTACTAAAACATCGTTAAATATCGAGATGCTGGCCTCATCCGACGTGGAAGGGGACAGGCGAGTTAGATTCACATGCTTTCACGCCTTAAGTTTCCGTCGCTAATCGCGCTTCTCGCCTGCCTGGTCCTCCTGTGCGCCGCGGCACCCGCCCACGCCCAGAACACACAGGCCACGGGCTTCACCCACCCTCCTGCGATGGGCTTTGGAATGGGCACGGGAGCCCCGCTGGCCTCGACACCCCCGAACGCCCAGTATGACGAGCAGCTCGGGACGACCTTTACACAGAACTTCGCCTCCCTGGCCTACAACGTGACGGCGCTCGCGCAGGGGGACACCTACGGTTACGGGCCGTCCTACCTCCTCAACGGACTCTCGAGCAAGGGATACTGGTACCAGGTCGGCGTCTCGTACCACTGGCCGCTCGTGGGCGCAGGGTTCAGCCAGGGCTTCGATTTCAACTACGAGGTCTTCAACTCCAACGGCGTCTCGGTCTTCCCGGCTAACGGCGGAGGCCTCGCCCCGTTCACCGGGACCGTCAACCCCGGCGACACCATAGGCCTCGCCCTGTCCTTCAGCGGCGTGAACGTCCTGATGTCCGCCAGGGACTACAGCACAGGGGCCACCGCGTCCGCCTCTTACTCGGCCCAGGGAGCGACCATCTTCGACGGCTCCCTCTCGTCCACCTCGAACTCCAACGGCTTCTTCAGCGGCCTAATGACCGAGTGGTATCACGTGGCTCCCTACTACAGCAGCGAAGGCCACGTGACATACTCCAGTTCCAAGGTAACTCTTTCGTCAGCCTGGCTGTGGATCGACGAATACGATCCAGGAAACCAGAGCTGGACCGGGTCGTTCTCGGTGTTCAGCGCGTTCCCCCAAAGCTACTCCTCGGCTTCCAGCATTCTGGTGCCGTTCTCGTCCCATAACGCGGCGGAGGAGGGGGACGCGTCCGAGTTCGCGACCGGCACCGGCGGGTCCCTGACGACTTCGATAACGCTCGTGCAGGCGGCGTCGACGAGTGCGCTCACAGCCTCGAACTCTTTTGAGGTATACTACACCAAGAACGGCCAGGCGTCGACGGCGTTCGCCCAGAGCGGGACCCTGTCGCTCACGACCGATGCGGGGTCCCCTGTCTCTATCTCCTCCGTCTCCACAGGTTCGACGCCGACCGAGAGGTGGGTCCTGGACTCTCAGGGCGGGAACGTCACGGTCGCCACAGGGTCCACGGTGACCTTCTACTACTACGACCTTCTCCTGCAGCCGGCGAGCTATGCGACCTCCGACGGATCGCCGCTCTCGAACCTGTTGCTGGACTACCACACGGCGCCCACGACCGCCTCCTCCCAGTCTTCGCTGCCCTTGGTAGGTCTCTTCCTCCAGGCCTCCACGCAGCCTATCTGGGCGGCGAGGGGGTCGCAGGTCTCCATTGTGGGCCAGATATCCGGCAAGTCGGGAGAGCAGTGGTCCCTCCCGACCTCGCAGTGGACTATCTCCTCGGCAGACCAGATACC
The DNA here is from genome assembly GCA_003164815.1 of Candidatus Gagatemarchaeum stordalenia. Classification (GTDB taxonomy): domain Archaea; phylum Thermoproteota; class Nitrososphaeria; order Nitrososphaerales; family Gagatemarchaeaceae; genus Gagatemarchaeum; species Gagatemarchaeum stordalenia. The sequence continues at coordinate 22,357 of PLUF01000080.1, forward strand.
CTCACCAATTCTCTACTACCACCAGTTCTATGTCACGCCCGGCTACACCGTCAAAGGCGGGACCTCCGCGTCGGGTACGCCGACCGTCACGTGTGCCCAGTACGGCACTCAGATCAGCGTCCCCATAGGCTCATCGAACTGGGTCGACTCCGGGTTGTCGTGCAACTACTCGCCCACGCTGCCTGGCTCGACGCAGGGCGAGAGGTGGGCAGTGCCTTCCGCGACAGCTGCCGTCAGCCAGCCAGGGGCCGTATCCCTCGCTTACATCCACCAGTACTCGCTCGGGATAACATACAGCATCACGGGAGGTTCTCCGAACCCGCCAACAGTCACGGGCGTCTCGTTCGGGACGAGCGGTGCCCAGCCGCTGCAGTCGAGCCCAGCGACGGTATGGCTCGACGCCGGGTCGCCGTACTCAATCTCGAACCCGCTCTCCTCCTCCAGTACCAGCGAGCGGTGGGAGACAACGGGGACGACGAGCGGCACTCTGCAGGGACAGGCCGCAGCCACCTATGTCTTCTATCACCAGTTCCTCATGACCGCCAGCTTCTCCGTGACAGGAGGAGCGCCGGGGGCCACGGCTCCCGGCCTGTCCTATACGAGCTTCGGGAGCCCAACATCTATCCAGCTGACCGGCACCGAACAGACCTTCTGGGCCGACGGCGGCGTCCCCTACTCGGTCCCCCAGACCCTGACCGGTTCCTCCTCGACCGAGCGGTGGTACACCGAGAACACCCAGGGCACGGTCCAGGCCTCGTCGTCGCTCTCCTTCGGGTACACCCACCAGTTCCTCCTCTCCGTGACCGGCGCGGCGGTCAGCACCCAGTGGTACAACAGCAGCTCGACCGCGCAGGTCTCGGTGCCCGGCATCTCCGCAAGGGCTTCGGGCTCAGGAGAGAGAGTGACATCATATTCGATCGACGGGGCACTCACAACCGTGAAGCCGACGACCGGGGCTGTCTCGATGTCGATACCGATGAACGCCGCGCACCAGCTCTCAATCAACTCTGTGCAGCAGTACCAAGTGACTCTGGACGCGTCGGCCACGGCCGCCCTCTCGTCGATAACCACTCCGACGATTGCCGGGGATAGCCACTGGTACGACCAGGGGACCAGCGTGACACTGACACTCAAAGGCGTCTGGAACCGGACTGCCGGAGCCGGTCTGAGACTCATCTCCTACTCGGTCAACGGGGTCCAGAAGGGTGTCTCGACCACCGGAACCATTGACGCGCTCTCTGCGGTCCCCATCTCCTCGCCCGAGACGGTCACCGCGGCGGCGACGGTGCAGTACCGCCTCACCGCTGGCACAGGTTCGATAGAGACGGGCACAGCGGCCTCCATCCCCGGGGACGCGGGATGGTACGACAACGCCACCTCCGTGACGGTCACCTATTACTACACCTGGAACAGCACCACGAGCTCCAGGTACAACGCCGTGGGCTACGCCATCAGCGGGATTGCCGGCACCACCCAGATTGCAAGGTCCGGCAGCGGCACCTTCCCGGTGCACTTTACCATGGTCCGGCCGGAGACCATTACCATAGACTCCGTCACCCAGTACATGCTGGTCCTCTCGCCGGGCCAGGACATCTCTCTGTCAGCCACATCGCCGACACACGACGATTACTTCGACTCGGGCACGACACTCACGGCCACGACCGATTACACCTGGGACGTCGTGAACAACAACACAAGGGAGAACCTCGTCTCCTTCACGCTCGACTCGGTCGTCACCAACATCACCAGCGCCACCTCGGGAAGCTTCACGACCCCGGCCATCATCTTCAACGGTCCCCAGACCCTGTCGTTCAGCTCGGTGACCCAGGATCTGGTGATTCTGCAGTTCACGGACGGCAGCGGGGCGAGCACAATCGTCCCGACCTCGGTCCAGATCCAGCTCGGGAACTCCTCCATCGCGAGCGTCCCTCCCTCCGGCGTGTGGCTCGACAACGGCGTCTCCTACCAGCTCTACAAGGTCGAGTGGGAGGGCTCCGACGTGAAGCCGTCGGCCCAGGCCCTCTACACCGTGGCCGCTCCGGTCGACCAGAACATCCTGGGCAGGGTCTACAGCGGGAGCGTGACGTTCACGGACTACCTGGGGCTCCCGATCTCCGGAGCGAAGGTCTCCGTGGCTCTGGCCAACGGGACCACGATCACCATGACGACCGACAGCAAGGGCACGATCAACCTCCGCGAGATTCCGATCGGAACCTACACGGCCTCGATATCGTACCTCGGAGCCACGACGATCGTCGACGGCAACGCCGCGCAGGCTGGTGCGGTGCACACCAAGGTCTTCGCGAGCTATCCGACCCTTGTGCTAATCGTGCTCGCGGCCGCGATAGTCATAATCGCCGTCATGTTCGTCAGCCCCGGCAGGCGCCTCAGAAAGGCGATACCTCCCGACTCGCCGGCGCAGCACCTGACCCAGCTCTGCAGCAACTGCGGCGCCACGCTGGAGATGGGCTCGCTCCACTGTCCCGAGTGCGGGGCGCAGCAGGTCTAGCGCCGAAACTCAGGGTAGGACAAAGAACCGGCAGTTCCGCGGATCAACACAACCTGCAACCGCTGCTCCGAGCGCGGTCGAAACTGAGCGGCGCAGTAGCAACATACCATGTGTGCCTTAACACATGGTTTTCGTCAATCTACATCGTATTGCCTTACAACGCGACCGTGACCAGCAAGAGCATGGTGAACATTCCGGCCCGTCTTTGATTCTGCTTGGAATCCGACGAGTTAGACGTTATTAGGGGGCGTCAACCAGCGCGACCAGATGCCATCAACTAGCCCGACCTCATCAGACATGCGAAGCGAGAAGCTACTGGACGGTCACGTCGCACTGATTGGAGGAGGCACCTCAGGGATGGGCGAGACGGCCGCATGGCGTTTCGCGAGGGAGGGAGCGAAGGTGGCTCTACATTTCTCCGGCTCGACGCCGAACTCTGTGGCGAAGGCCGAGCGGATCGTCGACGAGCTCACAAAGTCCGGGTTCGAGGCGATGAGCATCAGGGCAGACGTCACCAAGTACGAGGACGTCAAGCGCGCCGTGGACTCGGTGGCGGCGAGGTGGGGGAAGGTCACCTCTGTGGTGGACTTCGCAGGGCTCCCCTCATCCCTCGAGTTCTGGCAGGAGGACCCCCTGGAACTCTCCGATGAAGCCCTGCTGAGCGCAATAGGGATCGACTTCATAGGATCGTACCACTTCATCAGGGCGGCCAAGGACTACATGAAGAAGGAGCACTACGGCAAGATAGTCCTCATCAGCTCCAGCCCGACCATCTACGGTGACGACGCAGGCTACAGGTACATCCTGGCCAAGGACCTCAACAGGATGACCGTAAAGTCGCTCGCCACGAAGCTCATCCGGGAGTACGGCATAGCTCTGAACGCAATAGCCCCCGGGACAATCGACACCCCCGCCAACAGGGTGAACTACACCGAAGAGGGGTGGAAGGAGCTCGTCGGGGCGATACCCATAGGCCGGGCCGGCCTGCCGGACGAGATAGCAGGAGTGGCGCTCTTCCTGTGCTCCCATCTGTCAGATTTCGTCGTTGGCCAGACCATCATAGCGGACGGCGGAGAGATTAGGCAGTAGAAGTCTGAAGAATCCCGCAGATCTATCCAGGGAGCTTCTCAGCCAGACGCCCAGTTGTCAGGATCGTACTCCTTGTAGTCCAGCAGGAGCTCCTCACCTATCGTGATCGGGCTAACCGCGAGCAACCTGGCCGTTCTCGCCTCGATGTCGATTGAGAATCTGACGTTGGGCGGCTGGCCGTGGTCCAAGAAGTTGGACCAGTACTCCCTGCTCCCCTCGGCCGCCTCATCCCAGAACAACCGCTGTCCGTCCGGCGTCCTCCCGATGATGAGGGCCCACCTCTTCCAGGGCGGGGACTTTGGAGTGGTCGTGATGAGCATGTCCGGCATGAGGCAGACGAGCTCCCCGGGCGCGAGATCCCTGAGAGCGAACACGCCTCGGCCGTGAGGACACTCCCTGACCTCAAGTAAGTCCTCTATCCCTACGCCAGCCAAAACTCTATCAGCCATCCTCAAGAAAGGGACTGGGTTTAAAGGAACAGAGAGCGAAGTCGACCTCTATCAGCCCAGCTCGAGGTCTCTCATGAAATCGTCGTTCCAGCCGAAATCGGCATCCGGCACCCTGTCCGTTCCAAAGAAGATGGGAAAGGGGTCTCAGTTCTGTCTAGGCTCAGAGGTCATCGTCGTCGATGTCCTCATCCAATCCGTCCGCGTCGTAGTCTGCTTCATACTCGTCATCGTCCAACTCACCGATTTCGAGCGACATTACCTAGGGCCGTATCGCGGTCTTCACTTAAACTTTCGCGCGGCGAGATCCGTCAAGATGTCAATCGAAACAGGATTGGCGCGATACGCGGGTCGACCGCACACCCTTCCTCATCTGCCAACCAGTTCAGCGAGCAGACGCCTCTCCGCCCTCCTTCTGTGGTTGATCAGGGTCGAGCTCCCGACCTTCATCCTCTTGGCCAACTCAAGCGAGCTTATCCTCCTTGGCTCGTCGTAGTAGCCCAGCCGGTACGCCGTGACGAGGACCCTCCGCTGCTTCTCAGTCAGCCTGCTCAGAGGCGAGGAGACGGGGAACTTGGCGTCCGAGATCCTTGCTATTCTGTACTTGATCCCTGTCTTCTCGATGCCCTCGAGGAATGTCTTGACCTGCTTGGCGCCCCCGAGGTAGGACATCCTCGCCCTTCCGTCCCTTATCTCGAACGGGACGGAGAGGTATCCTCCCGCGGCGAGCGGGTCGAACTGGATTCTTGGATGCGACGCTGGCTTGCTCTTGATGAAGTAAATGTACGCCCCGTCCTTCTCGTGGTCGAGCATCTGGAGCTCGAGTATGTCGTCGCCGACGAAGTCTTCCACCTTCGAGGTCTGGTCCTTGAACTCTATCCTGAAGATCGCGGCGAACTCTTCAGGACCGTCCTTCAGGAACTGCAGTATCTCTAGGCTCTTGACCTTCTCGAGCATTGGGTTGTTCTCGAACTTGCCCATCTCGTCGAGGTCCAGCTCTATCGTCACCCTGCGCATGCCGCTTCGTCCGTGGCGGCGCTGTATAGACATTATTGCTGATAGGCGCGTATGCGCGCTATAAGGCTAATCTTGGCCGCTCCGCCCGCATCATTCATGGAGGCTACCGGGGGGTCTGCCCCAGATGGCGCGGAGGAGACGGCAAAGGCTAGCGACCCGTCCACATCCCAGCACCTCACCGGCGCAGCCGCGGTCCTAGTCCTCATCGGGATCTTCCTCGCCATCCTTATGGGTGCGATGGACGGCCTCGTCGTCGCGACCGTCCTCCCGACCATCGCCCTCGACCTACACCAAGTAAACGGGGTCACATTCGTGGCGGGCGCGTACCTCATCTCCTCGACCATCTCGATCCCGATCTTCGCTAGGGTCTCTGACATCGCGAGCAGGCGCAACGTCTTCGTCGTCGGTCTCACAATCTTCATCGTCGGCTCCGCGCTCGCGGGCCTCAGCCAGAACCTCACCGAGCTGATCGCGTTCCGTGCCATTCAGGGGTTCGGCGGCGGCGGCGTCTTCCCCGTCGCCATAGCGATGATCGCGGTGCTGTTCCCTCCCCAGACGCGGGCCCGGGTGGTCGGGGTCCTCAGCGGCGCAGCCGGGCTGGCGATAGTCCTGGGCCCTCTCGTGGGGAGCTACATCGTATCAGTGACAACCTGGCGGTGGGTCTTCTACATCAACCTCCCCTTCGGGGTCGGGGCCGCGATAGTGCTCCTGCTCTTCCTGAAGCCCCTGCGTCCGACGAATCCAGGCAGGTTCGACGTCCCCGGAGCGGGGCTGCTCACCGGGTGGGTTGGGGCCCTCATGTTCGCCCTCGTCGAGGTCTCGGACGAGGGGCTGAGCTGGACCGACCCCCTGATCATCACGCTCCTGGCCGGATCGGCGGTGCTGTTCGCCGTCTTCCTCTGGTTTGAACTCCGCGTCTCTGAGCCGCTCGTCCCGCTCCGCCTGATGAAACAGCGCACAATAGCGGTGACCAGCGGGGTAATGTTCTTCAGCGGGATCGTCTTCAGCGCCCTGATCACGTTCCTCTCGGTCTTCGTGGGGATAGTCCTCCTGCACAGCGGTCCGAACGCGGCGAACGACGTCCGGGACATCATCTACTTCCTTGCGGTTCCGCTGATACTGGGGGCTGCCATCTCGGGCCAGCTCCTGACCAAGATTGCCTACCGGAGCGTGATCGCTCCGGGGCTAGCCATAGCCTCCATCGCCTCGCTCTTCCTTACTCAGCTGACGCCTACCACCCAGCTCTGGGTGCTGGCCGGAGGATTCCTGCCTGTAGGTGGGCTCGCGCTCCCGCTCATTCCGCTCGGATTCGGCCTCGGGTTCTCCCTCGCCGGGCCGACGATTGCGGTCCAGAACGAGGCTCCGACCGAAATGGTTGGCGCTGCCATCGGTCTCACCCGCTTCCTTTCGAGCCTCGGGGGGGCTCTAGGAATCTCGCTCCTGACCGCCTTCGAGACGTGGCGCTTCGCGGTGCTATCCCAAGGCGCGACGACCCCAGCGGCCAGCATGAGCGCCCTCGTGACCACGTACGACGAGATCTTCCTCATCCTCGCGGTCTTCATCTTCGTCTCCTTCGGATTCGGCCTTTTCTTCAAGGGGAGGGTCCCGAAAAGGTCCACCGCGGTCGTGGAGCTGCCAGCGGATTCGCCTGAGGCCTCGTCTGCATCGACGCCCGAGGTAGACAAGACCTGACCGACGCCTCGCGGAAGCACTAGTTTCTGGTGTAGCCCGCGCACAGCATCCCGAAGTAAGTGGCAACCTCGTAGGAGTAGAGCCTTCCTGTCATCCGGACCTCCTCCAGGACTCCCGCGAGCATGACCATCTGCCACAGGCTGTCGGGCCTGGCCTCGTCCACCATGGAAGGACTGAACTTCATGATGTCGGAGAGCCTGCCACCCTCGATCGCTTCCACGACCTTCCTGTCGTAGACTGCGGCGTTCTTGGAGTAACCGTAGGGCCCGCTCTTGTCGTGGGTGTGGGCCTGGTCGGAGCTGGCGACGAATGCGACCCGCTTCCCCGACCTCTCCGCCACCTGCGCGACCTTCACGCCGAAGATGTAGTTCTGTTTCAGCGGTATCTCGCGGGACGGCGTCACGATGACAATCCTGCTCCTGAGCCGGGTGAGCCTGAGGAAGAACCAGAGCGGGATCAGCGTTCCCCAGTCCATGGCCATGTTCGAGAGAGGTCCTGACGCTGTCCCATAGTTCGCGCCGGCCACTGGGATGCGCGCCTCCTCCGCGGCCGAGACAAGTTCCATCGCAATCTCGGTATCACACTTGGCTTCAAGCGCTATCGACTTGTCCCCTACTCCAACCCTGCCGGATGAGTTCTCGGCCGTCACCACCCCTATCCTCCCCAGCAGCCTGAGGTTGTGGGGAGTCGCGATCACAATGGTATCTGGCCTGGACTTCTCCATCTCGGCTGCCAGCTTTGTCATCCCATTGGCTGTCTCGACGGCGAAGCCCGGCTTATCCCCAACGAGTTCCTGGACCATCTCATCCCCGTGGGGAGCTATGCAGGCATAGACCAGAGGCAACGCCGCGAACATGGGCCAGAACCTATTCAAACGTTCCTTCCAATGTCCGCTTCGAAGCAGATTAATCCTGGTACGTTCGCTCCATTCAAGAGATGACCACCGACCGACGGTTCGCCCGCTTCAACGCAGGGAAGTCAACTGTCTCTGACAAGCCTGACGTGAGCCCGCTGACCACCCGCGAGCTCCCGGAGGGCGGGATGTGCCTCTCCGCATTCGTGGTGCTCACCGAGGCTGGATACCCGAACTGGGTCGTCCTAGGGCACCTCAACCCCGAGGCAGCGTGGGACCACATAGGCGCGCTCGACCCCGAGAGGGTGGAAGTGCACTCTAAGGGATGGATGATTCCGTCGTCCCACCTGCTCCTCAAGGAACCTCCGCAAGACGCGGCCAGACGCATACTCTGGGAGCAGCTTGAGCTCAAGGGCGTTCCGCTCTCCGAGCCCTCGGTCGTGTCGGAGACCTACACCCCTAGGCGGTTCCCAGAACTCCCCAGCCACTGGGACCTGGAGTTCATCTTCCGGGGTGAGATCTCCACGGCTAGGCTTCCAAAGACGCCCGCTTGGAAGGAACTCGCCTTCGTGGACGTGAGTCGCACTAGGAAATCGGAGATGGCGAGATCCCACGAGGACGTCCTCGAGTCTGCAGGGTTCAGGTTCGCCGATGAACCTGCGGACGGTTAGCTTCAACCTGCGATACGATATCGCGCCGCGATAGTCTACCGTCGTTTAGACCAAATCCTTATTGATTTGGCCGTTGCATTCACAACGACATGAGCCCAACAAGAGGATACGCGGAAGTGAACGGACTGAAGATGTACTATGAGATACATGGGTCCGGGGAGCCGCTCATCCTGCTTCACGGCGGTGCCGGCGCGACCGAGATGTTCGGGCAGCTCATCCCGCCCCTCGCGGAAACACGCCAGGTCATCGCCGCCGACCTGCAGGCCCACGGCCGCACCGCCGACATAGACCGCCCTCTGAGCTACGAGCTGATGGCGGACGACGTCGCCGCCCTGATAGACCACCTCAAGTTCGAGGACGCTGACGTCATGGGCTACTCCCTCGGCGGCGGCGTTGCCATGAGGACAGCCATCCAGCACCCGAAGAAGGTGAGGAAGCTGGTCCTTGTCTCCACTCCATTCAAGCGGAACGGCTGGTACCCCGAGGTCCTGGCGGCGATGGCGCAAAGCAGCCCCGAATCCGCCGAGGGAATGAAGGGTTCCCCGATGTACGAGGTCTACTCAAGGATAGCGCCGAGGGTGGAGGACTGGCCCGTCCTCTTCGCCAAGCTTGGGGCCCTTCTCCGACAGGATTACGACTGGTCCAAGGACGTGGCTGCCATGAAGACCCCGACCATGCTGGCCTTCGGCGACGCCGACAGCGTCCGCACTGCCCACGCTGTGGAGTTCTTCGAGCTCCTCGGTGGAGGAAAGAAGGACGCCGGATGGGACGGCTCAGGGATGTCCAGCGCCCGGCTCTTCATCCTGCCCGGAATCACGCACTACAATGTCTTCGATGCCCCCGCGCTCGCGGCGGCCGTAATACCGTTCCTCGAGACGCCCATCGCGCAGAGCTGAACCCACAACGACGGGGTTCAGTGGTCGACCTGGCGTCGACTCACGAGAATCTCAGCCGGCGCAGCTCACTGCTCGGAGATGAAAATAGGTTTGCACCGCCCGTTTGCGAATATCACGAAACGGATGTCTTCCTCCGAGCGAATGATTGCCTCGGAACAGATGACCGACACTTGGGCCTACCGGGCGTTCTTGCCCTTCCGCCATCCCCTGGGCCGCTCCGGGACAGGAGATACCAATTGCTTCTGGCGTTCCCTCTCCAGCAACTCCTTGATCACTTCGTCGAACGTGACCCTCCTGCCGAGCCTCTGTTTCATGACAGAGGCGTAGCGGTTGAGCCCCGCCCGGGTCTCTTCCCCGATCTCAATCTTGGTTGACATTGACTGCTAGTCCCTCCTCTCTCTGCCCTGCAACTGTTATCCGATCAGCTCCTTCACTCTGTCCATTATGTCCTGCGCGAAGATCATGCTCCCGCAGTGGGTGCATTTCACCTGGTTTCCCTCCTGCGGCAGTGACATGGGCGCTCCGCACTGGGGACACTTCACGACCTGGAGCGAAAGGCCGCCCTTGCTCATGTAGTCCCGAAGGAAGCTGAAGTCCAGCATGATGTGGACGCGCTCCCTCCTCTTCTCGGCCTCCATCGCCTTCTGCCGGCTTCCTACCTGAGACTGAATCATGGCCCTGAAGTCGGGGAACTGCGGTTCACCTATTCCGCGGACGTGGAAGACCTTCTCGCCGCCGGCGTCTGTCAGCGAGACATACTTCATCATCAGGCCGCCCATGGAGAGCCCTCTGAGGCCCTCCAGAGGGATGGACATGTCAATGTGGTACGACTTGCCGAAGACACCGCGCTGCTTAACGAAGACGATTCTCTGGCTGGTCAGGACAAGGAACCCCTTGATCCTCACCTTGACCGTCTGGCTCCGGCCGTCCACCACACCCATCTGGGCGATCTCATGGTCGGCCTCCCAATAGCCGCCGATTACCTCACCGTTCTGAAGCATGAGGGCGCCGCTCCATGGTGCCTCGACCGGTCCGGGCTGAAAATACTGAGGATTTCGCTTATATTCCGGGACGCTCGGAGATGACGCCTCCTTCACCGGCGATTTCAGGGCCCGCCCACACTGCCCGCAGAAGGTGGCGTCGGTCTCCACCTGGACCCCACATGACTGACAGAATGGCAAGCTGACTACGTGAGACCCTCGACTCTTCCCCTCTGTTTTATCCGTTATGGGATTGCCCTGTCAACTCCCCCTACCTGCAGCTTGGATAACTCACATATAGCGCCCTCCTCGATTTGAGTAGTAGCTGGCATGCAATCCTGTCCCACCAAGGACCCCGAAGACCTGCACCTGTCCCCGAAACGACTCGAGGAAGCCTACGCGATCCTGGGCCGGGAGGTCGAGAAGGGGAAGATCATGGGCTGCACCGTCGGCATCAGCAGGAACGGAGAGCTGCTCGAAGCCCGGGCATTTGGGAGGAGTTCCATCGAAGGAACCTCTCCGGTCGTCCCCGACACGATATTCCTCATTGCCTCTCTGACCAAGCCCTTCACCTCGACTGCGGCGATGATGCTGGTCGAGAGGGGGCTCATCCGACTCGACGACCCCGTCTGCTCCATCGTGCCGGAGTTCGGAGACGGAGGCCCTAGGGACAGGATCCTCGTCCGTCACCTCCTTACCCACACGAGCGGTCTGCCCGACCAGCTGCCGGATAACACGGAGCTGAGGTCGCACCACGCGACCCTCGATGAATTCCTCCTGAAGATCTACAGGACCCCTCTCCTCTTCGAGCCGGGGACGAGCTTCAGCTATCAGAGCTGCGGGATGGCCATGCTGATGGACATAGTGCAGCGCGTCTCGGGGACTCCCCTCGCCGAGTTCATGCTTCGCGAGATATTCGAGCCCCTGGGGATGAGCGACTCGTCCCTCGGGGTAAACTGGAGCAAGTCGGAGAAGGTCAGCCAGGTAAACCTCCCCGCCGGCAGCTTCCAGTACGGAGGCGCCGACGCATCTGACTGGAACTGGAACAGCCAATACCTCTGGAGCCTCGCGTATCCGTGGGGAGGGATGTTCTCCACACAGGCCGACCTGCTCAGATTCCTGAACGTCTTCCTCGACCGGGGGACACTCGGAGACAGACGGGTCCTGAGCCCGCAGACCGCGCAGGCCATGACCAACAACCAGGTCGTGAAGCTCCTGCAGATTCCGAAGGACGTCGCTTACAAGAACCCCTGGGGGTTCGGATGGCAGCTGAAAGCGCCCTTCAACTCGGTGTTCGGGGACCTCAACTCCTCCAGCACTTTCGGACACTGGGGGGCGACCGGGACGCTCTACTGGGCCGACCCGGAGACCTCGCTGGCCTGTGTGGTGCTGACGAACCAGCCCTTCGAAGAGAGCGGCGCCATCTTGGGAAGGTTCTCGAACGCTGTCGCGGGCTCGATAGCGGCAAACCCATAGCGCGCCTCTCCTGCATCGGGAATGACCAAACCTACCGCCAATCGCTTAATACCGATAGCATGCAAATTACGCCGTTTGGGCTTCAAGAAGACCCTTGTCTTTCTGTTGCTCTTCGCGACCCTCTTCCTGACCACATCCCCTGCTCACGCACAGACGTCGCCGGTCTTCGGGCTCGCTCCGAACCGTGTGTTCGCACCTCCCGGGACCGAGTTCAACATCACCGTCGGCGTCGAGTCAGGCGTGGCCGAGGTCTCCAGTGAAGCGGCTCGTCTACGCTGAGCAGGTAGAGATCTGATCCGCTGTTGCAGGATGACCAGACTCCGTGAGTAACGACCGCGAATCTATGATGAGCTGTGGCGCGAGTCTCCGTCTGCGGGTCCACACTTCTGCACTACCGCTTGGCGACTACTGCGAGGAAGAATAGCAGGAGTATGAAGAGCTCTATCACAGTCGTGATGACCTGGTCGGTCTGGAGGCCTACTGTGAACACGAACGCGTCGAGCTGCCGCACCACGACGTCCACCGCGAACAGAGCGAACGCGACGGAGACGATCAGGAGCCTCCTGAGGCGCGTCTTTCGGTACGCAGAGATCGAGAGCGCGAAGAGCAGGAGAGCGAACAGGCCCACCGCCGCGTCAAGGAACTCCTCAGGCTCTAATCCCTGATCTAAGTTGACGAGCTGGGAGATGATAAGCAGCGGCGTGTGCAGGATCATTTTCTCGACACGTCTCCTACCTGTTCCGCGTCAGAATAGGTGATAAAGATGTCCGCCAGCCTGCTCGACCACCTCTCCCAGACCGTAGGATGGTAGTTCATCATGTAGAGTGCTATGTCCGGGGCACTGCCCTCTGCGACCCGATAGCCCGACGTCCGACCTACCTGCTCCTTCTGCACGATGCCCAGCTCGATGAGGCGCTTAAGGTGCCAGGATACGGTCGGCTGGGAGACGCCGGCAGCCTGGACGAGCGCGTCCTGGTTCAAGTCGGGTTCCGCCAGCATGTGGAGCAGCAGCTCGCGCGGAGTGTCCAGGGTCAGAACGCTGAGTATATCCTTCTGCTTCTCCCCGAAGAGGGCCGTCGGATAGAAGAACCTGTAGAGGCCCCGCCTCGTGGAGCTGACCCGCCCTCCCTTCTCCAGCCTGTGGACGTGATACTGGACGTCGCCCATCGCCAGTCCGAGCTCCCTGCAGATCTGCCTCAAGTGGACTCCCGGGTGCTGCGAGACGTAAGCGAAGACCCTCTCCTGCGTCGCATCGCCCGGGCCGGCGGGCTGGCGCGGCGGGGACGCGAAAGGAGGGACGTTGCCGCCTTCCCACTGCAGGGAGATGAGCTGGTCCCCTGTGGCTTGGCTAGGCAACATGGAGCATTTCCTTCGAGGCCGTTTAAGTCTGTCCGGACTTTGGGCAACATGCTCTGAATGCCGCCGGTTCGCCTAGTTGATTCGGGCAGTCGACACGAAGAGGCTCCCGCCCACAATCTGTACTCCGTACTCCGCGAGCGGCGCGGGCGCCGGTCCGCCGAGCACGCTGCCATCGCTGGGACTGAAAGTCGCCCCGTGGCAGGGGCAGGAGATGGCCGACCCTCCGCCATACTGGACGGTACAGGGGGCGTGGGTGCAGATGGCGCTGAACGCCTTCCACGTTCCGTTGTCGTTCACGAGCATCGAGCTTCCGTGGGTCGGGTGTGTGAAGTAGGCCGACTTCCTCCCGCTCAGGCTGCTCGAGGGGCCGATTAGGACGTACCCGGGGGACATCGAGACCTGCTGGGTCTGGGTGCTGGAACCCGTCTGGCCGCTTGATTGGCTGGTCGATTGGGTCTGCACGGTGGGCAGCTGATAGACCTGTTCTGGGGCCCCGGTCCTCGCTAGAAGCTCGACTACTGCGGCGATCCCAGTCACCGTCAGGGTCGACGCGACGACCATCCTGCGGATGAATTCTCTCCTGTTCATGTTCAAAGTCTCCTAGAACAGCATCTTCCTCGCATGGCGGGCGGCGACGGTGAAGACCACGCCGGCCGTGACCAAGAGTGCGCCCGTCGCCATCCAGACCGGGAGGTTGAAGCCCGAACCGACCGCGTGGACCGCCATCAGCGCAATCGCCGCGAGCGAGACCGACCCATGGTAGTAGCGGGCCTCTCTGAACTTCTGGAGATGGGACATTCCCGTGATTCCCAGGAAGAGCGCCGCGACGACCGCGATGTAGCCGAGGATGATTGCGCCGTTCATCGGATAGGAGATGAGATAGGCGACATGTAGCACGAGGAAGAGGCCGCCGAGCAGGGCGAGGACCATGTGCGCCCTCCTCACGAGCACGAGGTTCGTCAGGTAGAGGAGGCGACCCTTGATGACGCGCCTCCTGAGGTGACGCCTAGGATTCAGGGGCCCCTTGAGGAGGCGCTTCCTGATCAACATGTTCTTTCGGAGTATGAGTAGGGCGCTGAGGGCGACAAAGACCAGCGCAAGGTATCCGAATATGTCTCCGAGGCTAAACACGACCAATCGAATCTCCGCCCCAGGTCATAGTCTCCGGATTCGCGTCGAGGCTCCTCAGCACAGCGTGCGTCGTTGGGCTCAATTGACCAGACCCCGCGCTCTCCTGGAAACGAAGTACAGAACGTAGGAGGCCGATGCCAGCGCAACCGCGATCAGGAAGACCTCGGTCAACAGCGGCGACGAGCGGGCCAACGCTGTCTGCCAGACACTTCCGGCGGAATATCCGAGGAAGACCAGCAGGGCCGACCAGCCGAACGAACCGATCAGTGTCATCCCGACAAACGGGCCCAGCTTCATACGGAGAGCCCCTGCCGGAAGTGAGATGGCCGACCTCAACCCCGGAATGAATCTGGCTACCAGGATGCTCCACGACGCCTTCTCGCTGAGCCACTTCTCCGCTCGGTCCAGGTGCTCGGGCTTCAAGCCGGACCATCTGAAGAGCCTCTCCACGATTGGCCTTCCTAGCTTGGATGCGAGGTAGTAGTCAGCCAGAGCACCGACGACCCCCGCGACCGTGCTGACCAGCACGACCGCGGTGAAGTTCATGCTCCCTGTGAAGATCAGGTATCCTGCGAAGGGCAAGACGACCTCACTCGGCACCGGAAGGGATGCGCTCTCCAGCAGCATCAGGATGAAGACCCCAGCGTAGCCAAAGCTCGCCATCGTCGACATGACGAAGCCGGTCGAGAATAGAGCGCTGGAGGACAGGAGGTGACCAGGCAGGGACTCGAAGGGAAGCTCGAAGAAGTCGATGAGCTCGGTCAGGGTGACGAAGAGAGCGGCAAGAGCGGCCGCAAAGACGTACGTCCGAGCATCAAAGGAGGTCAGTCTTAGAGCCCGCGGAGTGTTCAAAGCTTCAGGAGCGGTCCTGTCTAAGTATATTTGGTGTTGTGGTGCAAGTATCTATCCGCCGTCAGAAGGATTCGTCAACCGTGATGGTGGTTGTGGTCGAGGCGTCTTCGAGTCCTGCGGCTACTCGCTGAACGGCCGGACCCGCCACACGTAGCGCATCGAGACGACGTACGTCACCGGGTAGGAGACGACGGCACCTATCATGTTCCCAAAGACGGGGGAGAGAGAAATCGTCGCGAGGCACGTAAGCTGGACTACGACGATCATGACGTTTCCGGCGAGCGCAGTGAGCTGATACTCGCCCCACCTAACCGACCAGTGGAGCCGCCCCTTCTTCCTCTCCTCGCCCAGGCCTCTGACGGTGACGCGCTCGTTTATCAGGAAGGCCACGGTGTCTCCGATTCCGAGTGCCAGCGCATCCAGTTCCAGGATCGAGAGGGATGAATTCGAGAAGCTCGGCACCCTAATCGAGTGGTAGAGGAGAACGACCCCGAGGACGACGACCATCTCGTTGACCAGAAAACCCGTGCCACTGGCCACTGCGAACCTGATGACTCGGAAGACCCCGAACCTTCTCTCAAGTCCGTCAAGCGTCTTCAACCAGTGCGGGGCGGGCGTGTTCTGCAGCGCCTCTGCTGTTTTGGCCATGAGACTTCGTTGCTTCTACCTTGAGAGTGCGCCGGCGCCTCTTAAAGGAGGAAGACGATTCCCAGATTTGAGAAATGAACGGCCCCATCTGTCCTGTGAGGGCCAAAACGTCGCTTTCGAGACCGATTCGAGAGCCGCCAAGACTATTCTCAAGAGTCAGAGGGCG
Organism: Candidatus Gagatemarchaeum stordalenia; assembly: GCA_003164815.1. GTDB lineage: Archaea > Thermoproteota > Nitrososphaeria > Nitrososphaerales > Gagatemarchaeaceae > Gagatemarchaeum > Gagatemarchaeum stordalenia. The sequence goes on from PLUF01000080.1 coordinate 38,142, forward strand.
ATGTGCTGGAGAATTGAGGCCACCGGGACCTTTCTTCACTGCTGGGGCTTGGCGAGGCTGTAGGCGCAGACGTCGTTGAACTCGCACGACCTGCACTTCCCCTCCGCCTTGGTCGGGATCGCCTCCCTCCTCTTCAGCCAGTAGTCCTGAGCCCAGGACACGGCCTCCTCCGCCTCCGACCTTATGTGCGGAAGGAGGAAGAACTTCATCCCGTACTTCGCCTCCAGCTGGGCGGTCTCCTCCCTCGCCAGGGCACCTTTGACGAGGAGCAGCAGCGACTCCCTCTCGGGCGGCGTCAGGGCCTCCTGCCTCATCCGCACCAGGACGAGGGTAAGGTTCGAGCAGTCGAAGCCCATCCTCTCCAGGAGGACGCCGTAGATCTTCACCTGGATCGCCTGGTCCCGCCAGAGCCTGGTCGGGTCGCCCCGCGTCGTCTTCAGTTCGACGATCCATCTCGGGCTGCCCTTCTCGAAGATCACGGCGTCGGGCACGCCGGCCACGAGGAGCTCCCCGATCTGTGCGTGCAGACCGAACGAGGCGGTGAGGCTGGGCGATTCTTCGATGTGCCTGATGAGGTCCTCCTTCTTCACCTCCTCCATGGCGAAAATCTCGTCGTGAAGGTCGGTTCCCACGTCCTTGCCTTCGCTGGGTACCTCGCCCAACATGTATTCGTTCTCGACCTTGGCTTCGCAGTAGAACTGCTGCGCTACCGTCGAAGCCCCTACGAACGCGAGGTCGTGGCGGTACAGGGGTCCGCCTTCGGGGATGTCCTCCCTAAGAGAATCCTTCCAGCTCCTAGCCACGACCGGTGAAATCGGCTGTAGCTAATAACGATGCTCCAACGCGAGCCTTCAGTACTGGCTTCTCTTGCAGACCCTGCAGAAGAAGTCCGGCACGGGCTTCGCCGCGCCGCAGAACCTGCAGAAGGGAACGAGTGCCTTCTTGACCCTCGACCTCAGCCTGACCTTCTCCCTCGCCTCCCCATAGTCACGGCTGGAGTAGAACTCCCTCACCATGGCGAGCCTCCTCCCGTACGCCGGATGGGTCTGAAACGCCTCCGCGAACGATGAGTCGCCCGGAGGGTCCCTCCCCTGAGCCGGATAGCCGACAATCTTCAGCATCATGGACCTGAAGACACCCGGGTCGCCGACTATCAGGAGCGCCGCCCTGTCCGCCGATATCTCCGAGTCCCTGTGCCAGGCGAGTAGCAGCATCTGGATAGGCATCGCCACGAGGCCGGCGCCGTAGAAGTTCGCGAGGAACTGCGCTCCCGCCCCTATCGACTCCGCTGCCGTGTGGTAGAGCAGGTGCTTCGACTTGACGTGCCCGAGCTCGTGGCCCACGAGCGCCGTCATCTCAATCTCGTCGAGGGAGTCTAGGGCGGCGGACGTGATAGCCATCACGGGGCTCTCGTCCCTCCCGAAGGTCGCCGCGTTGAGCTCCGGGGCGGGGATGACGAAAGTCTCTGGGATCATCTCGAGACCGAGGGTCTCGCTGCAGTTGACGACGATTGAGCCCAGCCGCGACCTGGTCTCCACCCTCCTGCCGTTGGTCACCAGCCACGACCTCATCGAGTTCTCGCGGCCCTTGGTGAACATCCCCCCGATGAGGTACGGGAGTGGCCCTGTCTCCCGCAGCATCGCGAGGTTGTCCTTGTCCCCCGAGAAGAGGAAGTCCTTCGCGGTGACGTCATACTTTGTCATGGCGATTAGCCGCCTTCGGCAGCTCACGCAGAACGTCCTGTCGAGCCTGTTGTACGCCTGACAGAACTTGCAAGGGACCTCTGGCATGGACTTCTCCCTGCCTATCCGAGCGCCACACCTAGGGCAGTATCCAGAGTTCTCCGGAATCCTCGTGCCACACTTCCCGCAGAAGTGCGTCGGCTCGGTCGACATACGGTTTCGGTCCGTGGCAATGCCCGATTAACCTTGTCGGCAGGGGGCCGCGTCCTCCGCCTCGGCATCCCGGCGTAGGCGATCAGCTAGCGCGACCAGTCAGAATCAGATATCTCCTTCACCACCGCCGACCAGGCGTCCCTCACGTTGGCGGGGTCGTACCCCCCTCCGCCCATGGCGACGATCCTCCCCCCACAGGCTTCGTGTGCGAGCCGGTGCAGCCTGCGCGTTGCGTAGGCGTGCGCTGCAGACGAATACTCCAGGTGAGTGAGCGGGTCTCCGCCCAGCCCGTCGGCCCCGCACTGCAGGAGGATGAGCGCGGGCCTGAAGCCCCTGACGAAACTCTCGAGCCGGTCGAATGCCTCGATGAACTCGGCGTCTCCCGCACCCGGCGGGAGGGGGATGTTCATCTTCGTCCCGGCGGCGTCCCCCGTTCCCGTCTCGGTCGCCCTCCCCGTGCCGGGATACAGGGAGCGGCCGTCCTCGTGGATGTCCCCGATGATCACACGGGGGTCCGATTCGAACCCGTAGAACACGCCGTCCCCGTGGTGGGCGTCGATGTCGACATACGCCACCCTCCCGATGCCAGGATGTGAGAGCGCCCTCCGGATTGCTATGGCAGCATCGTTGAAGACGCAGAACCCCCCGGCTTTCCCCTCCCTCGCATGGTGCAGCCCCCCGACCGGGTTGAGGAAGTGGTCCAGCCTTCCCTCGAGGACCAGCCTCAGCCCCTCGAGGGTGCTGCCCACCGGGTACAAGGCGGCCTCGTAGACGCCCCTGAACGAGGGGGTGTCAGCGTAGTCCAGGAACCCCTCGCCGAGTCGGGACGACTCCCGAACGAGGCTGACGTACTCTGGGGTGTGGAAAAGCAGCAAGTCCTCCATGGTAGCGGAGACCGGCCTGATGACATCGACCCCCTCAGCAGAACCGAGCCACCCGGCGAACAGCTCGATCCTCGACTTGTTCATCGGATGGGGATATGGAAACGAGTAGAGCTCCGATTCCTTCCCGAACGAGACTCCAAGCCTGCAGCCGCCCGCTGCGTCGCTGACCCCTTCTTCAATTCTCGAGATCTTCCGCCGCCGCACGAGGGATTGAGCCCATGCTCTCTTCATCGGAGCGAAGTTCCATCCACGTATGACCGCAGGCCTTGCACCTGTATGTGTACTGGAAGTCCTTGACGTCTATGATGACCGGTTGCATCCCGATGATGGTCGGACTTCCCTGGGGAGAGTATCCTCCGAGAACAGACGCACCGGGGGGTCCCCCCTTCAGGTCGACGGTCGGGGCCTTCTCCAGATTCTCGTTCTCATCCACGAGCTTCTTGCTTACGAGCCGTATCTCGAACCTGCGACCGCAGGCGGGACAGTGCCTGAACATGGTCCTGATCTCGGAAGCCACGGAGCTCTTTTCGGCTCGCTTCGGTATTTTAAGCCTTCACGAGACTGCCGAGTCCCGCTTCTCTGGGCGCTTCCTGTCTGAACATCCGGAAACTGACTGCGGTGCCTCGCGGGTTCGGCGGACCGAAAGAATCCATGTCTTAAAATATGTCCAGCTCCCGGCGCCAATCATGAGCGTATCGCGCGTCGGACCCAAGTCTAAACGCAAGAAGGGCGCGGTGGAGGAGCCTCGCCGCAGCGCCGTGAAGGACGCGATGCCAGACACTCAGCCGGTCGGGCGGATCCGGAGGATACGGAAAGTCCCCGAGAACGTGGCTGAGAACGACGAAGAAGACGACTGACCGACCAGAGCGGCCCGCGACGGCCCTCTGAGCATCGGCAGGCGGAGTCCGACAGTCTTTTACACGCCATTTCAAGTGAAAATCCCGTGAAACCAGGAGTCGGCATCGCCCTCAGGTCGACCGTGTTTCCGCCGCACCTGATACCCGGCATAGTCCCGGAGCTCGACCCGGCGTTCTCCAACCTGTGGTTTCCTTCGGTCTCCACGCGCTTCGATGTCCTGGATATGTGCGGCCTCTCTCTCGGCGCCAGCAGACGGCTGATCGCCGGCACCGGGGTCATACGGTTGCATGAACAGGACCTCGGCACACTCGCGAGCCGCGCCGACACCCTGAGCCAGGGCTCCCGGAACCGGTTCGTCCTCGGCGTGGGCACCGGATCACTGAGCGGACGGACGGCGCTCGACCAGCTGGTGGCGCTTACAAAGAAGCTGCGGGCCGGCTATCCGAAGGCTCCGCAGATACCGATCTACTTCGCCGCCCTCGGCCCGAGGATGGTGCGGGCCGCGTACGAGAACGCAGACGGAGTCCTCCTCAACTTCTGCTCCCCGCGGTACGCGTCCGGCGTCATCTCGCGGGGAGCGGGGACGAGGAAGGATGCCTTCCAGGTCGCCTGCTATGTCAAGCTCTTCTTCGCGGAGAGCGAAGCTGAATCCAGGAGGATGCTCGCCAACGAGTTCGCCAGCTACGGCGCCATCCCGCAGTATCACATGATGTTCGAGGCGATGGGAATCACGAGGACGCTCGACTCCTTCAGGGACCACCGGGAGGTCTCCGACCGCGACATCGCCGGGGAGATATCGGAGATTTCGCTGCCCAATCCTACCCGAAAGCAGCTGCGCGAGCTCTTGGAGAAGTTCAGGGAGGCCGGGGTGGACTCTCCGGTGGTGTACCCCTACGTCACGGGCACCGACGAATACAAGCTAGGCGTCGCGCTGAGATTGCGCGACTGGCTGAAATGATGCCTCTGCCCGACGAACGGCAACTCAGCCCTTCACCCAGCGACTTCCGGGATGGTCCTTGAACCACCACTCAGGCACTGCAATCCCCTCCTTCACGTCCATGTGGTCGTAGGGCTTCACGTCCAGCACGGGCGTGCCGTCCAGGGCATCCAGCCCCCTCACCTTCAGGACGTTTTTCTTCCTCCCCATCAGCTCGACCACGCTCAACCCGACGGGGTTCGGCCTGCTTCTCATCCTGACTGCAAATACCCCAACTCTGGGCAGGTCCTCCCTGTGGCGCGGGTGCGTCGTCAGCCTAGCCCTCTCTTCCTTGGTTACCTGGTCCATCCAGAACAGAACTATTACGTGAGAGTACGCTTCTATCCCACGGAGCGCTGGGGCGAGCCTCTCATCAAGGACGACCTCGGAGACCACGTTCCTCCTGTTCGTGTGAATCTCCCCCTCGTCCGCCGTCGTCCGAACGAACCCTATCGGCTTCATCGATACGGTCTTGACCATCGGAACTCCGAACGGGACGTGGAAAACCCCGATTTAACGGCACCGAAGCGCGATGAGCCCCTGCGCCGACCCGGTCTGTCGTGGTGATCTCGCGGTACAACCCATTAATATCCGGATGACGGTCTTTCGACTGATGCTCGAAGAGCTTGGGATCAAAGGCGTAATCAACGCCACCGGCTGTCTCACCGTTCTCGGAGGCTCGGTTCTCGACGACGAGGTCCTCGACGCCATCAGGGAGGCCTCCAAGGTCTATCTGGACATGCCGAGGCTCCATGAGAAGGTTGGGGCCTTCGTCGCAGGGCTGACCGGGGCCGAAGACGCGTACATCACCTGCGGAGGAGCCGCCGGGCTTGCGCTGGTGGCGGGAGCCTGCATCACGAGGGGCGATACTGGCGCGATGTCGAAGCTTCCCAGGACGGCCGGGATGCGCAACCAGATAATCGTCCAGAGGCCGCACCGGAACCAGTACGACAACGCGCTCGAGATAGCGGGCGCGAAGATTATCGAGATAGGGTCCGACGAAGGTTGCACCGTCGAGGACCTGAGGAGTGCTATAACCGAGGATACCTGCGCGGTCGTCTACTTCGCCTACGACCCGCAGCCCGGTGTGCTGCCCCTTGAAGACGTCATCAAGGTAGCCAGGGAGCGCCAGATACCTGTGGCCGTAGACGCCGCGGCCGAGCTCCCTCCCCCGGACAACCTGAGGAAGTACCTCCGGATGGGGGCGGACATCGTGGTCTTCTCGGGCGGGAAGGACATCGGGGCACCGAACGACACCGGCGTGATACTGGGCAGGAGGGACATCATCTCAACGTGCAGGAGGCTGGGACCCCACAGCTACGAGATGGCCGGTCCCAGAACGAGGACATACCTCGGGAGGCCGATGAAGACGTCCAAGGAAGACATACTCGCGTTCGCCGTGGCTCTGAGGAGGTATCTGCAGAATACGGACCATGACCGGCGGATGGCCGGATGGGAGAAGATGGTGGATCTCCTCCTTGCAGCGCTCTCGACCACGGGCTACCCAGCGAGGAAGCTGGTGCCGGAGTTCGACGGCCGGCAGCCCCGCCCCCTGATCGTTCCACGGGTCGAGATTCAGACGCGAGGAATGCCAATGCAAGCGCGGGAGATCGTCGAGAAGCTGCGAGCGGGCGAGCCGGAAATATTCGCCTACGACATAGGGGAGAACCTCTACATCAATCCACACTGCCTGAAAGACGGCGAGGAAGAGATCGTCGCCTCGAGATTGGTGAAGGTTCTAGCCGAGGGCGGCTTGAGTCTCGCCGCGACAATTGCTCCCTAGTCCTGACTGTCCGGAATCAGCAGCTCGACGATAACCACGTCGCGCCACACCCCGTCCAGGCGCCCGTGCTTCTCGTACACGCCGACCTCGCGGAACCCAAGGTTCCGGAGAAGCGCCCTGCTTGGAGCGTTGTCGACGAAGACCCGTGAGACGAGCTTCCAGAAGCCCGCTCTCCTGCTCTCCGAGATAAGCTCCCGCATCAGCAGGGTTCCTGCCCCCTTCCCCCTGCCACTCCGCTCGACGTAGACTGAGAACTCAGCTATGCCGACGTAGCAATCCCTGTCCCTGTACGTGGATGTGGACGCGAAGCCGACGACGGCGCCAGCCGCGTCCGCGACGACGATTGGATGACGGCCGTCGAACCACCGCGCTATCTCGGATGCGTCCCTCAGCCTTGTCTCGAAGGTAGCGGTCCGGTCCTGGATTCCTTGGTTGTAGATTCTCGCTATCGAGCCAGAATCGTCCATGACGGCCCTCCTTATGCTGACGGTGGACAAGTACAGCGAAAGCCCCGGGGCCATTCTATTTCAACAAAATGGTTCTCTCGGCCCGAGAGGATGCTTCCTTCGGCGGTCGGTGCCGCGGGCCGAGCATCGCCGGGACGCCCTCTAGGAACGCATCCGACCCTCGATCACCCTTTACCAGCCTCGGAACCATTAAATCTGATTAGCTACACGTTGCCAACGGTCTTCCGGGATGATAGCGCTAAAGTCAGTGAGGTGCAATGCATGTGGGCATCCCTACACCGTAGAGCAACTCACGGGCGCGTCCCGGGTGATAACCTGTTCTAACTGTGGAACGCCCCACCAGCTCAAACAGAAGAGGCGGATAGTCAGAAGGAGGGGGACGGCTCTGATTGACACGCCCCAGGGGATCCTGCTCGTCGCGGGGAAGCGGAGGAGATTCCTCTTGCCCGGAGGAGGCGCGCTCAAGGGAGAGACCAGGCGGGACACCGTCGTCCGGGAACTGAAGGAGGAGATCGGCCTCACGGTGAAGACCTCGAGCTACCTTTTCTCCTACGATGACCCAAAGGACGGCAGAAGAGTCAGGAACCTGCACAAGGTCTTCCTGGTCGAGGCCGAAGGGACTCCGACGCCGGACAACCACGAGGTGAGGTACGTGGTGTACTGGAACGATGGGATGGACATACTGCTCAGCGACTCAGCGAAGGCGATCATCGACCGGTACCTCGCCAGCTTCAAGCACCAGCTGCCGCCTCGATGACGGCCGCCTTGGGTTGGTCCGTGGTCGCCCTGCACCGGACAGGAGCCGCCACCTTAAAATCCACGAAAGAGAAAGCTTAGTCCGGAATGTCCCTCTCGAACAGGGTCTGGTACTTCGCCTACGGCTCGAACCTGAACCCCGACCAGATGAATAAGCGGGTTGGAGAGTGGCACCTCTCGAAGAGGGCCCTGGCGAGAAACTACAGGCTCGCCTTCAACGTCTTCTCGGCGGAGTGGCAGGGCAGCACAGCCAACCTGCTGGAGACCGGGAAGTTCGAGGACACCGTCTACGGCGTCGTCTACCTCCTCACGGAGGAACAGTTCCTGAAGCTGCAGAAGCACGAAAGGGTCGCGCCGGTTGAGATACACCTCGAACTGGAGGACGGGAACGAGATCTCCCGGGCGAAGGCCTTCATGTGGAGCTCGACGACCAAGGAGCGCCCTCCTCCCGAACCTTACAGAAGGACGATGGAAGCGGGCTTGCTGCAGCACGGATACAAGAAGTCCCTGGTGGACAAGGTCCTGGCCAAGCCCGAGAAGTAAGACCGGGCTCTCGATCCGTCGACGGTCCAGTGCCACTGACGTCGATTTCTGCCATTTTGGGCGACGAGATTCTCTAGAGATTAGGGAAGGATTCCGGAAATCTGCTAAATAGGAAATACCGGGGGAACCCGGCTGGAAATGATTACAGAGAAGCAAAGTCACAGTCGCAGGAATCTGATCGTCGCGGTTATCCTGGTGCTGGTTGTGGGTTCTGGGGTCATCTACTTCAGCGGACTCGGACAGCCGACCGGCGCGAGCGGTTCGATTATAGCCTCTCTCCAGAGCTCAATCTCGAGCCTGCAGAGCACGAACAGCGCCCTCCAATCGCAACTCTCCGGTCTGAGTGCGACATCGGGCAACACGTCCCTCACAGGGATCAACCCTGAGGCGATCTACTCCACCGACAACCGGAGCATCGTCACGATTCAGGGAAGCGCCCTCGTGACGACGAGCACGATCTTCGGTCCGGTCTCCTCGGTCGAGACGGTCCTCGGATCCGGCTTCGTCATCTCGTACTCCGGCACCTACTACATCGTGACGAATTTCCACGTCGTGAACGGATTCACGAACATGACGGTAACCTTCTCCGACGGCAACGCGTATCCACTCAAGGTCGTCGGCACCGACCCGTACAGCGACCTCGCCGTCGTGAGCGTCTCCACCGCCCCGGCCAGCGAATACACACCGCTCCAGATAATCTCGTCATCGGGTGTCGTCGTGGGCGAACCAGTGGTGGTGATCGGGAATCCCTACGGACTTGCGAACTCGATGACCTTCGGCATCGTGAGCCAGCTGGGAAGGACCATCCAGGAGGCGACGACGGGCAACTTCTCGATCTCGGGCGTGATACAGTTCAGCGCCCCGATAAACCCCGGGAACTCCGGAGGGCCACTACTTGACAAGAACGGGAATGTCATAGGCATCACGACAGCCGTGGTCAACGGTTCTCAGGGGCTCGGGTTCGCGATACCGTCCAGCACCATCCTCCGCGAGCTCCAGTCCCTGATCGCCTCCGGCGTCTACACTGCGCACCCCTACATGGGAATCACCGGGGCTGACATGAACTACCAGCTGGCCCTCGCCTCGAACACGAACGTGACCTACGGCGTCCTCGTAGAGAGCGTGAGCTCCGGCAGTCCAGCGAGCAAGGCGGGACTCGTCGCAGGCACCACGACGGTCACCGTCGACGGAAGCCAGTACCTCGTCGGAGGAGACATCATCGTGTCGATCAACGGCGCTAAGATCGTTAACGAGGACGCGCTATCGTCTTACCTCGAGCAGAACACCTCGGCTGGCCAGACCATCCAGATAGGGGTGATCAGCTCAGGACACCTCTCGACCGTCTCCCTGACCCTCGGGAGCAGGCCGGCACCATAGCCGATTCGGGAACCGCCATTGATGACAACCAGCCACAAGACGGGCCGCAGAATCGTCGACCGCGAGACCGAAGGCAGCGGGTCAGCGGAGTCGTTCGAACGGCTCCTCTGGTGGCTCTTTGCCGGCACCACGGGCGCCCGCAACAGGCTGCTCGTCCTTCTCTCCATAAGGAAGGAGCCTGGCAACGCGCAGCAGCTCTCGCACGACCTGGGGCTCGATTACACCACGGTAAGGCACCACCTCAGAGTCTTGGAGACGAATGAACTCGTGATCGCAGAGGGAGGGAAGTACGGGAGGATGTACTTCCTCTCAGAGAAGATGGACTCTCACTGGAAGGCGCTCGTGATTATCAATAAGAGGAAGCCGAGGCGCAAGGAGAGGGCCGGGAATTGACCAGCGAACCGCCCAAGAAGCACTCGTACATGCAGAAGCTGTGGGTCCCGGTGGTTATCGTCATAGGGCTGGCGATCGGAGAGTCAATCTCAATACTTAGCACGAGCGCGGGGGAGTACGGGCCGCCCCGGGGCGAATTCGGATACTTTCCCCACTTCCAGACCGACCCGGTCCTGCAGACGCACATCGTGCTGACAACGGTCGAGGTCGCGCTGCTGCTCGCGCTGATGACGATCTACGTCCGGATGTACGTGCAGACCCGGGCGAGCTTCTCTCTCGGTCTTATAGTGATGCTTCTCGCGCTGCTCGTGGAGGCGCTAGTCTCCTATCCGCTGTTGATTGGCTACTACGGACCCGTCTCCCTCGAACCAGGGCTCTCCAGCCCATCCGCTGACGTCTTCACCGTGTGCGCCTACGCAGTCTTCCTCTACCTCAGCCTCGAGTGAGGCGAGGATGGACGCGTCCGCCGACATCACCGGTGCCTCTTCAGAGGAGACGCGGCGGGAAGGGTGCGGCACGAGGGTTCGAACTTCCCGCTATCGCGGATAAATAGGAGCCGATTGCCCCAAAAATAATACAGAATGGCCCGGACGAATATCTCGGTCGATCAGAACATCTTCGACGCATTCTCAGTCGAAGCCGCTAGGCAGAACAAGACGCTCTTCGCGTTCGCCAACGAGTCGCTCTCCGTCCTCACTAAGGTCGCCTCCGAGGGTGGCAGTCCCTCTGACCTGTACAGCATGTGGCGCTCGATGACCCTCCTGAAGCAGTTCGACGTGATTACGCTCCCGGCAGACTTCGTCGACGACGTGACCGCCGAGCTCTACGCCTCCCACAAGGAAGCCACCCTGAAGAGGTTCAGTGAAATAGGCAGCAGGTTCGTTACCGTGCTCAAGATCTTCGCCCCGGAACTGTTAGACCTCACGGGAGTCGAGAAGGACTTCAGGGGGCTCCTCCCGATCAAGCAGCTCGCCATCAAGGATCAGGGAAAGGGGACCTTCGAGATCGACGTCGTGGGGGCAGGGAGAAGAATCGAGTCCACAGAGTGCGCTCGCGAGTTCCTCATAGCGATCGTCAGGGGCTACGGCTACACGGTCACAAGACAGGAGACGAACATCGGGACCATACGGTTGTGGGTCACCTCGAGGGGCCTTCCCTAGAATCGCCGACTCGCTTCAGATCAGGCCACTCGGCCTTGAGGTGATTTAAATTAATCGTAATAAATGATTAATAATAATAAAAATGTATTATTATGGTAAGAACGGGAATTAGATAAAGAACAGAATTATATAACCAAACCCTAGTCGGGAGCGCAAGCTTGAAGATCTCCACATTCAAGGTCGACAATTATCGAAGTCTAAGGCAAGTATCACTCGACAAACTTGGCAACCTCAACCTCCTGATAGGGAAGAACAGCGGCGGAAAATCGAACATCCTGGAAGCGATGAGCCTGTTCTTCTCCGAGTTCGAGCCGGTCAAGGGAACGACCACCGGGCTGAACGAGTACTTCTGGTACAAGGGGTCGACAAAGCCTATCGCGTTCGAGGCCACATTAGAACTGGAAGGAGACCTGGTCCAAGGGCTCTCTGCGGAGGATCAGACCTTTCTTGGTACTGTCTTCGGCGAGGCCCTGCCGCCGACCCTGAAGATAACGCGCTCGCTGTTGAACGCGCAGGGCGCGTGGAAGACCGACAGCATCGTCTGGGGGACCACGACACTGGTCAAGGATGATGTTCCTCAGCTCTCGCCCAATCTCAAGATAGACTCTCCGACCCTAGACCGGATCCTTCGCATCATCTCGGCGTTGGTCAAGAACAAGTACAGACTGGTAGGCACCAGCAGGGACGCGAAGGGCGGAGACAGATTCAGGACCACCCTTCTGGACGAAAACACCCAGAGCCGTCTGTGGACGCTCCAGCAGAGCACCTCAGCCCAGGACGAGGAGAGATACGGCGAGTTCGAGGGCGCGTTCTCCGATCTTACGTCCTTCCGCTTGGACCCGGCACAGGCCCGGCTCATGGTGAAGAAGGACAACAAACGGTTCCCCCTAGGCCTGGAGGGCGGCGGCACGCAGGGTACTGCCAACCTCCTCTTCACCGCGCTGGTGGAGAGCGACGACTCGACGATCTTGGGCATCGAGGAACCGGAGAGCCACGGGCACCCCGGACTGCAGAGGAGACTCTGCCGTGAGATAGAGAAGATTGCCCTCGACAGGCAGGTCTTCATCACGACACACTCCCCCGTCTTGGTTGACACCGTCCAGGGCGGCACGACCTGGCTCGTCGACTATTCCGACGGACAGACGCAGGTGGCGCGAGCCGACGAATTCGAAGGAGTGCTCCGCGACCTCGGCGCAAGACCAGGCGATGTGCTCTTCAGTGACCGCGTCGTGTTCGTCGAACGAAGGTCAGAGAAGATCATCTTGGAGGCCTTTGCCCGCAAGTTGGGGATCGACCTATCCCACGTCTCGATAATCCCGGTCAGGGTGATGGGGAACTTACCGGTCACCCTGGACACAGTCCTCGTCTCCGCGAACAAGGTTGTGCCGACGTTCTTAATCCTGGGTACTGAAGCTACAGCACAGGCCGCACAGTTGGTCGATGGCAAGTCTATCCCCAAGGACCAGATCCACGTCTGGAAGTCGGGCTCGATCGACGCATATTATCCCGTGGACACGCTGAGGGAGGCGCTGCAGGCGATCAGCACGCGCTACTCGTTCAACCTCAACGTGAACAAGTACGTCCAAGAGGTTCAGGACGGAAAGGTCCACCCGAACGAGATCGACATCGGCGACAAGGTCAAGCAGCTCGAGTCGTCCTGGGAGATGACGCTGGCGGTGGAGGTAGCGAAGGGCCTGGAGAAGAGCCAGTCAGAGCCGTCGACCGAGATAAGGGACACCCTGCTCGCGGCCACATCTCCGTCGGCCTGAACTACACCTTACCCGGCGGGCCGGGTGAGCAGTTATATGCCGTACCCGCCGCGAAACGGCGTCAGATTACCTTGGCCGTCCTCATAACCGGAGGTACCGGACAGATCGGGAGCTTCCTCTGCCAGAGCCTGCTGCGCTCCGACGAGGAGGTGATAATCTACGACGTCAAGCCGAACATGGAAAACATCAAGGGCTTCAAGGACCGCGTCAGGCTCGTCGAGGGGGACATACTCGACAGGAACCAGATGTTGGAGACCATCCGCAAGTACGGGGTCAAGACCGTCTACCACCTGGCGGCGGTCGTGGTCATCGAGTCGCGAGAGAACCCGGTCAAATCCGCCAGCGTGAACTGTCTGGGCACCGCCAACGTCTTCGAGGCCTGCAGCCTCGCGGACGTCGAGAGGGTGGTTTTCACGAGCTCCTCGGCGGTGATCGGAAGGCCCGACAGCTACCAGAAGAGCGTGGTGACCGAGGACGACGTCCCGCACTGCCCGCCCGACCCCTATTCTGCCACCAAGATCATGAACGAGGTCTTTGGCCAGCACTACTACAGCAGGTTCGGCCTGAAGACCCTCTGCCTGAGGATCTCGGCCGGCTGGGGTCCCGGGAGATACGTCGGGTTCACAGGCGTCTTCAACGACATGATCCGCAAGCTCGCCCGCGGAGAGCCTGCCTCGCTCCCCCAGGACTTCGCCTATGCGAAGGCACCACTGCGGTGGGTCTACGTAGAGGAACTCGGAGACTGCCTCGCCTTCGCGGGAAGGGTCGACGAGGCCAAGATCCGGAGGAGGCTCTACAACGTGGGCACGAGGCGCCCTTTCACTCCCGTCGAGTTCGTCGCCACGCTCAAACAGATACTCCCCGAGGCCAAGCTTCAGGCGGAATGGCGCGACAAGCCCACGGAAAGCGCCCTCAACGTGGCAGGACCGTCCGGACTCGACTTTGATTGCACGAGGTTCTACGACGAGCTGGGATACAAGGAGACGCTAGGCCTCAAGGAATCGCTGGAGCGGGCGATCGCATTCGAGCGGGCCGCCTAGGGCGTCGTATCACTCCCCAAAATAACAGGGTGATGAGTCTCTATGGCCTCTCTCGTTCCTCCCTTGTCTTGAGCCGACAGGGACAGCCCGAATCTCCGGCTAGGGCGTGATTCACCATAGACTGGTTTATCTCTCCCCCTTTCGACGATTCTCCAGGAGAACCCGAGGCTCAGATTGGCTAGCGAAGAACCAGGCATCAGCCCCTCTCTGAAGCCAGCCTTCATCGGGGCGCCGGCCAAGACGGGAACGAGACCGAACCTCCCGATCTTCTCCATCATCGATTCCATAGACTTCACGGACCACTTCGTCATAGTCGGCGACGTCGGGACCGGGAAGAGCACGGTGACCCCGATCCATGAGTTCGAGGTCTACAAGAGGGCCAGGCAGATCGTGATCCGCGAGCCGTCGAGGGCCGCGTGCAACGCCCTCTACTATTCGCTCCAGGCCCTCCATCCCGAGGTGAAGGAAGAGCTGGCGGTGATCACCAAGGACACCAAGATCAACATCGACGGGCGGATCAAGATAGTCACCGACGGCGTCCTGCTCAGAATGCTCGCCGAGGACTCGATCTTCGATTCCTCGATCTACTTCGACGAGAGCCACCAGATGTCCTCCCAGCTGGAGCTGTGCATGTCCCTCGCCAAGAGGGAGGAAGCCAGGGCGCGGAACCTCTTCAGGGTCATGAGCGCCACGATAGACCCGAAGGAGTTCCTCTCGTTCCTGGGAATTTCCAAGCTCTACACGCTGAGCGGCCGCATGTATCCCGTCTCGCTGGAGGTGGAGCTCGCGGAGGACTTCGAGGAGATGCAGAGAATCCTGTCGCTCTACCTCTTCCAGCAGCCCCCGGACGAGTCCTGGCTGGTCTTCCTTCCCACGCGGCGCCTCGTGGAGAAGTACGCCGGGAGCTACAGGGGGACCTTCATCCACGGCGGCCTGGTGGGCTCGGAGATCAACAAGATTCAGGAGAGGGCCGAGCGCGACAAGAACCTGAGGATATTCGCGACGAACGTCATAGCCTCCTCGGTGAACATCTACGTCGACAACGTGCTGATCCTCAACGAAGTGATTGACGGCAAGGACAAGCTCGGGGAGAAGTCCCTCCACTACAAGAAGGTAGACAACAACACGTTGCTGCAGATGATAGGCAGGATAGGCCGCTTCAAGCCC
Source organism: Candidatus Gagatemarchaeum stordalenia (assembly GCA_003164815.1). Classification (GTDB taxonomy): domain Archaea; phylum Thermoproteota; class Nitrososphaeria; order Nitrososphaerales; family Gagatemarchaeaceae; genus Gagatemarchaeum; species Gagatemarchaeum stordalenia. Next base: position 53,210 of record PLUF01000080.1, read on the forward strand.
GGCCGCGCCGTGATCATCTCTGACACGCAGATTCCCAAGAAGATCGATCCCGTGCCCGTGCGCAAGGCCCTCGAGACCGAGACGCCGTTCGACCTGGTCCTCCTGATGTCGAAGTACGGCCTCAAGCTCGGGGAGCTCGAGTTCATGTCGAAGGTGGACCCCCGCGAGGTCGCCTTCGCGGAGAACTGGCTGATCGAGATTGGGGCGATAGACCGGCACACGCGCAAGATCACCTGGAAGGGGCTGCTGATGAGCGAGATCCCCTACGACCCGGACTTCGCGCACATGATATCCAGTGCCATCATCTCTGACGATTACGAGATGGCCAGGTACCTGCTGGCCAGCGGCTCGTTCGGCGACTCGCTCAACCACGCCTACAAGACGGAGCTGGAGGGCGTCGCCCGCGAGTTCCTTTACGGGTACGACAGGTCCAACGAGCTAAACATCAAGGCGAACCTCCTCAAGGGCTACTCGAACAACGCGGACGGAGCCTTCACCGCGAGGCTCGTGGCGAACGGGATCTTCCCGGGTTTCGTGGAGGAGGCCTGGAAGAACTACCAGGCCGCGAGGGACGCCTTGAACGACCTTCTCCTCTCCTCGGAGAAGGAACCCATACCGGAGAAGGTGGTGGCGGACCTCTACGTCTTCAAGCTCAGGCCGTACCTGGAAGACTGCCTCTCGTTCGAGAAGTTCGGCCTGCACGAGAAGAACGAGCACAACCTGCGCGACATGATCATCGAGGGGTCGTTCTTCGCCAGGTCGCTGACGATAAACTACAGGCGCATCCTCTTCGACATCATCGCGATGAACCCCCCGAAGAAGCACCGCCACGGAAGAAGGCGCTGATTGACGTCGCCGGCGGCCTGAGACCCAATTCCCTTGACGAATAAATAAATATCGCGTGAGAAACCGACCCGATTCATGAAGACGACTGTCGGAAGGCCGATCCAGGTAGGAGACGTGCTCTCGAGGGGTGTGGACCTCATTAGGAAGAACCCCGAGCTCATGATTCCGCAGGCGATAGTCCTGGTCCTCTCTCTCGCCACGGACGCCGTGGGCGCGTCCACCCTGAGCCTCATCAGAATCGCCCTGTCGATAGTCACGGGCGTGGTCTCTATCATAGTCCTCGGAACCTATCCATCCATGGTGCAGGCCGTGCTCGGCGGCGGCCATATCTCCGTGACCGATTCGATGGGGAAGGCCTACCATAGGTTCTGGACGCTTCTCTTCGCGGGCATCCTGATAGGCATCATCGTGGCTCTCGGATTGGTCGCGTTGATAGTTCCTGGAATCATATTCATCACCTGGTACATCTACTTTGTCCCCGCGATAATGCTGGAGGACAAGGGAGTCATCGCGGGCATGGGCGCGAGCAAGGCCTTCGGCCGCGACAAGAAGTGGAGCACCTTCAGCATAGGGATAGTCCTCGCGATCGTCACTCTGGTCGCCTATGCCATCGGCGCCGCGATTGGTCTGTCGTCAGCGCTGGCCGGGCAGGTCGTGTACTCGTTCCTCTCGGTTCCGCTGGAAGCCTGGGTAGCTGTGTGCATCGCGTACACGTACATCACATACGGGCCGTCATCCGTCCCCCAGACGACTGAGATTCTGGGCTATGCAATACCGCCTCCCTCCCCGATTCAGGGCCAGCCTCCCACGATTATTCCTCCGTCCACTAACGCTCCACAGAAGAATTTCTGCAGGAACTGTGGTTCGCCCATCCAGCCTGACTCCAAGTTCTGCAGTAACTGCGGGACCGTCCTGTGATGAGCCCGCATCATTAGGCAAATTAGGTTGATCCGAACGTCATGGGAGACCCGGTGTCAAGGAAGATCGTAAGAGGCCCCGCGGACCATTACTCAGACGCGCGGGTCCTCGCGTGCTTTGCGCCTCCGGGCCAGGTGCAGCTCCATCGCGACGAGCCCCGCTATCACAACGACGGTCGGGGCCACGAACGCCAGCGTCAGGTCTAGGTCGAAGCCGACCTCTGTGAGGATCACATAGTAGAGTCCCCAGACGAACGCGAGGACTATCCCGGCCGCGAAGATGACGACATTCCTTATGCGGGCCGACAACGGTCTGCGAGAAGACGCAGCGCCGGTTTTAAGATTCGCGTGGCCGCGTGGTTCACTTGAAGCCGTTGGCGATGAACGTCCTCAGCTTGGTGGCCGCGTCCTCCTCGATCGGCTTCCCGTGTCCAGGAAGGAGCATCGCGAACTCCAGCTTCGATATCTTCTCGGTGGAGCGCCTGACCTCGTTCATGTCCGTGCTCATGTTCGGGGAGGCGAGCTTCAGGTTGCCCGAGCCGTCGGTCCTGAGCAGGTCTCCAACGAAGATCGCCTCGCTGGGCTTGTAGACGGAGATGCTCCCGTCGGTGTGCCCCGGGGTGTGGAGGATGGAGAGGGGACCTACCGGATCCCCGTCCTTCAGCGCAAGGTCTGGCTTCACCCGCTCGACCTTCATGAACGCTCCAAAGAGACCGATCATCACTCCCCCGAGACCGCTGGCCTCCTTGAGCTTCTGCTCCCCCGAGAGCCTCGGGGCATCGAGCTCGCCGATGGCCAGCTTGGCGCCCGTGAGGCGCTTCAGCTCGGCCGCGCTTCCGGAATGGTCTGCGTCCGGATGGGTGAGGATGATGTAGGAGATGTCGGCCGGCTTCTTCCCCATGCTGGCCAGGTACGCCAGCACCTTCGCTTCCTTGCCGGGCGTCCCCGTGTCGATTAGGATCAGGCCCTGGCCGTCGGTCTCCACAAGGTAGGCGTTCGAGAATCCCATCTCCGGAATCTGATGCACCCCGTGACCTTGAGCTGTCTTCATACCGGACGGAACCCCGTCGGGGCTCTTCGAAATACTTTGCGACCTCCCTGCAACTTCGTCCTTTC